>JAQIBG010000366.1 GCA_027859175.1 Planctomycetota bacterium | reverse complement strand
GATGAACACCACGGTGGTCCGGCTGTTGTTGCAACCGCCGGTGATCTTGCGCATCGCCTTCGACATCATGCGGGCTTGCAGGCCAACTTGGTTGTCTTCCATCTCGCCGTCGAGTTCGGCCTTGGGCACCAGGGCCGCGACCGAGTCAACGATCACCAGGTCCACACCGTTGGAGCGCACCAGCAGGTCGCAGATCTCGAGGGCCTGTTCACCGTAGTTGGGCTGCGAGACCAGCAGGTCGTCCAGATTGACGCCGATCTTCTCGGCGTAGCTGGGGTCGAGCGCGTGTTCGGCGTCGATAAAGGCAACTACGCCGCCGCCGCGTTGCGCCTGAGCGGCAATCGACAGGGCCAGGGTGGTTTTACCCGAGCTTTCAGGGCCGTAGATTTCACAGATGCGGCCGCGCGGTACGCCGCCGATGCCGATCGCCAGGTCGAGGCTGACCGAACCGGTGGGGATGACGCCCACCTCAACCTTACCAACTTGGCCGAGGCGCATGATGCTGCCCTTGCCAAAGGCCTTGTCGATTTGGTCGAGCGCGGCATCGAGGGCCTTTTGCTTGGCCGGGTCGATGACGGGCTTGTCGGCCTTTTTGGCGACATCTGTTTTGGCGACATCTGTTTTGGTGGCGGCGGCGTCAGTCTTGGCGGGCACGGTGGTCTTGGCTCCGTTGATGGGGGCCGCCTCGGGGGCGGGCTTGTCGGCGGTGGCAGGCATGGTGCGGTGTCCTTAGCGGTGTTTTTGGGTGAGTGGTCGCGCCCATCAGGCCGCACCGGTCCCGCACGGCACGCATGCTGGCGTCCGTCATCGAGGAACAAGGGGCGGAATGGAGCAGACCGCTGGGGTCTGCTGGGGCAGCCGGCTTAGTGCACGGCGCGGTAGATAAAGCGCAGCGGGCCAACCACCTGCACGCCGCCAACGGCGCGCTTGCGGTCAACCACAATGGGTTCGTAGGCCTGATTAGCCGGTTCGAGGATGAGTTCAGAGCGGCGATAGCGCACCCGCTTGAGGGTGGCTTCTTCGTCAACGATCACGGCGCCAATGCGGCCATCGGGCACCTCGTCGCCATGGTCGATCACCGCGAGGTCGCCATCGAGGATGCCGGCGTCGATCATCGAGTCACCGCGCACCTTGAGGGCAAAGCGGCCCGGCTGGGGGGTGATGTCGTTAAGGTAGTCGCCGTGGTTCTCGGTGGCGAGAATCGGGCTACCGGCGGCAATGGCGCCGATAACCGGCACGCCGAGGGCGGCTGGGCAGCGGCCGATCCCTTCCCAGCCGAGTTCGGTGAGGCGCACGTTGCGCTTCTTCTCGCGGTCAGCCTCAACCAGACCCTTGCGAACCAGGGCTTCGATGTGCTTGCTGACTGCCGAGGGGAAGGCGTAGCCGAGGTCCTTGGCGGCTTCGGCGCGACTGGCCTGGCGGCCTTGGTCTTCGGCGTCGGCGAAGTAACGCAGGATGCATTCTTGACGAGGAGGTAGGCTCATGCGCGCTACTATGAGACCAAACAAACCCTAGTCAAGACAGACCCTGGGTTCGTTTGGTGAGGGGCGGGCCCCGGCAGGCTGGTGACAGACACCGACCTGCTCATCTCAAGCAAACCGTGGGCTCCTTGCAGTCGCCATTCTCCAAGGTTTTCTTGAGGCGACTCATTACCCAGGGGGGCTGCGGACCCCCCTTCAGCCCCCCGCAGGCCGGCTGTGAGGCGGGCAGCGAGGCGCGTTGAGCCGCTCGAACCGCACTGTGGCCTTGACAGCTGAACCCTGGGCCTATTCTGCCGCGCCCCAATCGAAGGAGCGGGCCATGAAGGTCAAGATTCGCAAGAGCGCCGCCAAGCACCGCAAAAAGACGGGTTTTCTTACCCGTAAGCAGACCCGTGGTGGTCGTGCTGTGGTGCGCAACCAGCGCCGTATTGCCGCCGGCAGGCCGAAGCGTGTGAAGCTGATGAAGGCTCGTCACATCACCGCCAAGAAGGCGCGTCAAGCAGCCTAGCTCGCTGATGTTCTAGCGCGCTGGTCGCGCTAGCGCTGTGCATTGCTGAAACGCCTGGGTCTGTCGACCCGGGCGTTTCTCGTTATCTGACTGCGGCCTCAGTTGCCTGGAGCCTTGGCCTGGGCGGGCTTTACCCACTGGGCCGGCCTGTTCTGCTGGCGGTGATGCAGATCATCCATGAGGGCCAGCGGCCCCGCTGGGGCCACGACTTTCCCTTCGATCCAACCCAGGGCTACGACCGCGACGCCCTGCTCGCGTGTCGCGCCCCGGCCAGCCCACCGGCTGACTTCGATGCGTTCTGGCAGGCGACCTATCGCAGCAACGAAGCGATCCCGCTGCGTTACGAACTTCATGACGATCAGGCCGCAGCGGCGGCTGGGCGCCGGGTGTACCGTGTGTCGTATCAGAGTTGGGGCGAGCGCACCAGTTGGGCGTGGTTGGTTGAGCCAGCGCAGGCGCTGGTGATGGGGTGCGTGATCGGCCATGGCTATGGTGGTCGTGATGGCTGCGATATTGGGCGCCAGGCCTTGACCGGGCGCGACGACGTGGTCCGCATGTACCCAGTCGCGCGCGGCTTCGATATCTCGGCGATGGACGACATACCCAACCATGCCAGTGGGCACGTGGTTCACGGCATCGCGTCGCGCGATGACTACGTGATCCGAGGCTGCGTTGCGGAGCTGTGGACCTGCAGTCGGATTCTGCTCGACCGCTATCCGCGGCTGGCTGGGCGTTTGGTCTATGCCGGCGGCAGCTTTGGCGGGGGTCTTGGTGCTCTCATGCTGCCCTGGTGCGAGCGTTACGTGGCGGCGCATCTCGATGTGCCCACCTTCGGTGATCAGGCCTTGCGGGCGCGCTGCGTGAGCACCGGGAGCGCCGAAGCGGTGCAGGCCTATTACCGCGCCCATCCCGAGGTGTTGGAGGTGCTGGCGTATTACGATGCCGCCACGGCGGCCACCCGGATCACCGTACCGGTGCTGGCTGCGGCGGCTTTGTTTGACCCCTCGGTGCCGCCGCCGGGGCAGTTTGCCGTCGTCAACAGCTTGGCTGGGCCCACCGATGTGTTCATCAGTTCGATGGGGCATTTCCAGCATCCGGATGTGGCGGCCGAGGCGCCAGCTTTGGCCGCGGCGGTGACGGCCTTCCTGCGTCGCCACGCGCTTGGTGCTGAATGAGTGCTATCTGAGACTCCGCTGCGATTGCCTGTCCCCCTTGGAGCTTGCGGCCACAAGATGGGATAAGCCCCGTGGAGTGCTGCTGATGCCTATTGTGCTAGTGTTGTGTGTCCTGAGCGTGTCTCTGAGCGGGCTTAGTGCCGCTGAGCTTGATGGCGTGTTTGGCGAACTGCGTTTGGTCCAGGAGATCAACTGTGGTGAGCCGGCTAGCGTGCCCTTTGCTGAGCATCCGGCCGACAGCAGTCAGGTGGTGCGCCTGCTCGACAGCCCGCACCGCGTGCTGCCAACCGGCTTGGCTGAGCCTTCCTACTTCGCGTATCGCATCGGTGGCGGCCTCGGCCTGAAGCCCGGTGCGGCATACGTTCTCGCGGTGGACGTGCCCGAAGACGCGCCGCGCAGCATGTTCATCGGCAACTGGGGTTGCGAGACGATGCGCGGTATCCACACCGGCGCGAGCGTTGGTGACATTCTCAAGGGCCGTTACACCAACCATAATGTCGAGTCTTTGCAGGTGCCGCTGAGTGGCGACACGCGCGTGTGGACCCAGTTGTTCTGGCTGCACGATCGTTTCCCCGAGTTGAATAAGCCGCGTGGCCGCAGCGAGCGGCCTTTGCTGCCAGCCGACGGCTTCTGGGTGGTGATCGCGCAGGGTGAAGGCGCGATGCATCCGTTGAGCGCTGGCCCCGCTGCGGCCCGGATTCGGTTATACGAGGTGGAAGACGAAGCCGCGCTGGCAACTCAGATTCCGTGGCCGAGTGAGGGCTTGCCGCGCCGGCATCTGTTTTGGCGTGAGGAAATGGCAGACGGCGTCGTGGCGATGGGTCACAAGGCTAGCGAGAAGGACCCGAAGCTGCGCGGGGTGACCGATCCGGTCGATTGGTACGAGTATAAAATGAAGCTGATGGGTTTTCTCGGCATGGATACTTTTAGCAAAGACCTGCTCGAGTTCGGACATAATCAGGGCTGGGATGCGAGTTCGGTTGGTGGCGGTAGCGCCTGGTATAATGCCTCGTCGGTGCCCGATCGGTGGCAGCGGATTCTCGAGCGCGTGGCCAGGCATCGCTTGTCGGTGTTGCCGTACTATGAGTACGCCGGTTCGGTTGGGCAGAACAAGGCGCTGGCCATCGGGAGTCAGCGTCGCTGTCGCGCGCTCAGCGGCGAGCAAGATTACACCCACATCACTTGGTGCCACAAAACCAATGCCGATCTGGCTGACCCCGATTTTAGTGCCGATGCGCAGCAGGTGCTGCGTTTGACGGTGGGTCGCTACGCCGACAAGGTCGACTTTCTGGGCGCTTGGTTCCGGCCGCGGCCTGAGGCCAACCCGATCAGTTTCAATGACGCCAACCTGGCGCGCTTTGCCAGCGAAGCGAATCAAGACACCGCGGTCAGTCGCGAGCAGTTGCGTGCTGATCGCGCATTGTTGGATCGCTATTATACGTGGTGGTTTGGCAAGCGGCGCGAGTGGCTTGAGGCGCAGCGCGATTACCTGCGCAGCGCCATAGGTGATGAGGCCGTGGTGCTGTATACTGCAGATGCGTCTGAGCCAGGCTTGTCGCTGCCCGGAAATGTGACCGGCCTGCGCACGGCGGTGGTCACCGATGATGTGCCCGCGTGGCAGACCGTGCTCGGTGCCGAGACGTATCGCGCCAAGCGTTTTGCGGGCATCGGTGCGGTGTCGTACGCCGATGTGCTCAGCAAGGGCATGTATCGCAATGCCCTGTTGCGTGAGCGTGGCACGTGGGGCAAGTGGGAGTGGCAGCACGCCTGCCCGCGCAACGATCCGGAAACCTATCGTGCGGCCGAAGGCGTGGCCTTGACCTACAGCTTCAACCGACGCTACACCGTGGCTGATCCGCAGGCCCTGGCCGACTTCACCTTCCCGACCGGCTTGGCGATGGTGCGCCACTACAGTCTCAATGAAAATGAGATGAGTGCCGGCAAGCAGGAGTTGCTTGGTTACTTCGTGGCCGATGTCGAGCGCGCGGGCCCGGCGTCTATGGCGAGCGAGGTGCTGGCGCTGGCGAATGGCAATCCGCGCTATATCGGCTATCTGGCCGGCAATAGTTTCAATCGCGGCTACGCCGCCGAGGCACGCCGCTTTAACTTGAATTTCCTGGCCTTGCCGGCCCTGCCGATGGTCACGGTGCCCGAGGCCACGCGCGACTCAGAGGTGGTGCTGCGGCGCATTGACGCTGGCGACCAGGGCACCTGGCTGGCGGTGATCAACAGTGGCTTTGCCGCCAAGAAGGGCCTGCGCGTGCGCCTGCCCAAGGGTGTCCGAGCGGTGGAGACGGCCGTTGGTGGCGACGCGGTGCCGGTGCGCGCGGGCCGCATCACGCTTGATTTAGACGCCTGTGAATTGCTCAGCTTGCGGGTTCGCTAGCGCGGAGTTGAGCGCGCTCGCACGTTGAACCAACTGGTGCAGTGGCGGCACTTCACGTCGCCCGACGGTGAGATCTCGTCGTCGCTGGTGACAGCCGCGCCGCAGTTGGGGCAGCCGAGGCAATCGTTGCTAGCGGGGGCGCTGGCTGCCGTACCGGCTGGGCTACGGTGCGCCGGCGTGCCCTGCGTTTGCGCGGCACTGCGGTTGGCCTGCTGCGCGCGACGCAGCAGCACGGGCCCGCGCAGGGCGCCGATCGCGATGAAGGCGCTCACGCCAATGAAGGCCAGGCAGATGAAGCTGCCGAACAGCTTGAAGATCAGCGGTGGCGAGCCAAAGCCCGAGATGCCCCACAGGGTGACCAGCATGGTGAGGCCAATCAGACCAAAGATCGAAGCAATGAAGATGCCGAAGATCTGAACGGCGGCGAGGGCCCGGCGGTGCTGCATGCTGCTAGGCTAAGCGCCGCGAGCCCTGCGCACAATGCACGGCCGCGCCGAGTCCCTCCCGCGTGTTCCTGTTCCGCGCTAGGTTTCGGGGTCAACCGGCTGTCCCCACAACCCAAGCGCCGCACGGCGCGTGCCAGGACCCAGGACCCGCAGGTCCAGCACCCCAGTCCGTAACCAGTGACGCGCTAGATCTCCGGAAGCACAAAGCTGTCGTCGGTGCGCTCAATCCAGGCTTGCAGTTCGGCGCTGAGCTCGGCGCGCTTGGCCTTGGCCTCTGGCCGATACGCGAGGTTCTCGAGTTCGTACGGGTCTTCATTCAGGTTGACCATCAGCAAGGGTTGGCCTTCAAGGCACACGTACTTCCAGCCATCACGGGTGCGGATGCCGCGCCAGGTGCGATCGTTGCAGCCGCCAAAGTTTTTGCGCACGCATTGCTGGATATAGGCGCTGCTGGGTTCGGCATCGCGCGCCGGTTGGGTGCCATCGTTGCGGTTGTGGATATGGGCCGAGAAGTCGGTTCCGGCCATGCTGGTTGGCACCGGAATGCCGCACAGGCCGAGGCTGGTTGGGGCATAGTCGACGTGATTGATCGGCGCGTCGCTGCGGCGCGAGGTATTGATGCTGAGGCGGCCGCCGGCCACCACGCAGGGGATGCGGATCGATTCTTCCCAGGGGCTCGACTTGTGCCAATGGCCGTGGCTGCCGTGCATGTCGCCGTGGTCGGCAAAGAAGAACACGTAGGTGTCTTCTTGCAGCTTGAGCTCGGCGAGGCGGTCCCACACGCGGCCCACATTGTAATCGAGGTTCTCAATGGCGGCGTAGTAGCCGGCCAACTGACGCTGGGCCTGCTCCTGAATCCGTGGGATAGGGGGCACATTGGGGCGCAGCTGCATCTGGCCGGGGGTGTAGCGCTGCATGTACTCGCGTGGCGCCACGTAGGGATCATGCGGCGGCGTGATCGAGCAGATGGCGAAGAAGGGGTCGTCGGGCGTTTGCGCGCGTTCGTCGAGGTAGTTTAGGAGGCGGTCGGTCAGGCAGTCGGTTTCATAACCTGGCAGTTGTTCCTGCCAGGCCGCGGCGCCCTCGCCGCCGTGGAGCACCGAGCGGAAGTGGTGATTGGAATTTTCAAAGCCTTCCCAGCGCTGGAAGCGGCCGCGGCGCTCGGAGGGTACGATTGAGACCCGCGAGTCCACACCGCTGTCGTTGGCGCGATTGCCATCGAGGTGCCATTTGCCCAGGTAGTAGGTGTGGTAGCCGGCCTGGTTGAAGGCGTCGGCCACGGTCGGCAGGCTTGGGTCGAGCCGTTGCGGGGTGCGTTGTACCGTTTGGTGCACGTAGCGGCTGGTCAGCAGGGCGCCGCGAAACGGGGTGCACCAGGGGCAGCCCGCCACCGCGTTGCTGAAGCTCAGGCCCTGGCCGGCCAGGGCGTCGAGGGTGGGCGTGTGCGCGTTGGGGTCGCCGGCGTAGCCGCAGGCCTGGGCCCGGTGTTGGTCGCCAAAGATCCAGATGATGTTGGGGCGTCGGGTGCTCATGGGCTCAATCATGCCCAAGTGGGGCCGGTCAGACAAGGTGGCCCTTTGTCATAAGGGGGGTATAAATGTCATCGTATGAGTGAAATCAACCCCTTGGCGATGATCCACCAGGGGCTCGCCAAGGGCGGCGCCTTGCGAGCGGTGGTGGAGCCATCCGACCCGCCAAAAGACGCCACATACAACTATCACCCCAAGGTGATGATCAGTGTGTCGGGTTCGCATATTGTGCGCCATCGTGAGGGTGACTTGGCCTTGCGGCCGGGTGATTTCGTCATCTATCGACCCGGCAGTTGGCATGTGGCGGTGCCGCGCGGGCAGCGCCGTTATGGCAGTGTGATTATTGCGCCCGACCGGATCCGCGTGTTCGGTCGTCGCGCTAGTGGCCCGATGGTGGGGGGTGATTACCGCGCCGTGGTGCGCGCACGCGAGGCCGACGTGGTGCTGGAGCACGGTCTGGCGGCCCTGTTGGCGAGTGCCGACCACGCGGTGCTGGCCCACCTAGCGCGCGCGGTGCTGGTGCAGGCTTGTCGGCCGGCGCTCGTTCACGACGAAGCCAGCACCGATGCGGCGTGGTTGCGGGTGCGGGCGCATCTGGAGACCTACGTGCATCAAGCCTTGAGTCGGGCCAGTGTGGCGGCGGCCTGTGGCATGTCGCCAGGCCACCTGAGCTTGTTGGCGCGGCGGCATACGGGGCGGCGCTTGATTGAGGTGCTGACCGAGGCGCGGATGCGCCACGCCGAGCATTTGCTGCGTGATCGTGGCATGACCGTGGCCGGCACGGCGGCGGCCTTGGGCTACGCCGACCTGCGCCACTTCCGGCGCGTGTTCAAGCGTGCGCTTGGCGTCCCTCCCGGGGTGATTGGCGTTCGCGGATCCTTGTGACGGGCTTGGTGGGGGCCGTGCGCGGCTGGCCCACTCGGTGGCTCCTTGATGCACATCCGTGACCAGGTGGCAATCATCGGCGTGGCGCCGCAGCGCAGTTTCCAGACCTATATCCGAACGATGCACGAGACTGGAGAGATCAGTGCGCGCAGTGTGGTGCTCGATAGCCACCGTGAGCGCTTCGGCTTTCGTGAAGTGCGCACCGATGGCGACCACATCGTGCTCAATGGTGAGGTGATCCATGTGCCCGGGCGTCATGATCAGGGTTTGACCTACGCCCTCGGCATGGTTGACGCTGACAACAGCGCGGCTTTCCTGCGCGACATCCGCTCGAAGGGCGTGCTGATCACGCGCGATAATATCGCCCAAGTGCCGGCCTGGCATTGGGCGATGTGCGACGAGATTGGCATTTTCGGCGGCACCAACTCCTTGCCGTGGTGCAATGGTCAGCCGCTGTTCCGGGTGCGCGATCCTGCTGCCCACAAGAATTTCAAAAACCACATCATCAGCTATATTGCCGAACACTATAACCATCCGTCGATCATCACCCACAACTACGGCAACGAAATGTTCCACGGGCCGTTTAATGCGCCCGAGGTCCAGAAGATGATTGGTGGTGTGCTGCGTGCGGCCAAAGCATTTGACCCCACCCGTTTGACCAAAACCGATGGTGGTGGCGATCCGGACGGCGCGGCGGACCTGATTGATGTCCACTACATGAATATTGGTCACGCTTGGCGCGAAGGGCGAGGCTGGAAGGGCCTTGTTGCGAAACGCGCCGAACAGGGCAAGCCGGTGAAGCCGGTTATCACCGGTGAGTTCAGCTGGAATCGCTATCCCACCTCGGGCACCTTCTGGGCCGGATCGGAAGTGGCCAAGCCAGGACCGATTCGTTCGTCGCGGCCGTCGTGGGCCAACATGGCGACCGATCAAGATCCGCTGTTTGAACAATGCGAGGCCGACTATCGCAAGTATCGCGAGCACGGCATCGCGATGTATGTGAGCTTGGGCTCTGGGTTCACCTGGCGCCACTTGGCACCGATTTTCGCCGACTTCCACGATGGCTATGCCGGCGATGAAGTGCATCGATTCCGTCGCCGCGTGTGGTCGGGTGAGCCGGTGGCGGTGCGCTTTGTGGTCGCCAATGATTCAGGGGCCGCGGGTTCGGTGGCGCTTAATCTGGTAGACCTCGATGACGGCGCGCGCGTGTTGTGGTCGGGCGAGGTCAGCCTGCCGCAGGGCGAGTTGAGATTGTGGCGGCCACCGTGCCTGCGTTCACTGCGAGCGCGCCGACGCAGCATCGCGTTGAGCTGCGCTCGCGTATCGGTGACCAGCCTGGTAACGCGGTGCAACAACGCTGGGAAGTGTTCCCGCGTGACTTCGCCGGCGCTCTTGGCGATACCGCAATCGCGATTGTGCCTGGCGATGGCACCGCTTTGGCCTTGGTCGAGGCGCTTGGTGGCAGTGCCGAGATGGTGACGCCGGCCGAGCTTGGTGCGAGTGCCGCTGGCATCATCGTGGTTGATAGTGGCGTTGCCGGCGTCGAGCTCACCAAGGCGGCGCTGTCCTTGCGCGACCGTGCCAAAGCAGGTGCCACCGTGGTGGTATTGGCGCAGCAAGACGATTTGGATTGGCTACCGGTGCCCTTGAGCTTGACCGGTCAGAGCGAGGGTAAGGCGAATATCGTTATCCCGGTGGCCAATGGGCATCCGGTCATGCACGGTTTGATTGAAGCCGACTGCGCCGACTGGGGCGCCAAGGGTTTGGTGCGTGCCGGAAAACATGTGCGGCCGGGCAAGCATGGCAGCGTGCGCGCGCTGCTGTGGGGCATCCGCCGGAGAGTCATGACCTGGTTGAGTTCCCGTTTGGGGCTGGTCGCTTCATTGTCAGTCAACTTGCCATGACGCCGCAGGTGGTGGTGGCCGATCCGGCGCCAGCACGCCTGATGGCGAATCTGCTGCGCTATGCCGGCACGGCACCGGCTCCGGCGGCCAAGGTCTTGGTGGTGGGGTCTGGCCCGAATGTGGAGGCCTTGCGTGATGACCTTGGCGTGCAGGCCGACTTCGTCGATACCATGCCCGCTGCCTTGCCGGCGCTTGATCTCTTGATCATTGGCGATTTGGGCAAGGGCGCCGGTGATGCCGCCATCGTGCGCACCTATGTAGCTGGTGGTGGCCGTGTGTTGATTACCGGCATGGCCAACAACAGCGATGCGTGGCTCGGGCAACTGCTCGGAGACAAGCCGCTGCGCGGTAGATTGTTCAGCTGTCGCTCGGTGAAAATTACTGATGACCCTTTGCTGCAGGGCATCGGTGATGGTGACATGATGTACAACAGTTTGGCGTATACAGCGTGGGAGCGGTTCATCCGACCGACGCCGAATCCGCAAGACCTGATCCGTGACTACGTGGTGCCCACGGCCGGCCGCGCGCTGACCTGGCCACCAGCCTTGGCGGTGCAAGACATCGAGGCCGGCCAAGTGGTGCTGTGCAATGCGCGCTGGGCCGAGGTAGACCGCAAGACCCGGGCCTACTGGGGCTTCGATGCGCGGCGCATTGGTTCGGGTATGATGCGCACCCTGCTGCTCAATCTGGGTGCGCGGTGCAAGCTGCCCGAACCGCCGAAAGACACCACCGTGGCGGGCTACGTATTGACCCCCTTGGATATCAGCGGCGCCTTCAATCGCGAGTTCATTGATGCCGAGCCCAATGATGGCACCGGCTGGATTGACATCGGTCCCAACTACGACGCGCGGGCCATTGCGCCCGGGGCCTACCTTGCTGGTGGTATCCGCTTCGATATCCCTGAGCAGCGCGCCATCGTATTGGCTGGTGCCAAGAAGCTGACCAATCAGCCGCCTGAAACCGAGCCGATCCCGGTGGGGCGCACGGTCGATGGTTTGGGTTTCTTGCAGGCTGCGGGCTACCTGGGCTGGAAGGATGGCACCGCGGCCTGGGAGTATGAGGTGCGCTATGCGGGCTACGCCGCATTGACGGCGGGCGCAGATACCAGCGCCTTCTGCGAAAAGGTTCAGCTGCGTTCTAACGTGGATGTGGGCGATTGGCTCGGCAACAGCATGGTGCCGCCGTCGTGGCGTCTGGAAGAGAAGCGGATCAATCTGTTTGCCCAGTTCTGGGTCAACCCGCGGCCGGATCGTGTGGTCGAGTCGATTGTGGTGCGCTCGCATCGCGTGAGCGAGGTGCCGATGGTGTTTGCGATCAGTATCGCGTCGCCAGCGCCCAACCTGCTCGACTTGGATATCCCCGCGAGCGGTGACTTCACCAAGCGCAACAAGGGCTGGAATACCATCGCAAGCGAGGGCCAGATGCCCTTCAGCAAGTGGGCCTATGGGGCGTGGCAAAAGGAAGCGGTGATTGAGATCAGTGGCCGCGCTGATCCAGATGGCACCCGCTTTATCCGCCTGGCCAACATCGAAGGCGCCCCGGCGTTGATGTTGTTCCGCAAAAACGCGGTTGCGGGCAAGAAGGGGCAGAGCTATCGGCGCTTCCGGTATCGCTGCCGCGGCACCGCCACGGTGATGATCAAGCAGGGCGGCACCGAATTGATCAAGCGCGAGCTCAAGCCAAACCTCGACTGGCAGTTCGTCAGCATACCGGTGCAGCTTGAGCAAGACGGAGCCCTGACCCCCGAATGGCGCGTCGGCATGCTCGGCGACGACTTCGGCCTGGATCTGTCAGAGGTGCAGGTGTGGCGAGTGGACGGTGGCAGGAATCAGGAACCCGCTCAACGATGCACACTCGGTGCCACCCCAAACGCCACCTTATACCGCTTACTGAGATGAAAGG
>JAQIBG010000362.1 GCA_027859175.1 Planctomycetota bacterium | reverse complement strand
GCTGAGGTCCGAGGGGCGGAGCCCCTCGATGTGAGAGTCTTGCCTGGAAATTTCACACTATGCTCGACGAACGCAGTGAGAGTGTGAATTTTCCAGGCTCGCGCCGGCGCGCCAAATCCCTGGCGTTGCGACACCTCCACTCGAAGCTCGCACGCCAGAACTCACAGCACTCCAGAAAAGACTCCTCAGATGGCTCTGCTCGAAGCGCACGGACTGGTCAAGCACCTCGGTGGCAACAAGGTTGTGGATGGCGTGAGCTTGCACGTCGAGGCGGGACAGGTCCTCGGTTTGCTTGGGCCCAACGGCGCCGGCAAAACGACTACGCTGCGGATGCTGTACGGTTTTCTCAAACCCGATGCCGGCGCAATCCATTTTGACGGCACCGACCTGGGCATGGATGTCTCGAGCGCCAAGCGCCACATCGGTGTGTGCACCCAGGAAGACACCTTCGATTCCGACTTCACCGTGCGACAAAACCTGGAAGTGAGTGCCGGTAACTAACGACCAAAGGTGGAGTGACTCCCGGAACGCTACGCCGAATTGCTCCCAAGCTTTCGCCTTGAGCCCTTCGCCGACCATACCCCGCTGCAACTGTCTGGTGGCTATAAGCGGCGCCTGATGATCGCGCGCGCCCTGGTGCACCGGCCCCGCGTGCTGTTTCTCGACGAGCCCACCACCGGCCTCGACCCGCAGGCACGCATGGCGCTGTGGGAGCTGATCAGCGAACTGCGGCGCGATGGCCTCGGCATTGTGCTCACCACGCACTACATGGACGAGGCCGAGCGCCTAGCCGACCGCATGGTGGTGTTACGGCTGGGCCAAGTACTGGCCGATGACAGTCCACAGACGGTACTCGGTGACTTGGTCGGCGAGCATGTGGTGGTGGTAGCACGAGACCGGATCGAGCCCTGCCTGCAATCCTGGCTCGACAGCGAGGGCCTCCACCTGCCGACGCCGATCCTCGGCGAACATCACCTGCCACTGAGCGGGCCGCAACTCGCCGGCTTCGCAACAGCCTGCGATCAGGTGCCCTACGAGGTGCGCAAGCCAACCCTTGATGACTTGTTCGTCCATTTGGCTGGTTGACCAGACACCCGAGCGTGACACAAGAACTACATGGCAATCGGCAAACTGTGCGACGTCAAAAAAGACCAGCGCGAGAAACTCTGGGACCAACTCAGCGCCATGGTCGCCGAGCCCAAGTTCATGTGCCGGAAATGCCTGCGCGTGTGCGACCGCCCACGCCACCTCTGCAAGCCAGAGAAGCTCCCCCAGCGATGAGGCCCCAGGCAGGCTGAGAACGCCAGCAGCCTGCCCAGTCTCTAATTGTTTGTTGGCTCCGCGCCCAAATGGGCACCCAGCGTTATGTCAAACATCGGGGTCTCACCGCTGTCCGTCGGCACATCACGCGTACTGGTATCGTTATTCGGGATGTGAAGCTCCACCTCGTGCGAACCGGACGTGCCACCGCGCCGGCCGACGCTGGCACGCGGGCGCAGGGTAACGGTCAAGGTATAGCTCTGACCGGGTTCACGACTGCTGATCTGGCTACCCGTGACCAGGAAATCGACCTTGGTGAAACGAGCCTGCTGACGAGCAATAATCTGACCGCCATACGATCCATCTACCGGAGCACTGTCGACAGGGGTAACGGCAACGGTATCGGCGCCGTCATCAACCGAAGTCACCACAAAGGCCCAGGCATCCTCCGCCGTATTGAGGACCAATAGGTCATCCGCCGCAAATGGAGACAAGTCAGTGTCGGCCGGGAATGCAACGCTGCCGCTGGCAAAATCGACGCTGCTGATCACCTGGGGTGAATCCACAAGACCCGCATCCACCGTGAGACTGGCCAAACCAAGATCTGGCTGGGCTCCAGTCACCGTCGCATCTACCGCATCGTTACTCCCACCGATGAATGCGACTTGGTCGCCAGATCGGAACTCCTCCGGATCGGCCGCCGTACCAAGGACGTATACCAGCTGCACATTGCCGCTGCCAGTATCGTAGGTCGCTACCACCACATTGAGATCAGCAGTCTCGTGCCCCGTGATGGTCGGCGCACCAAGATCTCCAAGATATAGTCGCGTGCTGCTGCTCGCATTCGTCTGAATAAACTGGAAGTAGCGGTCAGGGTCTGCCGGGTTGACATTCTCATACGCCGTGCCATCGGCAACGCTCGCGGTGGCGCCATCGCCCAGCAGGGTGTTGGTACTTTCGCTCCGCACCAGCAAATCACCATCAACGCCGCTCCCGCTAAGTTCCAGCAAGATGGGATCATGATCGGCCATATTTAGGCGCAACTGCGCGATTTTGTTTCCCAGTTGCTCGGGATCAAAGGTCACCGTGATCGAACGGCTAGCCCCCGCCGCAATAGGAGTAGCCAAGCTGTCACCCCCCAAACTAAAGTCACCACTTGCACCACCTAATATTTCAGCCGGCGTGGCCGCAAACACGAGGTGCGTGTTACCGCTATTGCCAACTTGGATCGTGGCCGTTACCAGCGAACCCAGCACCACATCAACGGCGCCAAAATCTATGCCGGCCGAGCCATCTATGGCCAGGTCTTGCCCGCCGCTGCGCAAGGTTGGCACCGAGCCATTGCCGAGAGCCTTGATTGCGAAGCTGTATTCCGGCTCCACGGCATCGAGTGGCGCGATCCGCACCGTTGCTGGCACCGAGCCCGGCTCGGTGGGGGTAAAGGTCACCACGAAACGCCAACTAGCGCCGGGCGTCAAACTCAATGGCGCCGGATCGCTATCGGCCGTCACCGCGTACGCAGCGCTCCCCGTTCCAAGCACCTGCACCAAACCTGAGGGGTCACCAGCGTGCAGGCCGATGGTTTTCCCGGCCGACGAATTGCTGAGTTCAAACACCTGATTAATGCTCGCACCCACCGTTGCGACGCCGAGATCGGTACTGTTGACTGCGCTGGCGGTTGTGCTGCCACTGGCCACTGGATTACCGTCATCGTCAGCCACCCGCAGGTCTGGCTCGATAACGGTGGCACTGAGGGTGACCGCGCGCTCGTAGTCTTGGCCGCCGGTACTCCAACGCAGGGTCATGATCGCCGCTAAAGTCGCTGGGCTGTCAACGCTAGGACTGATGCCGATGGTAAACAGGCCCTCTTGCCCGGTATTCAGGCTCGTCGCAGGCGACTGCACCAGCGAGAAAACATCAGCATCATCGCCGCTGAAGTCGACCGCCGTGCCACCCAGGCTCACGGTATCGGCACTCAAATTGACGAACGCAAACTCCTGAGTGCGGGTGCTCTCACGTACGACCGCGCCGAGATCGAAACTCGCACCGTCGGTCAAGGTGGTGCGTCCAGCATTGGTGACCGCCTCAGTCTCAACGCCAGTTTCGATACCGGTTCCCGTTACGCGGAAACGATAGCTGCTGGTTACGCGGTGATCGCTGATCAGAGCAAGATCCCAGCTCACCGCCGTCGCCTCAGTTGGGATGAAGCCGATCTCAAACGAAGCGCTGCCGCCATTGGCCGCCAACACTAAGGGGAAGGGGCTGGCACCCATCGCTACGAAGGAACCACCAGCCGCCATGGTCACGGCCTGAAGGCCACTGACCGTGACCACGCGGTCGTCGTCATTTACCACGGTGAAGAGTCGCGTCGGGTAAGTATCGATTGTTGCCAGAGCTACCGACGCCTCACCGAAATCGGTGCCCGCTGCCACCGACGGCGTCAGCGAACCTTTGGCAATCGTGCTGCCATCAGTGCCCAGCAGGCTCAACGGGCCAGCGAGGACACCGATACCGCGCAGGGGTACCTGCACCATCTCAGCGGGTGCCTCTGGGGTAATGGTGAGTGTTGCCTCACGCAGGCCGGTAGCGCTCGGTGCAAACACAATCGCAACCGTCTGACTCCCACCCGAACCCAGCCACAGAGCGCTAGCACTGACGGAAAAATCTTCCGCCGCTGGACCACTAATACGGTAGCCCCCAACAGGCACCACCAAGGTGGCCTTGCCATTGTTGCTGATGCGAAACTGGCTGATCTCGCTGTCATCAACCGCCACGGTGCCGAAATCACTCGGGCCACTCCAGCCAATCGACGGTGGCGGCGGTATGATGTTCAGCGGAGCACCGCTGCCACCACAGCCCGTTAACGCAAACAGGGCAAACGCGGCCCAGGCAAACGCGGCCCAGGCAAACACAGCAGTACGCATCATCACATCCGGTAGGCGAAGCCGAGAAAGGCGCCGAGGGCACTCGCGGTGGCCTCCTCGCCATTGGGGAAATCAAGGTTGCCGGTCAAGCTGCCGCGGCCTTCAGCCGAAAGCGCCCACTCTTCATTGAAGGTCCAGCGGTAGCCGGCGCGCAGGTAGGCACCGAAAGTCGTGTCGCGCTCTTTGTAATCGGCGTTGCGATTCACCAGGTTGATCGTGGTGACTAGGCCACCGACGCTGGCAAACAGTTCGTGATCACGGCTCAGCACCCAGGGGTACTGCGCGCCAACCGAGACCTCGTAGCCCTGAACCTTCCAACTTTCCTCGTCGCTGTTGTTGAACATAAAGCCCAACTCCAAGCCCACCGGACACACCCCAGGCACCGCGCCGTCGTCGCGAATGTCATACATGAAACCGACACCGAGTTGCGTATCGGCGCTGTTCCAGGCGCCATCCGTCATGCTGCGCGCGCCGAGTAGGATTCCCAGATGGGAGATCCAGCCATCCTCAGCGCCGCCGCCATTAGCGATCGGCTGAGCAGCGGCAAGAGTCAGGGGGACAAGCAGGAGAAGGCCGGCAAAGTAACGCATGGGGCTACGAGCATGGACAAGCGTGACCTCAAGTCCATGGGCGGAGCGGGCCGGCTTGCGTGCTGGGGGCGGGAATGCCTAACGCATGGAAGGCGGGTCCTGGGTCCTGGTACGCGCCTGATGGCGCTTGGATCGTAGGGACAGCCAAATGCCGCAGCAGGGGTAATTGGGCGCGGGGTACTGGTTCGCAGCCCCGCGCCTAAACCTGCTTCTGGCGGCCCAGGGCCCCAGGTCCCCAAGCCAAGACCCAAACCCACCGCTGCCTCAGGCCTGCTTCCGCTCGCCCCGTGCGTGCACCAGATGGTACAAGACCGGCACGGCCATCCGCGAGATGAACAGCGAGGCAATTTCACCGGCCATGAGCGAAATCGCGAGGCCCTGGAAGATGGGGTCGGCCAAGATCACCGCTGCGCCCACCACCACCGCCAGCGCAGTGAGTAACATCGGGCGGAAACGAACCGCACCGGCATCGACCACTGCCTTGTCGAGCGGCATTCCCTCACGACGTCGCAACTCGATGAAGTCGACCAAGATGATCGAGTTGCGGACCACGATACCGGCACCGGCCATGAAGCCGATCATTGAGGTAGCCGTGAAGAAGGCCCCCATCGCGCCATGCGCCGGCATGATGCCGACCAGCGAGAAGGGAATCGCCACCATCACGATCACCGGCGTGACAAAGCTGCGGAACCAACCAACCATCAACAGGTAGATCAGCACCAACACGATGGCAAAAGCGATGCCGAGATCACGGAACACTTCGATCGTGATATGCCATTCGCCGTCCCACTTGATGGCAGGCTCAGCAACCGATGCTGGTTGCGCGGCATTGAACAAGCGCACGCCACCAGTGGTGCCACCAAAGGCACTGGCATCGAGCTTGGCGATTTCCTCATTCATCGCGAGGATCGCGTACACTGGGCTTTCCACCGCACCGGCCACGTCGGCCACTACATAAATCACCGGCAACAAATTCTTATGATAGATATCCTGTTCGCGCTGCTCCATGCTCACGCTCACCAATTCTGACAAGGGCACCAAGCGCCCTTCGGCACCACGCAGGCGCAGCGCATTGAGGTCAGCGAGATCACTGCGCCGCTCGCGTGGGAGCCGCAAAGTCAGCGGCACATCCTCGCGCTCGGCCTCGTCGTGCAGCAGGCCCACATTACGGCCATCAACGGCAAGGCTGACCGTGGCCGCCACCTGCGCCGTGCTGATGCCGTTAATCGCGGCCTTGTCGGTGTCGATTGTGAGATGGGCGCGGTCTTGCGGCGCAGGCACATACCAGTCCACATCAACGACGCCTTCGGCATTGGCCATGATGTTTTTGACAGCGCCGGCCAGAGCCAGGCGATCGCCATCAGTCGGCGCGTAGATCTCAGCAACCAAGGTCTGCAAGACCGGCGGCCCGGGTGGCACCTCGGCCACCGTGATGACAGCACCCGCGGCCTCGGCAATCGGCTGCAACTGCTGTCGCAGAGCGACCGCCACCGCATGACTCTGCTCACTGCGATCATGTTTGCCCACCAGGTTGACCTGGATCTCGGCCTGGTGATTGCCGGTACGCAGGTAGCTATGCCGCACCAAGCCGTTGAAATTAAACGGGGCCGGCGCGCCGACGTAAACTTGCGCATGCGTCACCGTGGCATGGGTCACCACTACATCGCTTAGGGCCTGGGCCACGGCCGCGGTTTCTTCCAAGGGCGTACCCTCGGGCATTTCAATCTGAACCTGGAATTCCGACTTGTTGTCGAACGGCAGCATCTTGACCTCCACCCAACCGATGCCGACCAATCCCATCGAGCCGAGCAGCAACACAGTAATGCCACCGAGGAAACCCCAGCGCCACAGCGGGCGATGAATCAGGCGGTCCATCAGTTGGCGATACGAGCGCGTACTCCAACTTTCCTTAGCGTCTTCGTGTCCATGGCTCCCGCGCCGCAGCAGCAAACTTGCCGCCCACGGCGTCACAATAAACGCCACCAACAGTGACCACACCATCGCGGCCGAGGCCCCAACCGGAATTGGCCGCATGTAGGGCCCCATCAGCCCGCCAACGCCAGCCATCGGCAAGATCGCAGCGATCACGGCCCAGGTTGCCAGGATAGTGGGGTTGCCGACCTCGGCCGTGGCGCTCACCGCCACTTGGGCCACGCTGCGATCGCCACCCTCGCGCAGATGTCTGACGATATTTTCCACCACCACAATTGCGTCATCGACCAGGATACCGATCGAGAAGATCAACGCGAACAAGGTAATCCGGTTAAGCGTGTAGCCGCCAAAACTGAACACGGCCAGAGTCAAGGCCAGCGTGGCCGGAATAGCAATCAACACGATCACCGACTCGCGCCACCCGAGCATGAACCAGATCAATAACGCCACACCGAACACGGCGATGCCCATGTGCAGCAAGAGCTCATTCGACTTTTCAAGCGCGGTGGCGCCGTAATTGCGCGTCTCGGTAACGGTCACAGACGACGGAATCACCGTCCCCTGCAGCGCATTGACCTGTTCCCACACGCGGTCGGCCACTGCCACCGCATTGGTGCCGGGGCGCTTGGCCATGGCCAAGGTCACCGCCGGACGCATGCCTTCGGCCGCGTCGGCATGAAAAACATAATCTTCTGGCTCGGCACTGGCATCGCTGACCTGCGCCACTTCGCGCAAGTACACCGGACGGCCCTGCCACACACCAACCACGGTGTCGGCCACGGCCTCGACGTCGGTAAAGAAGGCGCCGGTTTCAATCAGCACTGCACTACGATCACCAACCAACACACCCGAGGGCAGTCGTTGGTTAGTGGCCCCAAGCGCCTGCTCCACCAGCAAGGGGTCTAAGCCGCGACTGGCCAGGCGATCAGGATCGAGCTCGACCTGAATCGTTCGTCGATAGCCGCCAATAATAGTAGTTTCGGCCACATCGGGCAGAGCCTTCAGGCGCGACTCCACCTCACGGGCTACCCGCCGGAGCTGGAAGTGGTCGACCTGATCGCCATGAAAGGTCAGGCTCACAATCGGCACGTCGTCGATCGAGCGCGGCTTGATCAACGGCGGCGACACTCCCTGCGGAATGCGATCGTAATTAGCTTCAAGCTTCGAGCGCAAACGGATCAGTGCGCCCTCGGGGTCTTCACCCACCATGAAGCGCACCACCACCATGCTGCCGCCGTGTTGCGAGGTCGAGTACACGTACTCAACGCCGGGCACCTCCCACAGGAGCTGCTCCATCGGACGGGTCACGCGCTCGGCGATTTCCTTAGCCGACGATCCGGGCATGGCCACGAACACGTCAATCATCGGCACCACAATTTGTGGCTCTTCTTCGCGTGGCAGGCGCATGGTGGCGAGGATGCCCAACAAGAGTGCCGCAATCACCAGCAGCGGCGTGAGCTTCGACGACACAAAGGCCGCCGCCATACGACCGGCAATGCCGGTATGTTCGGCACTCATCGCTCAGCCCTCCCCGGCCGTGCTCGTTACCGCTTGGCCATCGCGCAGGTTGGCCGGCGGGGCATCCAAAATCTGCTCACCCGGGGCAATGCCTGCCACCACTTCGATGCGCTCACCGAAAGGGCGGCCAACCCGAACCAAACGCAACTGCACGCGGCCGTCTTGCACCACCGCCACCAAGCGCAACTGCCCCTGTTTGATGATGGCACTGCCCGGCACGGTGATGACTTCGTCGGTTCCGGCCGGCACATGCAACCGGACAAACTGGCCAAGGCGCAGGCCATGATCCTCAGGCAAAGCCGCCTTGACTTGCACCGTGCGACTGGCGGAATCGGCCGACGGGGCGATTTCTGTGATCTTGGCCAACAACACGGCGTCAGCGTCAACCACGTCCAAAATGGCGCCCACCCGAAGCCGAGAGACCACGGTCTCGGGCAAGGGCGCGGAGAGCTCAAGCGTGCTCGGGTCTGCCAGTTCCAACAGCGGTCGACCCGGCATCGCCAATTCACCGACCTCAGCCAAACGCGCCGTAACCACGCCGGCGAAGGGCGCGGTGATTTCAGTGTCGGCCAGCATCGCGTCGATTTCCATGACCGCCTGCTCAGCAATCTGCGCCTGCGCCTGCGCCGCCTCCTGCTCGCGCGCCGTGGCGGCACCGCGCTCAATCAGACGCCCAACGCGGGTCAGCTCTTGCTGGGCCTGCTTGTGTTGGGCCACCGCTTGGGCCCGTCGCGCGCGCAGCGCAGCGGCTTCAACCCGCACCAAGACCTCGCCGGCCGCCACCTGCTGTGACAGCCGCACCGGCAGCTCCAGGATCGTACCGGTATGTTTCGACATCACGGTTATCGCGTTGCGGGCCGCAACCGTAGCCACCACCGGCGCAAAGCGTGGTCGCTCATCTCGTTGCACCACAACGCTGGTGGCGCTGATCGGGGGCAACTCCGCCTGGCTGGCTGCTGGCGGATGACCGCCGCCACCACACGCGCTAAGAGAGACCGCCACAATCGCGGTCGAACAAATAATAGTATTGCGGATCATGATTAATTTCCTCGCGATCACTGGGGAGCCACGATGTCAAGACCGAGCGCATGGCGCAAACGCGCCACCGCCACCTGGCGACCAACCCGGGCCGCCACCACCTGCTGGCGCGCTTCGGCGGCCGCAGCTTCTGCGTCGAGCACCCGAGCCAGCACCGCGGCGCCGGCCTGGTAACTCTCAGTTGCCACCTCAACCGAACTGAGCGCCAGCTCGAGGCCACGCTTCGCGGTGGCAAGGCGCTCAACGGCTTCAGTTAATTGAATTTGCGCCAAGCGATATTGTTCATCGACCTGGGCTTGGGTCGCCGTGAGTTGAGCCCGGGCCCGCGTCAGGTCGGCGCTAGCGCGCTCGTACCGGGCACTGCGGCCACCACCATCCCAGGCCGACCACGACAGCGACAGGCCGACCGCGTAACTGGTGCCATCGCTGTCGGTTTCAAAACCGTAGTCGTAGGCGCCACCGGCCACCAGATCGAGACTCGGCAGATACTCGCCACGCGCCGCGCGCATCGCCGCGTTGGCGCTATCCATGCGCAGGCGCACCGCGCGGATCCGGTCGAGCTCACTCTGACTCAGACCCTGCTCTACCATCGCCAACTCGGGCACCGCATCTGGCAGCACCAAGTCAGCCGGGTCTAGGAGCAGCAAACGCGCCAAGCCAACGCGCGCGCGCCGCTCGGAGCCACGCGCGATAATCAATGCCGTTCGCGCCTGCTCCAATTGGACCGCCGCTTCGAGTACATCGATCTTGAGCTCTGCACCTTCATCACCACCGGCCGTCAGCCGCGCATGGTGAGCCGCCACCGCCTCTACACTAATCTCGGCGGCGCTTACCGCTTCGCGCCGAGCCAGGGTCGCAAGCCAGGCCTCAGCTACCGCGAGATCAAGGTCACGCCCGGCTGCCTGATGGTGAACCAGAGCCGCCGCCGCACCAGACTGCGCCGCATCGACCTGCGCACCACGGCTGCCATCAAAGGCCCGCCACCCAATGCGCGCCGATAGGCGTAGGTCGTCGGTGGTGCCAGGATCATTAAAATCAATACCAGGACCAAACGCCCCCTGGTTGAGAATGTAGCCAAAGGCGGTGCCGGGCTCATTGGTGACCTGATAGCCAACACCTACATCAACACGCGGCATATAGGCCGACGAAGCTTCACTGGCCGAGGCCTGGGCCATCGCCGCCACCGCCGCCGCCTGGCGCAAGTCAGGGTTCGACTCGCGAGCCCGTGCGAGGGCAGCCCCCAGATCCAAGACCTCGGCCGCCGACCCCGTGTTGGCAAGCACGGCCAAGGCGCCCAGCATCAAACAACTCACGATTCTATGCATGTCCTGTCACTCCTCGCACAAGGGCGATCTGAAACCGACGAAACTGAAAGCCAATATTCAGTTTCTACCTTAGGCAGCGGAACTTTGCAGGTCAAGGAAACCAGACAGTCTCCATCTGGGTAATGTACTCAGAGGATCCGCCGAGACCCAGGCAGGCCCACCAAGTCACGCTACTCGGGTCGCGAATATAGCGGGCCGAACCAGGAACCCCGCCGCTTTCTTGGTATTGTTGCATGCACAATTCGTCTTCACTTGAACCGCGACCACAGAAGGGGCGCCGCTTCCGTCGGCCCGGCAATCGGGTAAACTTCACCCATACACAACATTCTTTCAAGATAGTTGAATATGCCACATACCAGCATCCAGAGTTTGACCCGTGGCCTCACCGTGCTGAATGCCGTTGCCGAGAGCGAGCGCGGCCTCGGACCGGTGGCCATCGCCGAGCAATTGGGGGTGTCGCCTGCTACGGCGCACAACCTGATTGGGACCCTGATTGCGGCCGGCTGGCTAATCAAAAGCGGTCGGCCACAGCGCTTACAGCTCGGGCCCGCCCTCGATGAACTGTTGCGCAAACAACGCCGTCGCGCCTTGCACAGTCATGGCTCACATGCCCTGCGCCAGATTGCCGCTGCCTGCCCGCGCGCCACTGCGGTGGTGGTGGAGCAACTCGGCGCCCAACTGCATACGCGCCTGCGCATCGACCCCAGCCAGCGTGGACGCGTCCAAGAGCCCGCGGGCTCGGTGTTCGGCTCGCACTTCTCGGCCGTTACCCTGTGCTGGCTGGCCTTTGCACCGGCCCCAGAGCGAGCCCTGTGGGAACGCATGCACCCGCTGAGCGAGGCCAACAGCAAAACCTGGCATGGCCGTGATGACCTGGAAGCCGTGCTCGAGCGCACCCGTGAAGCGGGCTTCGTTCGGGTTGAGCGCGACCACCCAGTACGCGTTGCGGCGCCGATTTTTTCACCCGGCGGCGAACTCGTCGCCGTGCTCGGGGCCAGCCTGATGGTGGTTGAAAACCCCGACGACACCGAGCGCAATGCGCTCAGCACGGCGGTCTGCGACGCCGCCGCGCTCTTCACCCAGTCGCTCGCCGAGACCTAGCCCTACCCCAACCCGCTAGGGCTCTCGCGCCCAAGGAGGAACCCACCGTGTTCCAACTGCATCGCACCACCACGCCGCCCACCATTTATGTGGCCCCCGATGAGCCCGACTTCATCGTGCGCGCAATCGACGACCTGCGCCGCGACTGCGAGCGCGTGCTCGGCCTCCTGCCCACACTCAGCCGAGAACTCCCAGCACCCGACGCCGCGGGAGCAATCGTCGTGGCCACCGTTGCTGGCGCTGCCGCCGAGTGGTGCCAACAAGCCGGTCTGACGCGCGCAGCCGGCCTCGCCAAGCGCCCTGAGGCCCACGCCATCTCCACCTTTGGCACCGAGCACGGCTCCCTAGCAATTCTCGGTAGCGATGTTCATGGCACCCTGTTTGGCATTTACACCGTGTGTGAAGAATGCCTCGGTGTTGACCCCTGGCAGGCCTGGACCGACGTACCCGTTGCCGAACGCGACTGCTGGGCAATGAGCCCCGGCTGGCGTGAACAAGCACCCGCGGTGCGCTGGCGCGGCTGGTTCCTCAACGACGAAGACCTGCTGACCGAATGGATTGACGGCCCCGGCCGCCGCGATCTCGATTACCCCTTCTACAGCAAGGTAGTATCCGACCAGGCCCTGGCGCAGTCGCTCGAAACCGCGCTGCGCCTGCGCTGTAACCTGATTATTCCAGCCAGTTTCGTCGATATCATGAACCCGGCCGAACGCCACCTGCTCGACCTAGCCCACGACCGCGGGTTCTATATCTCGCAGCACCACATCGAGCCGCTTGGCCTGAGCATGTTCGCGTTTGAAACCTGGTCGAAGCGCCAAGGCGTTGAGCGCAGTGCCAGCTACGCCAGCGACCCCGAGCCCCTGCGCGAAGCCTGGCGCGCCTACGCCAAAGAATGGAGCCGTTATGATCGTGTCATATGGCAGCTAGGACTACGTGGCCGTGGTGATCGCCCGGTCTGGGTTCATGACCCCAACACGCCGCAGGGGTCAGCCGAACGCGGCGCCCTGATCTCCCAGGCCATGGCCGACCAGCACGCCATCGTCACCGAACTGATGGGTGACAAACCGGCCCTGTTCACCACCACGATGTGGATGGAAGGCAACCAACTCAACGCGGGCGGACACCTCAGCATTCCCGAGGGCGTGATCCGAATCCTGTCTGACCAAGGCCACACCCAATACTGGGGCGAAGACTTCACCCGTGATCGTGACCCCACGGCCCAGTACGGCGTGTATTTCCATGTCGCCTTCTGGGGCTACGGGCCGCACCTGGTACAGGGCACCACGCCGGCCAAGATCGTGACCGCACTTGGCGAAGCGATTGACTCGGGCGCCAGCGAGTACGTCATCCTGAACGTGTGCAATCAGCGCGAGATGGCCACCGGCATCGACGCAGTGGCGCGAATCTGTTGGCGCGGCCAAGCCGACAGCGGCCGCCGCCTATTGGCCGACTGGGTTGGTCGCAGCTATGCGGCCAGCGGCGCCGACAATGCCGCGATCACCGAGGCCTACGAAATGCTCTACGCTGCCTTCCCGGTGATGCGCGATCAGCACATCCCTGGCGTGCAGGTAGCCCTCGACGGCTGGGTTCGCTCCACCGGTCTCGATATGATTCACGGCAAGGCGGCCAAGCATGACCCCGCGATGGTGACCAAACTGGGCACGCTCGGTAGCGCCCGCTTTGATGCCGTGGGTGCCTATGCCGCCGCGCTCGCCGCACACCTACCGCCACCGCAGGCGGCCTACCTACGCGCGCAGATCCAGGTGCAGGCCGCCATCATGGCCGGCTGCAACCGCTGGCTCGTAGCACTGACTGCGGCGACCCAGGCCCGTGCCAATGGCGAAGAAGACGCCGCCCAGGCTGCTTTCGAAACAGGCATTGCAGCCCTTGAGGCAACCATTGCCGCGCGCGCGCCAGCCGAGCAGGGCCGCTGGCAGCAGTGGTACCGTGGTGATCGCAAGTATGGCTTAAGCCAGATGCTCGCAGCCACCCGTAATGCCGCCACTGCAGTGAGTTGCGCCTGACTTAGCAGGAGCCCGCTTGATGCATTGCGACCGCACCTTGCCACCTCGGCGGGGTGCGGTTTTTGCTGCCTGACGCATCGACGGCCTCGGACTGTCCATATTGGCGCCATAGGTCTCGTTAATTCAACAGGTTATGTCAATGTCTCGTCGCGGCCATGGGCCCGAGAAGCAGCCGCCAAGCATTAACACCGAGGCCTGATGCCGCGGGAAACAGACAAGATGTCACCCAAATGCACCTTTTATGGGCAGGTGTCGCACGCTGATATCGTGTACTATGGTTATAATCTTCATATCGGGCCTCGCTTTTCGGCCCCGGTGACCATAAAGATGCTTCATCCGCATATTCAATAAATTCGTTACTGCACGGAATTACCCACCATGGTCGACTTCGCCGCCTGCACCCCCAAAATCAAGCGCACCGCCGGAAGCTCGTTCCTGCCTGAGCTGACTGTCCTCGGCAAGGGCACCTACCAGCCCCGCAAGCCACAGCGACAAGGCGTGCGTCACAACGGCGAATTTTGGCGCATCGGCTACCTCTCGATGGGCCGTGCCGAGTGGTACGGCGCCGAGCGCATGTACCCGCTCGCCACCGGCTGGCTGTTCGTGGTGCCGCCCGGTGCCGAGTTCAGCGGCATCGACCACGTGATCGACCGCTGTGAAACCTTCTGGATCGGCATCGACGGCCAGCGCCTCGATAAGCTGCTGCCGGGCAGCGAGGCCCTGTTCAAGCGCCTCGCCAAGCTCGACCAACACGCCTTCCCAGGCGATCACGACCTGACCCCCTACTTTGCTCGCCTCGACGACGAAGTTCGCCTGCAAGACCGCAGCCGCGAAAGCCAGATCCGCGCTGCGCTCAGCTATATCCTGGCTGAAACCGTGCGCCTTGGCGAAGCCGCGCCGCCCCTGGCCGTCACCAGCCGCGAGCGCAAACTCGCCAACACGGTCAAAAGCGGCATTCCCCTAGTCGACAAGGCTGCCAAGCGCATCGCCAAGGATCTCAGTCAGATCCCGTACATTGAAACCGTAGCGATGGAGCTCGGCGTCACCCGCGTGCACCTGCACCGCCTGTTCAAGCAGCACGTTGGCATCAGCCCGATGGCCTACATCCAGCAGCTGCGCCTTGATCGCGCGCGCGAGCTCCTGCTCAAGGGCGACCACGTCAGCGACATCTCGCTGGCCGTTGGCTTCGCCACCACCGGCGAACTGCGCCGCCTGTTCAAGCAAGCGCTCGGCTGCCAGCCCGAGCAATGGCTGCTGAGCCAAGCCCGCATGTGGCCCGGCTCCGGCGAGAAGCAAGCCGCCAAGAAGCCGGCGGCCAAGAAGCCGGCGGCCAAGAAGCCAGCCGCGAAAAAACCGGCAGCCAAGAAAAAGACCGCCGCCAAGAAGAAGTAGGCCGGCTGCCCAGCGCCCGTCGCCCCAGGCATCGCCACTCATGAACCCCGGCCCACTGGCCGGGGTTCATGCATGAAGACGCCCAGGCAACCCGCCCTGTTGCCGCTTGCAAAAGTTGCGCATTCGATTGTCCTATGGGCAATCCCACGGAAGGACTCCCATGCGCCTGCTCTGTGCCTGCCTACTCGCCTGCGCCGCCACCCTCTCGGCTGCCGAACCCAGCGCCCCCCTGCTCAGCTTTGAACCGGGCTTCACCTACGCCTTCCTATCGTGGGAAAAAGCGCACCAGCGCGCCGATGGAGGAATTCGCATCGTCGCCAAAGACACCAAGGGCGGCGGCGGCCTCAACCGGCCGCTCAATGCCAGCGCCTTCGCCGAGCACTCCCCCGAACTCCACGTGGTCGTGGCCGACGGCAGCAAAGCCACGCGCCTGCGCGTGGCCCTGATCGACAGCGACGGCACCAGACATGAGTTCAACCTGGCCATTCCCGGCCCTGGCGAGCACCGCCTGACGCCGGCCTCTGGCGCCAGCCTGCTTGAGCCAGATAAAATCGGCAAGGCCGGCAGCGAAAAGGGCCTCGACCTCGCCGCACTCATCGGCGTGCAGGTCGTTGGCGGCTGGGAGAGCAAGCCGATTGATATCACCATCAAGGAGTTGGCGATGCACGCCCCCGACGACGCCACCCTGGCAGCACGCGCCGCCTCGGCCGCGAAACGCCAGGCCGCCGCCGAACGCCAAGCCAAACAAGAAGCCGAGCAACAAGCACGGATCACGGCCATGATTGCCGGCGGCGCCAGCCATACCCCGGACGACCCAAGCGTTGAGCGCATCTACGCGGTCAGTCCCCACATCCTCGCCGTGCGCATCCAAGAGCGCACCATCACCCGCAACGCGATGCAGGCCTACCAGCCCCAAAACGGCGACGAGCGCGTGGTCAAAGACAAGAAGACCACGGCCGTTTGGGCCAACGGTGAACTCGTCATGGAGCCCAAAGGCTTCCAGCTCAAACGCAAAGGCAAGACCATCGGCGTGATGTCGGCCGATGGCACGCGCATTCGCATTGATGAGGCGGGCACCGGAAATTGGCTCGAGCCCAGCACGCTCGGTGTCCCCGAAGCCTATGCGCTCGTCACCAGCGACGGCACCGCCATCACGCCCAGCGCGGTCTCGGTCAAGCGCAAGCCGAACAGCTACCGGAGCCGCGCCAACAGCTGCGTGATCTACCTGCACCTTGAGCAAGCCCTGGAAGAAGGCGCCAGCTACACCGTGCAATTCAAGGGCATCAACACGAGCGAGCCCGAGGTCACCTATACCCACAACTCGGCCACGGTGCGCAGCGAAGCTGTTCACGTCAGCCACATCGGCTTCCACCCCGCCGACCCACAAAAAATCGGCCGCATTTCGGTTTGGCTCGGCACCGGTGGCCACCACGACCCCGGTGCTACTGGCGCGCCGCAGTGCCACCTACTTGATAGCGATGACCAAGTGGTGTGGTCGGGCGCGGCCAGCCTGCTGCGCCGGCACAGCGAAGGCGACCAAACCCGCGACAAGCGCAGCCTCGCCAAAACCGACGTGTACCTGGTCGACTTCTCAGATTTCGCGACCCCCGGCAGCTATCGCCTGCAGGTCGAGGGCGTAGGCACCAGTTGGCCGTTCCCCATCGACGACAACGTCTGGACCAACGCCTTCGCCCTGTCGATGCAAGGCCTGCTGTCACACCGCAGCGGCATCGCACTACCGAAAGACCTGATGGGCTACGAGCGCCCACGCAACATGCACCCCGCCGATGGCGTCAAGGTTGTCCCGGTCAGCCGAACCATGCTGCACGGCGAATCGGACGCGATCAACCAGAGCTTCGTCGACATTATTGAGGGTAAGGCCTCAGCGGAGCCAGCACTCAGTGACGCCTGGGGCGGTTACATGGACGCCGGCGACTGGGACCGCCGCAGCCTACACCTCGACGTCACTGGCGGTCTGCTGGAAGTTTACGAACTGAACCCTGAATTCTGGAACCGCACCGCCTTGGTTTTACCCGCAGAGGAACGCAGCAACGATCTGCCTGATCTCCTCGATGAGGTGTGGTGGAACCTTAGTTTCTATCATCGCTTGCAGACACCCGATGGCGGCGTGCGTGGCGGCATCGAAAGCAGCTCCCATCCGCGCCCGTGCGAAGCCAGCTGGCAAGAAACCCTGGCCCTCGGTGCCTTTGCGCCCGACCCGGTGAGCTCGCTGCGCTTCGCTGCCGTGGCGGCCCAGTACGCCCGCGTCAGCGCGCCGTTCGACGCCACCCGCGCGGCCACTCTGCAAACCGATGCGATTCGCGCTTACGACTGGGCCCTGTCTGATGCCGGCCGCGCCGTGATCGACAGCCTGCCCGAGAAAGCCGGCGCCAAGGCCCGCAAAAAATGGGACATAAGCGTCGCCAACGCAGCCGTCCAGTTGCTGTGGCTCACCGCCGATGAACGCTTCCACGCCCCGGTTGCGGCCGTGGTACCGCTTGAAAACGAGCCGATTCGCGCCGAAGGGATCGCTTTTACCTACGCCCGCATGCCCGCCAATCTGGTTGACGGCGAACGGCAAGCGCAAACACGCGCGATGGTCCTGCAACTCGGCGACGACACCCTTGCCTTCCAGCAAGGCAACGCCTGGGGCGTGGCCACTGCGGTGCCGGGCCTGCCCCTGATGGGCTTTGTCGGCTACCTCTCGGTCCCCGGCATGATCAGCAAGGCATTGCCGCGGGCCTACGCACTTTCGGGTGACAAAAAATATTTAGCCGGCCTGGTCACCGCGTGTGGATTCTCAGCCGGCGCCAATCCCGACAACCGCGCCTACACCACTGGCCTGGGCCCTGACCCGGTAGCCTGGCCACTGCATATCGACAGCCTCGTCACCGGCCAACTACCGCCCAAGGGCATCACCGTCTACGGCCCAAGCGATCCAGCCGCCAACTTCGCATTCGAAAGCTGGGTCTACCAGTGGTACGTCACCGATAAGCAGGCCACCCCCACCGGCAAACAATGGCCGATGGCCGAAGCCTACTGGGATATCTACACCATCCCCGCCAACAACGAATACACCGTCCACCAAACCATCGGCCCCACCGCCTACACCTGGGGCTTCCTCGCCGCCTGCGATCGTTGAGATCGTAGAAATAGCAGGAGGGAGTTGAGGAAGTTGAGGAAGTTGAGGAAGTTGAGGTCCGAGTGAGGTATTAAAAAGGGGTGAAGCAACACAGTTGCTTCACCCCTTTTAGTTTGGCGCTACGTACAAAGCGGCCGCTCCACCTGAGCCATCCCACGAAAAAAACTCATTCGGACCTCAACTCCCTCAACTCCCTCCTGCTAATCCACCTCAAACAGGACCACGGTTGGGCACTCTGGCTTCGATCGCGGCCTTGAGGGTGGGCCAGTCGTTGCCGTGGCCGTGGAGGCGTGGGGTTGGGGTGTAGCGGTTGGCTTTCGCGATATGGGCGTCGTCGGCCATGATCAGCGGGCAGGCGTATTGGTTGACGCGGTCAAACAGGCGCTCCTGGAGTTCGCAGCGCACCGTGGCGTAGGCTGGGTCTAACCAGAGGTTGAACATCTCGCCCGGGTCCTGGTCGTGGTCATAGAGTTCGCCGCCCACCTCGTGGTTATAATACACCAAACGATAGCGATCGGTGCGCAGCGCATTGATGCGCGGCACCGGGCCATTGCCCCAACTCCATTCGCATAGGCACTCGTCGCGCCCCGGGGCATCGTCATACACAATCGGGAGCAGACTGGTGCCTTCCACGCCGGCCGGTACCGCAAGGCCGGCTACTTCGCACAGCGTGGGATACATGTCGATCGACTCGATTAATTGCGAGCGACGCACGCCCTTCGGACCACCCGGCACCCGCAGGATAAACGGAATCTGCTGAATCGAGTCGTAGATGCCGAGATTCTTATGAAACAGCCCGTGGTCACCGTTGAAATCGCCGTGGTCGGCATTGAAACAGATGATGGTGTTGTCGTAGAGGCCTTGCTCTTTGAGCTCAGCCACCACGCGACCGATTTCAGCATCAATTGCCTCAATCAGCGCGTAATAACTGGCGATGAGGCGCTTGAGCCCATCTTCGCCATGTGCGTACGGGTAGTGCGATCCCTGCAATTTCTTGCGAATGAACTCTGGCTTTGACGCAAAGCGGTTCTCCAACCAGTCCGCTGAATTGGCCGGCAGTTCAATGCTGGCCGGATCATACTTGTCATAATATTCGCGCGCCGGGCGCATCGGCGCGTGCGGCCGCTGGAAGCTCATCTTGATGAAGAAGGGGCGCTCGTCGTCGCGTCCATCGCGCAGGAAGCGCAAGGTTTCATCGCCAGTGTAGCGCTCAATCGAATGCTCATACGGTAGGTCGGCCGGGCCGGAGCCGTCGTTCTCGCCCACCGTGCCTGGACGCGCGTAACCCTCTTCGTAGTATCCATCCAAGCCACGCTCACATAGATACTGGAAGTAGTGGCAGGTCGTTGGATCGCGCGGATCGGCGTCGCACAGGTCGGTATAGCGGATGAATTCAAAGCCGTCTTCAACCCAAGCGCGCGGCAGATGAGCTTTGCCGGTGAGAGCAGTACGCCAGCCACGGCGCTGAAACAGTGCGCCGATATTGGTTTCGCCGCCGCCGGTATAGCACACGTTATTATTGCCCTGTAGGCCATGCGTATGGCAATACTGCCCGGTCAGGAAGCTCGCGCGCGATGGGCCGCAGATCGGGTTGACCGCAAACGCGCGCTCAAACAGCACGCCGTCAGCCGCAATCGCATCGAGATGCGGCGTGCGCACCTGGCTCCCGCAGCAACTCAAGGCCTTGGCATGCCACTGGTCGGCCATCAACCACAACACGTTCGGACGGGTGCTCATGCGCTCTCTCCTAAATCAGCCGCAATGCGAGCGGCTAGGTCAACCAGCACGCGGCCATACGACGCGCATTGCTGGTCGGTGATCGTCAGGGCGTTGCCGCCCACGGCCAAGCAGCCCAACAGAGTGCCATCACTGGCCCAGATTGGAGCCGCCATGCGACGGAGCGTGGCCGGCGTGCCGAGGTCCATCAGCACAAAGCCGTCGCGCTCCAGGGCCTCACGGGCGGTGTCGATCACCGTCGTGAAACCACGCGGTGGCGCATCCGGCATGACCTCGCACCGGGCACAGGCGATCCAGCCCCAGGGCGTTTCGGCGTATGCGCGGCAGGTGTTGCCCACACCCTGCATCGCGAGGCCGGTTTCGTCGGCGGCCTTGGCCACGTTTTCAAACACCGTGCCATCCCAGTGCAGCAGCAGCACGGTGTTGCCGAGTTGATCACGCAGGCCCTGCAAATGCCCAGCACCGGCATGGCGCAGCGCACTACGGCCATCATGGCCAGCCGCCAAGCGTGGCACCGCGGGGCCGATTCGGTAGCGGCCGTCGGCACCCTTACGAACGTAGCCCTCGTCTTGCAGCACGCGCAACAGACGCACCGCCGTGGCCTTGGAACTGCCACTGGAACTCACCAAGTCGGTGAAACTCTGCCCTTCTGGGCGAGCAGCCAGGGCCTCAAGGATACGCAAACCGCTGCTGAGTGCGGGCGCGGGGCTGCTTGGTGAATCTGCCATGGGTCTTATCTGTGACACCTCGTGTTGTAGATATGATACCCATCAGCCACTCAGGGTCAAGCTGCCTGCGAGCCATGGACCAGCCCCCGTCAGCGAGCACACTGCCGCGCATATGCCGCATACCGTGTATCTTGCCGCCGCCCTGTTCGCCGGGCGCGAGACCAGCTGGAACGCTGCCCTCGCCGCCGGGCTCGAGGCCGCCAGGCACCGCGTCCACCTGCCCCAGCGCGACGGCTTCGAGTTTGCCGAACTCCAGCAGCACCTGCCCACCGACAGCCAGGTCGACCAGGCCAAACTG
>JAQIBG010000256.1 GCA_027859175.1 Planctomycetota bacterium | reverse complement strand
CTTTAGCGGCGAGGCCGACCCGGGGGAGCCCGAGGGGGGCACCCCCTCGATGTCAAGTCGTGTAATCGGCGTTAATGGAAATGTACCCATGCGTCAAATCAGACGTCCACCGCGTCGCGGCCCCATCCCCCTGACCAAGGTCGATCACCACCCGCTGATCACCACTCGTCATGCTCTTGGCCAAGTCGGCACGTTTCACCACGCCGCGCCCGCCGACCTTCACGAAGGGGCGCTTGCGATCGTCATGACCGCCACCCTGGGAGAAAATCACCACGCCATTCAGGCTGATGGTCATGCGCTCCATCTTGAACTTTACGCCGCTGTAACCAGCCGCTGCGGCGATGCGTCCCCAGTTGGGGTCACGCCCGGCGAAGGCGGTTTTCACCAACATCGAATCGCATACCGCTGAAGCCACCTTGTTGGCCTGGGCCTCCGACTTGGTGCCGGTAACGCAGACTTCAATAAAGCTCGTGGCCCCCTCGCCATCACGCACGATGTCTTGCGCCAGTTCCTGACACAAGCGCGTCAGCGCATCTTCAAACGCGGCCAAGGCCCTGGCGCTACTCACTGACTTGCCACTCGCGCCCGAAGCCAGCACCAACAGGGTGTCATTGGTGCTCTCGTCGTTGTCGACCGAGATCCGATTAAAGCTGCGCGCGGTCGCCCGCGTGGTGATGGCCTGCAAGTCGGCCTTGGCGATAACAGCGTCGGTCAGCACGAAGCCCAACATGGTGGCCATGTTGGGATGGATCATGCCCGAGCCCTTCGCGATACCTGCCAAGGCATAGCCGGCGCTGTGCCGATAGGCGCGCTCTTTGACCCGGGTGTCGGTCGTCAAAATCGCCGTGGCTGGCCGTGGCTGGCCACGCTTGCCGAGGCCGGCATGCGCCGCATCAATCCCCGCGCAGACCTTGTCCATCGGCAGGGGCACGCCGATCACGCCGGTCGAACACACCAAGACCTCAGCAGGCTTACAGCCTATCAACTGCGCGCTATGCGCCGCCATCGTCTTGGCGTCGGCCAAACCGGCAGCGCCGGTCGCGCAGTTGGCGTTTCCAGCGTTCACCACCACGGCCCGATGCTCGGCCCGGCGCAGCACCCGGCGACAGTATTGCACCGGCGGCGCAGCCGCCTGGTTGCTGGTAAACACACCACCAACCACGCAGGGTCCGTCAGAGACAATCAGGCTCAGATCGGGCTTACCCGACGCCTTGATTCCAGCGGCCACGGCCACGCTGGTGAAACCATCCACCAAGTCGAGACCCCGCTTGCTTGCACGCAGATCACTCATGCGGCGCATAGTGGCGCGTCGAATTGCCACACAAGCCCCTGCTACCCGATATCGCTCCAGCGTGATAGAGTGGCAAGGTGGGTCGGAATCCCCCACTCTCGGCCAGAATACTGCTAGAATGACGATTACAGGGCACGCTGCTCAGCGCTCAGCCTGAGACCTGACTGGACACACCGCCCTAGCGGGAATACTGACAGGACCGGATGGGGCTTTTCGACAACAACTTCGACGACGATCCTGAAGACCGCCTCGCGCAAGAAGCTGAAGAGCTGATGCGCCAAGGCCGGTTCAAGGATGCTGCTGCGCGTTATTCCGACCTCCGGCAAACCGCCCCTGGCGACCTGTGGGCTGCGCTCGGCCATGCCAGCGCCCTCGAATGCGCCGGCGAAGTCAGGGCTGCCGAGATGCTGCTCGATGAGGCCGCCGGCTCGCACCGCTCCAACCTGCATCTGATGCGCTTTCAGCGCATGTTCTTCGAACGCCGGGAAGACCTGCACCGCGCCGTGGCCGCGCGTGAAGCCATCCGCCACAAAGACGAGCTGTTCACCGAGGGCCCGCCCGACCAGCTCGCCGACATGTTCTTCAACCAGGGGCGCTACAACGAAGCCCTCAATGAGCTCCAGCGCCTGCTGCGTGAAGAAGAGATCGAAGATAGCACCACGCGCGCCGGGGTACTGGCGCGCATTGGTGCCTGCCTGCGCCAAGATGCCCGCCTCGATGAAGCGCGCGAGCAACTCCTGGCGGCGCTGACCCTCGAGGGCAGCAATCATTGGACGCTGGCTGAGTTGGCTGAAACCGAACGCGCCCTCGGCAACATGTCGGCCGCGCGCGGGCGCTACCTGGAAGCGCTCCAAGCCAACCCTGATGACAACTGGTGCCGTGGCCATCTGGCTCAGCTCGAACACGAAGACGGCAACACCAGCGAAGCCGTGCTGCTGTACGAGCAGATCCTCGCCGACGACTCGCACGCCACCTGGGCGATGGTCGAACTGGCCCAGGTTCTCACTGAAGACGACCCCGACGCCTCGGCTGAACTGTGCGAAGACGCCCTGCGCGAGGACCCCAGCTACCCCTGGGCCTGGGCCCACCTTGGCGTGCTCGCCCGCACCAAAGGCCAGTACGACCAAGCCCGTGAGCACCTGCTCAAGGCCCTCGAAGCCTCGCCCACGTCGACCTGGATCCTGCACGAAATCGCCGACACCTGCCGCAACATGGGCCGGCTCGAGGAGGCGCGCGCGCACCTTGATCACGCGCGTTCGATCAACCCTTTTGACGCCACCAGCTACGGCTACACCGCCGACATCCTGCGGACCCAGGGCCAGGGCGACCAAGCGGTGCCGTTCTTGGTCAAGGCGGTTGAACTCGACGACAGCTACTGCTGGGCCTGGCGCGAACTCGCCGAGCTCGAAGCCCAGCGGGGCAATCACGACAAAGCCGAGCAGGCCTTTCAGCGCGCCTGCGCGCTCGAGCCCGACGAGGCGATCAACGACGGCCTGCACGCCTTCTTGCTGCGGTGCCAAGATCGCCGCGCCGAGGCCGTGCCCTTGCTCGAGCGAGCGGTGGAACGTCAGGCCGACTACCTGTGGGCCTGGCGCGAACTGGTCGAATACCACCTGCTCGCCGGCGAAGGCCCACGCGCCGAACACCACGCCCGCGAAGCACTCAAGGTATTGCCTGATAGTCCGCAAATGTGGGCTCTGTTGGCCGAAGCGCTGCGCCTGCAAGGCAAGCGCGACGAAGCCCGCGACTTCGCACAACGAGCGCTGGCCCGTGAACAGAGCGTCCCCCAGCTGTGGGCCCTGTGCGCCGAACTGGAGGTCGATCGTGATCCGGCCGAAGCACTACGCCATGCGCAGCAAGCCGTGGACCTCGATCAGGGCGTCGATTACCGCCTGCTGTTGAGTCAGGTCCAACTCGCGGCCGGTGAAACCGAGGCCGCCGGGGAAACCCTGGCTGGCCTACTCCAAGAGCGGCCCACGCCGATCGGCGCTTACGACATGGCGGCCGAGCTGGCTGAGCGCGAGCAAGACCACACCAGCGTGTGCGAGCTACTTGAGCGCGGCCTAGCCGAGCATCCAGACTCGGTTCACCTCGTGTTGCGCCGGGCACGCGCCGGCCTGGCGCTCGATGAGACCGACCCCACCGCCGCACTGCGCCGCCTCGATCAGAACGCCGAGGTGCCGTGGCGCGAAGTCGCTCAACTGTGCGCCCAAGCGCGTGACCCGCTCGGCGCCCGACACGCCACCGCCATGACCCTCAGCCAAGCCACCACGGCCAGCGAGCAGGCCCACGCTTGGCTGCTGCTGTCGGAAGTGGAGCTGATGCTCGGCGAGCGCAACACAGCGCGTCAAGCCGCCAATGAAGCCCTCGGTCACGACGACGAGCTGCCGGCCGCTTTGATCATGGCAGCGATGCTGGCCGAAGACGACAGCGACCAAGCGGTTGGCTATCTCGACCGTCTGCGCGAACGCTGCGTCACCTCCGACAAACTCGACAACGACGAGCGCGCCATGCTGCTGCGCCAGTTGGCCCTGCTTTACGACCGGCACGAGCGCCTCGACGCCGCCGAGTCGTGCTGGGATCAGGCGCAAACGCTCGACGACTCCGACGAGATCCGGCTCGAACGCGCGCGGCACTTGGTGCGGCGCCAACACGCTGAGGCCGCCTGCGAGTTACTGGCCGGCGCCATCGCGCGCCGTGACGACTGCACCGACACCGAGGGCCGACAGCTCCTCGGCGAGCTGGCCCAAGCACGCTTCCAGGCCAGCGGCGCTGCTGCGGCCCGTGATGAACTCGCCAGCCGCGATGCGAGCGAACTCGACGACGACCTGCGTGCCATTCTCGCCCAACTGTGTTTAGCCGAGGACGACCACGCCGGCCTCGAGCGCGCCCTCGAACCCTGTACCACCCGCACTGCCGCCGTGCTGCGCGCGCGCGGCCACCTAGCACGCCTGCATCCCGAAGCGGCGATCAGCGCGCTTGCCCCCTACCAGAACGACAACGCGAGCGACGAAGAAATAGCCAGCCTGCACGCCGAAGCGTTAGCCCTGCAAGGGCACCACCTGCAAGCCCTCGATCGCCTGCGCAAGCCGGCCTTACCGCGCAGCGCCAACCACGAGCGCGCCCTGCTCGGCACCTGTTTGCTGCTGCAGTGCGAAGGCCCCGCCCCAGCCCTGGCCTGGCTCGCGCGTTGCCTGCCCAAGGCTGATGCGCGCATCCCCTTGGTGCGGGTTCAGGCCGCCGCCTGGCCAGGCAGCATCGGCAC
>JAQIBG010000221.1 GCA_027859175.1 Planctomycetota bacterium | reverse complement strand
TGCCCTCAGCGACATGCGCCTGTCGCTTGTTTGTTCTGTGTAGGAGTGGCGGGCTCTGCACGTTTGTGTCTTGGTGGGGGGAGTCAGTTCAGACGTTGGCACTGATCTCTGTAAGGTATTTACTTGACGCTTGTTATGTTTCGTTTCCGGCGCCTTCAGGGGCGGTGCGCATGCAAGGACCGCATGGTCACCGATAGAAAATGTGAGGTCTTGCACATTCGAACATTGGCGATATTGTTAGAACCCACACGATGGCACACAAGCTCGCACACGACCGGCAAGAAGCGCTTAAGATCCTGATTGAGGAACATGGGGCCGTTGTGGTTTCTGATGTTGCTCGCGAGTGGGGCGTTTCTGAGATGACGATCCGGCGCGACCTCAAGGCGCTGCAAGATCAGGGCGTGCTGGCGCGGGTGCATGGTGGGGCAGTGGCGGGGGGTGCGTTGCGCTTCCGGGCGCGCATTGCCCAGCAGCAACCCGAGAAGCGTGGCGCAACTTTGAAGCTGATGCCCTTCTTGCCGCATAGCGGTGCGGTGTATCTCGACGGCTCTACCACTATCTATCACCTCGGTGATCAACTCGCGAAGCGGGGCGGCTTGTTGGTGGCTACCAACAACGTTGACACCTTTGTGCGGATCAGCGCCTATCCGGGCATCGAAGCGGTGCTCTTGGGTGGGGCCCTGAATCGCGATACCGATAATTTGGTTGGGCCGATGGCGCGCCGGACTCTGTCGGGCTTGAGTTTCGACGCGGCCTTCTTTTCGGCCTATGCCATCCATCCGCGCAGCGGGGCCTGCGAGCCCTCGCCGGAGGATGCTGAAATCAAACAGATGGTCTGCGAACGCTCGGCCTCTGTCTTCCTCGCTATGAACCAGGGCAAGCTCGGCGAACGTGCCGCGGCTACCTGGAATAGCGACCCGGCGACCAGCACGCTCGCCACCGAACTTGATCCCGACGATAGTCGCTTGGATCCGTACCGAGAGCTCTTCTCCCAGATCGTGTGAACGAAAGGCGGCCATGGCCACCCCAGTGATCCTGCCTAAGCAAGGCAACAGCGTCGAATCCTGCATTATCCAGCAATGGTTGAAGAGCCCTGGCGATACCGTCTCAGCCGGTGACGCCCTGTGTGAGGTCGAAACCGATAAGGCCGTGATGGAAGTTGAGGCGCCCTGTGACGGCGTGCTGATCGAGTTGTTTGCCCAGGCCGACGACGACGTACCGGTGCTCACCAACATTGCCGCGATTGGTGATGCTGGCGAAGACGTGAGTGCTTTGCGCCCCGACGGCGCTGGTGGCGACGCAAATGCAGCGCCTGCCGCAACTGAACAGCCGGCTGCTGAAGCTGTCGAGGCTGTCGCATCGAGTGCGGCGCCCGCTGTGCTTGCCAGTGCGGCCGATGCCGGTGGCGCTGGTGGTTCCAGCCCGCGCGCGCGCAGTCTCGCTACCGGTGCGAGTGTCAGCGTTGGCGATCTCGCCGGCACTGGCCCTGAAGGCCGCGTCATCGAGCGCGATGTGCAGGCTGCCATTGCTGGTTCGCCCAAGCTTACGCCGGCCGCGCAAGCACGCCTGGCCCAGGGCGGTCTCGCTGCTCCGGCCCGTGGTACTGGCCCCGCTGGTACCGTGTTGGTTGGTGACTTGGTGCCGGCGGCGCAAGCTGCGGCTGTGCCGGCCCCGCTTGCTGCCGCACCGGCTGCTGGCACCACCACCGAGATTCCGGTCAAGGGCATCCGCAAGATCATCGCCGAGCGCATGCGTCAGTCTTTGGGCACCACCGCCCAGTTGACCATGACCGCCGGCGCCAAGGCCACCGCTTTGCAGGCCTACCGGGCCAAGGTGAAGGGCCACGCCGAGGCCCTCGGCCTGCCGAACATCACTATTGGCGACATGATCGTGTACGCGGTCAGCCGCGTGCTGCCGCGCTTCCCCGAGTGCAATGCGCACTTCTTGGGTGATAAGGTCGTGCAGTTTGGTGACGTCAACATCGGCGTGGCGGTTGATACCGATCGCGGCCTGATGGTGCCGGTTATCCCGGGCGCCAATCAACGCAGCCTGGCTGACTTGGCGGCGTGGTTCAAGCCGGTCGCTAAGAGTTGCCAAGCCGGCAATGTGGATCCCGCAGTGTTGTCGGGCGGTACCTTCACGGTCACCAACCTGGGCAACCTCGGCATCGACACCTTCACCCCGGTGCTCAACGCACCCGAGGTGGCGATTCTCGGTGTTGGTGGTTTGTGCCTGAAGCCTTACCGCGCTGCCGACGGCTCGGTGGAGCACGTCGACACCATCACCTTCTCGCTCACCATAGACCATCAAGCCCTCGATGGCGCGCCTGCGGCCCGCTTCTTGCATGCCTTGGTTGCGGCGATCGAAAACTTCGAACTCCTCCTCGCCCAGTGATGTTGAGTTCACAGGAGGAACAGAGGAACAGAGGAGAACAGAGGCTGGGAGGGGGCTGTGGCCTTGGTCAGCAAGGGGTCTACCTGCCTTCGTCTCTGTTGAACACTGTTGCTCTGTGTCTGCTGTCAGAATCCCATGAATCGGAAGATCAATGAATTACGACGTCATCGTTATCGGAGCGGGCCCGGCTGGGTATATTGCGGCTGAGCGTGCTGGGCAGGCTGGTAAGAAGGCGCTGCTGATTGAGCGCGAAGAGCACCTGGGTGGCGTGTGCCTGAATTGGGGCTGCATCCCTACTAAAACTCTGCTGGCTTGTTCTAAGGCTTATTACACCGCTACCCACGGCGCCACTTTTGGGGTCGAGATCGAGAAGGCCAGTTTCCGGCTTGAGCTGGCGCAAACGCGCAAGGCTTCGGTGCAGGATCAGCTGCGCGCCGGCATTCGTGCCCTGATGAAGAAATATAAAGTCGACGTGGTGCAGGGCGAGGCGCGCATCGTGGCACGCGGCCAAGTGGCGGTTGGCGATGAAGTCTACCAGGGCGACAACATCCTGGTGTGTTCGGGTTCGCGCCCGGCCGCGCCGCCAATTCCTGGGGCTGACCAAGCCCACGTGCTTGATTCAACGGGCATCCTTGGTCTCGAAAAATTACCAGACAGCCTGGCCATTATTGGTGGCGGCGTGATCGGCGTTGAGTTTGCGTGTTTCTTCGCGCAGGTTGGCGTGCCGGTGACCGTGATCGAGATGATGGACGAGATCGTTCCCGGGATCGATATCGACTGCGCCAAGACCTTGCGCCAAGAGCTGACCAAGAAGGGCATCACCTTCGAGCTCGGCGCCAAGGTGACCGGCATCGGCCAGGGCGATATCAGCTTTACCGACAAGAAGGGGGCTGAGAAAACCGCAGCCGCCTCAACGGTGTTGGTGTGCACGGGCCGGGTTGCCAATGTCGAAGGGCTCGGTTTGGCTGAGCTCGGTGTCGACCATGACCGTCGCGGCATCAAGATCGACACCACCTGCAAAACCAACGTGCCTGGGATCTGGGCCTGCGGCGATGTTACCGGCACCGTGATGCTAGCTCATGTCGCCTCGCGCCAGGCCGAGGTCGCAATTAATACCATCTGCGGCCTCAGTGATCACATGCGCTACCGCGCGATTCCCGGTGTTGTCTATACCTCGCCCGAGATCGCTGGCGCCGGCATCACCGAGGCGCAAGCCAAAGAGCGCGACATCCCCGTTAAAACTGCCAAGCTGCCCTTGCAGATCAACGGCCGTTTCCTCGCCGAATACGAGGGCCGCGGCCTGTGCAAGGTGGTGGTTCACGCTGAAACCCGGCAACTACTGGGCGTGCACATCGTGGGCGCCTCGGCCAGTGAGATCATCCACGCCGCGTGCGTGATGATCGAAAGCGAAACCCGCGTTGACGAACTCAAGGAGTTCGTCCTGCCTCATCCCACCGCCGGCGAAATCATGCGCGACGCCGTCTTCACCATCTGAACGAAATTCGTTTACAGGAGGAACAGAGAAAACAGAGGATAACAGAGTTTTTATAGGATGTTTTGGTGCGTGCACCGAAGCTGCATATAAAAACATTTGGATTGCTCCGTTTGCTCCTTTTCTGTTGTGAATAGGAACCGCAAGGAACCCTGACATGCCTAAGAGTCAATTTGTCGATCCTGCCAAGGTCCGTGCCGCTGGCAGTATTAGCTTCCCTGAGATCCCGCTGTGCCAGTACAGCAAGAGCTTGGCTGATGAGCGTAAGCGCTACAGCAACGAGCAGCTGATCGGTGTGTATGAAGACATGCGCCTGATCCGTGAGTTCGAGAGCATGCTGCATCGGGTCAAGATGGAGGGGGCGTACGAGGGCATCGAGTACAATCATGCCGGCCCGGCTCACTTGTCGATTGGTCAGGAAGCCGCTGCGGTTGGCCAGGCCCTCAACCTCACGGTTGATGACCACATCTTTGGCTCACACCGTTCGCACGGTGAGATTCTGGCCAAGGGCATGTCGGCGATCCGCAAGTTGTCGGACGACGAACTGCTCAGCATCATGAAGAGCTTCGACGGTGGTTCGATTCTCAAGGTGGTGGAGCAGGGTCACGACGGCTCGGTGCGCGACCTCGCGATCGACTTCCTGTGCTACGGCGCCCTGGCTGAGATCTTCGCCCGCGCTACTGGCTTCAACAAGGGCATGGGCGGCTCGATGCACGCCTTCTTCACGCCCTTTGGTGTCTACCCCAACAATGCGATTGTGGGCGGCAGCGCCGACATCGCTACCGGTTCGGCCCTGTTCAAGAAGGTCAACCGCCAGAAGGGCCTGACTATCGCCAATATCGGCGACGCCTCGATGGGCTGCGGCCCGGTGTGGGAAGCCCTGAGCTTTGCCGCGATGGACCAGTACCGCGAGCTGTGGGAAGAGTCGATGCGCGGCGGTCTGCCGATGGTGTTCAACTTCTTCAACAACTTCTATGGCATGGGCGGTCAAACCGACGGCGAGACCATGGGCTACGACGTGCTGGCGCGCGTTGGTGCCGGCGTCAACCCCGAGGCGATGCACGCCGAGCGCGTGGATGGTTACAATCCGCTGGCCGTGGCCGACGCGATGCTGCGCAAGCGCGCAATCATCGAAGAGGGCCGCGGGCCGGTGCTGCTGGAAACCATCACCTACCGCATTTCAGGTCACTCGCCGTCTGACGCCAGTTCGTATCGCGACAAGACCGAGATCGAAGCCTGGCAGGCCGCCGACCCGATCACCGAATACGCCGAGTCGCTCAAGGATCAGGGCCTGATGAAGGCAGCCGATCTTAAGAAGTGCGAGCAACGTATCGTGGCGCTGATGAAGAAGGCGCTGACCCTGGCGATCGACGACAGCAAGTCGCCGCGTCTGCCCGGTGAAGACATCGCCGGCATGATGTTTTCGAACCGCAAGGTCGGCAAGCTGGCCGATCGCCCGTCCGAGATCAATGACCTGAGCGACAACCCGCGCGTCAAGCAGATCGCCAAGAAGACCCGTAGCGCGTTTAAAGACGGCAAGCCGGTGTCGAAGAACCGCATGTACACCTACGCCGACGCGATTTTCGAGGCGATGCTGCATCGCTTCAAAGAAGACCCGACGATGGTGGCCTACGGCGAAGAGAACCGTGACTGGGGCGGCGCCTTCGGCTGCTACCGTGGTTTGACCGAGGCCCTGCCGTATCACCGCCTGTTCAACAGCCCGATCTCCGAAGGCGCCATCGTTGGCACCGCGGTTGGCTATGGCCTGGAAGGTGGCCGTGTAGTTGCCGAACTGATGTACTGCGACTTCATGGGCCGCGCTGGTGACGAAATTTTCAACCAGCTCGCCAAGTGGCAGAGCATGTCGGCTGGCGTGCTTGAGATGCCGGTGACCCTGCGCGTGTCGGTTGGCAACAAATATGGTGCCCAGCATTCGCAAGACTGGGTCGCCCTGTGTGCTCACATGCCAGGCCTCAAGGTGGCCTTCCCGGCCACCCCGTACGACGCCAAGGGCATGCTCAACACCGCGCTGGTTGGCACCGACCCCACGATCTTCTTCGAGAGTCAGCGGCTCTATACCATCGGTGAGGAATTCGAGGCCGAGGTGCCGGAAGGCTACTACGAGATTGCTGAGGGTGAGCCGGCGCTGCGCCGTAAGGGTAAGGATCTGACCATCATCACGGTTGGTGCCACCCTGTACCGCGCGATGGAAGCGGCCAAGCAGCTCGAAGAGCAATTTGGTCTGTCGGCTGAGGTGTGGGATGCCCGTTGGTTGGCCCCGCTCAACTACGAGCCCCTGGTTGAAAGCGCCAAGCGCACCGGGCGCGTGGTGTTGGCGTCTGACGCCTGCGAACGCGGTAGCTTCTTGCACAACATGGCGTCGACCATCACCCAGGCTGCCTTCGGTCAGCTCGATGCGCCGCCGGTGGTGGTGGGTGCGCGTAACTGGATCACACCTGGTCCGGAGATGGAAGAAGACTTCTTCCCGCAGCCCAGCTGGATCGTGGATGCGATTCACGAGAACCTGCTGCCGCTGCCGGGGTACAGCCCAGTCAGCAACCAGACCGGTGCTGAGAAGCTGCGCCGCGCGCGCCTCGGCGTGTAGTTCGGCGTCCCGTGGCGTGGGCTTCAGCCCGCGAATGGCCCACGCCACGGGGTGTGCGATGCGGGACCGCGGGCTGAAGCCCACGCCACGGGGTGTGCGATGCGGGATCGCGGGCTGAAGCCCACGCCACGGGGTGTGCGATGCGGGATCGCGGGCTAAAGCCCACGCCACGGGGTGTGTATCGCTGGCTTGCTTCCCATAATAAATGCCGTGTGCGACTGTGGTTGCACACGGCATTGTCGTTTTATGGGGCCCGGGTTAGGCAGTCTCAACGCAGGTGAAAGTGGGCCGTATGAACATAGGTAAACGTTTTTACTACATCGGAGACCGTATGTGTTCACGCCTCGCTCTGCTAACTGCCTTGTGCAGCGTCACTGCTCTTGCGGCCCTTGACGAGCCCGTGGCCTGGGACGGCGCGGCGCTACCGACCGTGCCCAATCCAGTAGCTGCCGACGCCCTCACCGTGGATGGCACGATCGACATTCGCTGGCGCCCGCGCGACTTCGTGTTCGAACCGGGCGACGCACCCCGCTACATCGACTACGCCCAGGGCAACGACGCGGCTGATGGCACCAGCCCAGCTACGGCCTGGAAACACCATCCCTGGGATGCTCAGGCCACGGGCCTTGCGGCTGCCAGCGCCGGCATCCACACCTACGTGTTCAAGCGCGGCGTGATCTATCGTGGGCAACTGCGCCCAGATGAATCTGGTCAAGCTGGCCAGCCGATCCGCCTGACTAGTGACCCGGCCTGGGGTGAGGGCGCCGCGACGATTTCCGGAGCGCACGCGGTGATCGGCCCGTGGCAGCTGACCAGTGACGATGAACTCAGCGCGCTTGGGTTCCCCGAGTCGGTGCGTGGTAGGGTGCATCACGTCGACCTGCCTGGCGACTTCGTCCCCTTTGCGGCGTGGTCTTTGGCGGCAGATGGCACGCGCACGCGGCTGCCGATTGCCCGCGAGCCCGATTGGGAGACCACCGATACCGTTAAGCGCTTTGCGCAGTGGTGGCGGTGGGAGAAAGTTGACCGCGGCTTCCCGAAGTGCATGGCCTTTGCGCCCAAGGTGTTGGCCGGGTATTCCAAAGCGGCTTTAGAGGGCGCCACGGTGTGGACCGACATGCCCAATCAGGGTGGCGATTTTTCCATCACCGGGCCGATGCCCACGCGGGTACGTAATTTTGATCCGGCCACCGGTCGCATTCAGCTACAGGCCTTGGTGCCGCGCCGACAACCCGAGCCCAGGAGTCCGTTCTTCCTGGAAAATAGCCCGGCTTTTCTTGATCAGGCTGGGGAGTATTGGTTCGCTGAAGACGGTCCGCATCCGCGACGTTTTTACCTGTATCTGCCCAACGGCGCCAACCCGGGCGCTACCACTATCGAGGTGGCACAGCATCTCGCGATCATCGATATTGAGAACCACGACCATATCGCGATCAGCGGCCTTGAGCTGACCGGCGGCAACTCGGTTGACCCCGATCTGTTTGTGGAAACCGGCGGCTGGAAGTTGCCGATCCCGGCGCGTTGGATGGCCGCGGTGCGTTTGGCTGGTGATGTAGACGACATCGAGTTGAGCCACCTCAATGTGCACGACACCGCCGGCTTGGGCGTGGTGAATCATGTGCTCAGCGACGATGACGTGGTCAGTGATATCGTGATCCGTGACAGCAGATTTGTGAATATCGATAATGCGGCAATCGAACTGTACCGCGGCAGCAAATGGCGCGTGGCCTTGCCGATGGCGCGTCTCCACAGCTTTTCTGTGGTGCGTAATTTCATCCACGGCGTTGGCCTTCGCAATACCTCGCATCGAGACGAGGGTATCAACGTTGAGGGCGGCGAACTTGGCGAGATCGCTGGCAACGTGGTGTCCCACACTGGGTCCAAGGGCATCAATAGCTATGCCGGCCGCCTCGGTGGCAATGCCGCGGCCAAGCCGGTGGTGGTACCGCTGACGCGCATCTTGATCCATCATAACAAGGCCACCGACACCTTGCTGCACGCCACCGATTTCGGCGGCATTGAGAGTTGGGGTACCGGCTCCACCTATATGTACGGCAACCTGTGCTATGACGCCTGGGGCTGGGTGGCCCACGCTGATCGGTTCAGGAAGAACGTGGCCTATTATTTTGACCACAACTATAAGGGCTATCTGTTCAACAATGTCGGCTGGGGCGCCACTGACTCGGGTCAGGTGCTGTCGATCTTCCACAAGCGCGTTCGCGGGGCGCTCAATATCGCTTTCAACAATACCTCGTGGAATGCGCGCAAACACTACCAGAAGGAGTCGGGCGAAGGCAGCGGTACCCAGGAGATTGGCAATCTGGCGGTTGATGGCGAGGCCTTCATCAGCTTCTGGAGCATCGATCAAGCGCGCGAGATGGGCTGGGCCAACAACGTCTATGCTGGTACCTACCAGAACCTGTTTGACCGCTGGCGGGGCGACAAGTTTACGACGGTTGACGCCCTGCAAGCCCACCTCGAGCTCTTGTCGAGTGCCGTAGGCAAGCAGATCGGCTGGATTAGTGACGCCAACCCGGTGCGCGATGCGGCCGCCGGCGATTTCCGCCTGAGCGATGACTCGGCCGCGATTGATCGCGGTGCCCGGGTATTTGTGCCCTGGGCCCTGTACGGCACCGTTGGCGAGTGGAACTTCTACCGCAACGACCGCGATCCTGGCACGGCGATGTCGTATGACATGTTCCCGCAAGAATTCTCGACCAGCATGAAGGACTACAGCAAGCGCGTGCCCGATTACAGTCTGCGCGGTTCGTCGATTGCGGCTGAGCATTATGTGGCCGGTCCATTGGAAAGCTGGACCAAGGGCGCGCTCAGCTTTGATGGGTCGCGCGAGATGCGCGTGAGCAACGCGACTCTGCTGGCTGACATCGCCTATCAGGCCGGCAAGGAGAAGCGGACCTTCCCCGGTGATCAGGTGCGCAATCTCCGCATCACGAATGGCAATCTCCTGATTGAGGCGGTGTTCCGCGTTGAGCCGGGTGCCACGGGTGGCCTGCTCGCCGGTAAGATGGATCAGACCGGCTACGCGCTCGATTTAGACGATGCCGCCCGCTTGCGCTTGCGTCTTGCCAGTGGGGCTGCAACAGCGACCTGCGTCATCAACCTTGCGGTGAATGATGGCGCTTGGCATCACGTGGTGGCGGAAGTCAATCGTGCGGCGGGTAGGATGACGATCTACCTTGATGGTCACGAAGCCAAGGTGGCGACGAGCGGTCAGGTTCCGGCGACGAGCGAGTCGCTCGATACCACGGCCGATTTCGTGGTTGGCACTGGCTTACACGGTGCGCTGGATTTCCTGCGCGTCTGCCGCGGTACTTTGGCTGATGCCGAAACCACTATCGAGGCCTTGATGGCCTGGCAATTCAACGGCCCAGCATTGCGTGACATGACCGGCCGCCTGCCTGTGGGCGTGCGCGATGCCGGTGCGATTGAATATACCGGGAGCAATGGTCAGCAGGATATCGTGTACACGCCGAAGGGCGGCGCGGCCCCGGCTGCCGGTGTCAATGAAGACGACGGTATGCGAACCGGCGCCGACCGTTTGGTGACGGCTACGCCTTGGGGTGTGATCTCGGTGCCGAAGTCTGCCCGTCGTGGTGCTCCCATCGATGTGCAGATTGCGTGCGAAACCCAGGCAATTCCCGATGGCGTGCACGAATTGCACTGCCATTTCCAGAGCAAGGTCGGCGGCGGGCGTAAGGTGGTGGCCAAGGCCAAGCCGCAGCGCGCGGCCGGTTTCGAAACCGGCCCCTGGACCTTCAGCGTCACGGTGCCGGCTGACATGGCTGGGTCGGAAGTGATCGTGGTGGTGTTCGCGAGCAAGGACGGCAGCTGGAAGGCCAAGGAGTGGGGCGGCGAAGTGGCGGTTCCCCTCGAATAGGCTAGCCTTGGTTCACACTTGGTGCGTGGCAGGCGCAGTTGCGATTATGCGGGGCTGCGCCTGTCGCCATTGCGGTAGGTGCGCGGGTTGGTGCCGAAGCGGCGTTTGAAGTGTTGCCCAAAGCGCGACAGGTCGGCGTAGCCAACCCGCTTGGCGATGCGCCCGATGGCCTGACCGCTGTGGCACAGGAGATCGGCGGCTTTGTTCAGACGGAGTTCTTGTAGATAGGCGGCAAAGCCGTGGCCGTACTGGTCGCGAAACAGGCGCGTGAGATGGCCAGGGCTGACCTGCGCGATCTCCTGCGCCAGCCACTCAAGGCGCACCGGGCGCGGATAATGTATCGCAAGATAGGCAACGGCTTGTTGCAGGGGGTCGTTGTGGTTATTGAGCGCTACGCCTTGGATGCGCTCGGCTTCAGCCAGGCGATACCACACGGCGTCAAGGTGCGCGCGGGCGCTGTCTTCGGCCGCGTAGGCGTCGCCACTGAGGATCGCCTCGACCAGAAAGTGGTGTTCCTCGGCCAAGACCTGGAGATCAGGCCAGCACGCGGCCAGGGTGGTGCGGCTGAATGCGCGCTGCTCTTGGGCCACGGCTTCCCAGGCGGCGGTGAGCCCACACACGCTGGCTACAGCGAGAATTGCGCGGTGGAGTTCCCAGTCGGCTTCGTGAAAGGCATTGACGACGCCTTTGGCGGCACTGCGTTCCAAGCGTTTCAGTGCCTGCTCCAGACGCTGGCGCGCAGCTTGGGCCGCCGGGAGGTGGGCGCGCCCGGCGGCATGCCGCGCGGCAAAGGCGTCAAGTTCGGCCCGCAGTTCACATAAGGGGGTCCAGAGTTCGGGCTGGTGGCTGTCAGGCATGGCGCCCTCTGTACTCGAGTATGCGAAACCAAACACAATATTAGGTCAAAACCGGCGTAGACAATGCGAATTGCTGCATAGCTGATTGAGTGTTGTGATCTCCGTGGGCATCGTGCGGAGACACAAGCACCGCTCACTCTGGAGACGACCATGACCTTCCGCGGACTTTACCCACCACTGATCACCCCGTTTGACAGCGCGGGCCGCGTCAATGAGGCCGCCCTGCGGACGCACATTGATTTTGTGATCGATAACGGCGCCGACGGATTCTGCGCTGGCAGTTCCACCGGCGAGTTCATGAACCTGGATCGCGCCGAGTGGGAGCGCGTGTTGCACATCAGCCATGAGCAGAACGCCGGGCGTGTGCCGATGCTGGCTGGCGCAGCCGACATGTCGACCGCGGCCACCATAGAGCGCGCGCGCTACGCAGAGCGCCTCGGCGCCGATGGCCTCCTGATCATCCCGCCGTGGTATCAGGTCCACACCATGCGTGAGGTCCGGGCTCATTACGCCGCGGTGCGCGATGCGGTGGGCCTGCCGATCATGATCTACAACAACCCGCCGGTAACCGGGATCGACCTCAGCTTGGATTGTCTGGTGGATCTGGCTCGCGACGGTATCGTGCAATATATCAAGGACGCCAACTCCGACCCCTACATGTTGGCGCGACTGAAGATGACTATGGGCGACGATCTGCATATTTTCTACGGGCACGACAACAACGCCTTGGGTGCTTTTGCCTTTGGCGCCACCGGCTGGGTGTCGGGCAGCGGCAACTTCGACCCGGCGCGCTGGTCGCGCATTGTTCACCTGTGCATCGACGACGGTGATTTCACCGCGGCCCGCGAACTGTGGTACGAAATCATGCCCTTTGTTGACTTGGTGACGGTGGGTCGCGATGGACAGCGCGCCGACTGGATCGCGGTTATCAAGCGCGGCCTCGAATTGCGGGGTCACGATGTGGGCACGGTGCGTGCGCCGATGTTGCCCTTGACCCCCGAGGTTGATGCTCTTGTGACCGAGGCGGTGGCGCGTCTCCCTGAACGCGGGCTCCAACATGTCTGAGGAAACCAAGGTGCGCACGGTCTTCACTGGCGTCAGCCCGAATCAATTGGTGTGCGATACCACCTTGCGCGCAATGCCGGATGGCACCTGGGCCTTGTTTTTCTTGGGTGGTGGCGACACCGAACCATGCCCGGCCAACGCTATTTTTGTGTGCCGGAGCGCCGACCGGGGTGAAACCTGGTCGGCGCCAGAGCTGGTCGATCTCGGCGTCAAGCGCGCCAATCCCAGCACGGCGGTGGTGCCCACCGAGATCAGCGTTATCGGTGGCCGCTGCACCTTGTGGCTGGCAACGCATCGCGGCGGTTTCCGCGGCTGGGAGACGTGGTTTTGCCACAGCGAGGATAGTGGCCGCACCTGGGGCGCCTTGCAGCCGGCGCCGGGCTTTCTGTGTCAGCGGAGCTTCCTCCGCAAGATGTTGGTGCTGCGAGACGGCCGCCTGCTTTTGGCGTATCAGCATTATCCCGATGTGGGCCCTGATGACCCGGTGACCTTGGGCCCGCAGAATGGGGTTCTCGAAAGCTGTGATGGTGGCGCGACCTGGTCCATCCACGGCGCGATTCGCCATCCTGATCCAGCGCACTACGGCTGGGAAGAAAACAGCATCGTTGAACTCAGCGATGGTCGTGTCGCGATGCTGATGCGCGCAGACGGAGACGGCTGTTTGCGGCAAGCGATTGCTGAGGATGGTGGCCGCACTTGGCCTGCGCAGTCAAGCGCGACCGCGATTCCCAACCCGGGCTCAAAGCTCACGCTGTATGGCGGCGGTGGCGGGCCGATTGGTTTGGTGCATAACCCGACCTCGCAGGCGCCGCGCACGCCGCTGGCATTGTGGACCAGCCATGACGACATGCAGACTTGGTCAGAGCGGCGCATCCTGGTGCCGGCCTCGCAAGATGGTGCTGATAAGGCGTTGAATTATCCGGACGGGTTTCTGACCCCAGACGGGACGCTGCATATTGCGATTGATGACAATCGGCGCCATGCGGTGTATGTGCGCACGAGCCTAGCCACGCTGGGCTGAGTTAAGCCTGGCTGTCAGGATCGGCCGCCGCGTTGAGTAACTGCCGTAGGTAGCTCACGTCGGCGGCCAGATTGTCAATCAGGCGGGGCTGGTCATCGCGATGGTAGAAGGGCATGAATACCATCGTGCCGTTGAAATTATTGATTTGGCAGGCATCAACGACCTGGTGCCAATTGACCACGCCTGCATCGAGTCGACACCAGGCCCGGCGCCAGCCCTTGCTGGGATCGCTGCGGGCTGATTCGTCGCGGTACCAGCGAAGGTCTTTGACGCCCCAGGCGCCGAGGTGTGGGCCAAGCAGTTGAGCGCTGTGGTAGGGGCTTTCAAAGCCCTCGTGCGATTGGTTGCCGGGGTCGAGCATCACGCCGGCGCCGCGCGGGTCGCAATCCTTGACTAGGTACCAGGCCAGGCTTCCCGAGGCTACGCAGGTGCCGTGATGAACCTGATACAGGGCTTTGAGTCCGAGCGCCAGACAGCGCTGCGATAGCTGGGCCAGCTGGCCCCGCGCCTGCTCCACCGCGGCAAGCGGGTTGGGCGTACGCAGGTGGTTGTAGCGAAACTGAGTAATGCCGTTGTCGGCCATGACGCGTAGGGGGGTGTCGTCAGCCAACAGTTGCTCGATGTCATAGGCGGCGGTGGCAAAGGTAACCGTGACCCCGGCGGCGCGCATCGCGGCTTGGAAGGCGGGGAGGTCTTCGGCGATATGGCTGGGCCGACAGGCGAAGCCGTCGCGAATCATCACGTTGGTGGTATCAAGGCCTACGGCGCGAACCGTGGTGGCCAATTCTGCAGGGCCGAGATTGGCGAGAGATTTGGGCAACAGTGAGAGGGTGATGGGCATCGGCGTATTGTTGCGCGGCGCCGCGCTATCCCCATGGCCAAAATGCCTGTGGCAATGGCGCTTTCGATTGGCTTGGGTAAGCGCCTTGCATCGACCGCGTGCTGGCGACAGTGGTATTTCACTGGGTGAAATTATTGCAGCGCCGCGTGCGCACACAGCGTATGCCCTACACGGTTATAAAGGAGTTGTGCATGGCCTATACTTTGGCTATTCGTGTGGGTTTTGGCCTGCTGGTGGGGCTTATGACTACCGGAAGCGTGATGGCGCTAGAATCGACCATCGAGTGGGATCAACAACGACAGCGCATCGACGGTTTTGGCGCCTGTGATGCCTGGTTTGCTGATGAGATCATGACGCATCCGGATCGCGAGCAGTTGCTCGATCTGCTGTTCAAGCGCGACGGTGGTGCGGGTCTGTCGATCCTGCGGCATCGCGTGCAGGCACAGGTTTCGCAGGTCACTGATGGTGGCATGGAACTTGAATCCAGTGATCTCGATTTTGCGGCCAAGCCCTGGACCGGCCTGCGCTTTGTTGATCTGGCGCTGGCGTCGGGTGCTGAGATCCGTCGCGCCCAGATCCAATTTTCCGCCAAAGACACCCGCGACAACCAGACGCCTTTGACGCTGTGGGCCGAAGCGGCCGATGATGCTGCGCCGTTTAATGATCAACCGGGCTGCGTCAGTGCGCGATCGCGCGGTGCCGCTGAGGTAGCGTGGTCGGTGCCGGCGTGGCAGGAGGGCGATACCGGCCCGGCCCAGCTGACGCCTGATCTGAGCCCTTTGCTGACCGAGGTGCTTGCGCGGCCCGGGTGGCGTAGCGGCAATGCCGTGGTGATCGTGGTGCACGGGCAACTGGGACGTCGCGGAGCTGCAAGCATTGAGATGGATCCGGAACGCGCGGCTGAGTTGGTGGTTGAACTGGCTGATGGCAGCGTGGTGCGCCGTCGTATTGCCAGCGGGGGCGACGATGTTGAGCAAAATGGCCGCAGTCAGGCGGCTTACGCGGCGGCGTTGACCAAGGCCGCGTTCGAGCGTGGGTGCGAGCTTGTGTGGGCTTCCAGTTGGTCGCCGCCCTATGCCTGGAAAACGTCTGGCAAGGAGCGCAGCGGTGTTTTGAAGCGCGAGCATTATCAAGACTACGCCGATCACCTCGAGGCCTACCGGGCCCGACACGATGAACTCAGCGGGATTCCGCTGTATGCGATTTCGCCGCAAAACGAACCGGGCAAAAAGCCCTGGGAATCGTGCGAGTGGAAGATGACCGACTTCCGCGACTTTATTCGCGACTATCTTCGACCCACGCTCAAGGCTGAGGTCAAGATTGTCGCTCCGGAGGAGACGCGTTGGAATAAGTTGCCCGGTGTCTACCAGCCGATTCATGACGACGAGGCCGCCCGTGCCGCCGTTGACATCTTGGCTGGGCACGGCTATCCGCCAACCGATCCGTCGCGCGATTACAGCCACTTCGGTAAAACGATCTGGCAGACCGAGTGGAGTTACGATACCTCGAAGGAAGACCGCAGCATCGCTAACGGCGTCAAGTGGGCCTCAAACTTCTGGCATCTCCTGGCCGAAGCGCAGGTCTCGTCGTCGCATCACTGGTGGCTGGTCAACTTCAAAGACAAGCAGCAGGGCTTAATTTCTGCAACCAAGCACGTGCCCGGCATCCACGTTGCCAAGCGCTTGTGGACGATCGGCAATTTCAGCAAGTTTGTGCGCCCGGGTTGGTACCGCGTGGCGGTGAGTAATGCGAGCGATGAGGCGCTCCAAGTTGCCGCGTTCCGTTCTGATGCGGAGGGTGGCGAGGTGGCCGTGGTGGTTATCAATCGTTCTAAGGCAGAGCAAGAGTGTGCTCTGAATTTCACGGGCTTGGAGCTTGCGAGCGTGACGCCTCATCGCACCAGTGAAACCGAAGACCTCCAGGCTCTTGATCCGATTGCTGCTGGTGCGCAATTGCGGACCAGCGTTCCAGCCATGACCGTGACGACCTTTGTGGGCAAGGAAGCAAAGTAACCCTGAAGTCACCGCGGTGCTGATTCGCGGGCTGAAGCTTACGTGGCGTGGGCTTCAGCCCGCGATTCAATCTCACCTGCAAGTGCAGTGCTGATTCGCGGGCTAAAGCTTACGCCACGGTGGCTGACCGCTGTGCAGTGCTTATTCGCGGGCTAAAGCCCACGCCACGTTTGCGTCAGGGTGCCTTGACGACCTGGTACTTATGCTCGGTGCTGGCGGGAACCGCTGCCAGGGTGGCACGGATTTCTGCCAGTTCGTCGTGAATTGCCTGCCACTGTGGGAAGTATTTCTTGGCGGTGCTGTGAACGTAGCCCGCCCAGCGTTTTGGTTCGCCCTTGATTTCCACCAGTTTGAGCCGCGCTGCTTCGACTTGTTCTGGATCGGGATTCGACCAGTCAATGCCATCGTCAAGCT
>JAQIBG010000220.1 GCA_027859175.1 Planctomycetota bacterium | reverse complement strand
CTGTCACTGGGACGGGGAGGGTTCCTGGTTCCTGGTTCCTGGTGCGCGCTTCGCGCGTTGGATGCCGGCAGGTGCTCGCGCGCGTCGGGCCCCAGGCCTCCTGGCAGTTGGGCGGGAGCGGTGACCACGCCCACGCCCACGACGCGCGCACCAGGAACCCGATCTCACACCAAGCTCAGAACAACGACAGCTGCTCCCCACAGGCGGCATCTAGATCCACATCCTTGGCATAGGGCGTGTAGATCTGGTCCCACTTGGTCTGGTAGACGTGGTCGGCGAAGTCTTTGAGGTTGGTGCAGTCGGCCTTGCAGTAGGTGACTAGGCGGTCGTAGGCGGCACGGTCGCCCTGCTTCCACTGACCCCACAGGGTGATGGCTTCGGTGCCGCGCATTTCGGCGATGTCGCCGTCGCGGCTGATGCCGATCTGCTTTTCCATGTCTTTGAGGCCGCCGGTGAGGCCGATCGAGCGCGCTGGCCACATCAGGTCGATATGCGGCTGGTCAAAGTGGAAGCCGATGTCGCGGAAATGCTTCTCGATGAAGGGCACGTCGAACGAGACCCCGTTAAAGGTGATCAGCAGGTGGTTCTGCTTCATCACCTCAGGGAATTTGCTCAGCAGCTCATCGGGCGGCAGCGGGCGGTCGGCCACGAAGGCAAGCTCTTTGGCGCCATCAGACAGTCCGATCACGGTGATCTGGTCATAACCCGGGGTGCGGCCGGTGGTTTCGATGTCCACCAGGGCGATCTGCTCTTGCGGGCACAGACCGCGCCACAGCCGCCAGTACTCTTGGTCGGGCCAGTGGTTTTTGAACCAGGCGTGGTCGCCCTTGTCGAGCGCTTCTTGGGCTTCGCCAACGGCGGCCACCAGCTTGGCGGCACGGGTTTCACCAATGGCCTCGGCGGCCTCGCCACTGTGCTTGCGCAGGGTGGCCCAGGACGTGACCCCGCGGCCCCAGATCGCCCGTTCCATCTCTTCGGTGATCCCTTTGGCGAAAATGAAGCTCGCAGTCAGCATATGGTAGCCACTCCCCTGTGGTCCCCACCATGTTGGGGTGGCTGGGGACTCAAGGGGCAGCTGTGCTGCTTGGGCCAGCCTGTGATGCTGGTGCTGGGGAATCTCGTCTTCAGCACACAGATGACAGCGCGGCACAGGTCGAGACTCATCGTCGGCTTGGCCCAGGTGGTAAACCCTTGCAGGAGACCTCTATGCGTGCCTTGTGCTTGATTGTGTGCTGCTTGGGAATTGGTGCCGCCGAGCTGGTGGACTTGGTCGAGGAACGCGACGGCAAGCGCTATCCGATCCCGGTGGCAGCGGATCCGGCCTTTGTCAATCAGTGGCCTGATGCGGAGGAAGCGCGTTTCATGGATAAGGCGGCACACCTGATTGCGGTGCGCGGAACCGGCAAGATGGGTGGCGGTGGGTCTACCGTCAATGAACGCGAGAAGGAGCTCTACCCCACATCGATGTTCTGGATCTTGGCTGGCCGTGAAGCCGAGGGCGTTGCCAACTTGCAGGCCCCGCAGCGCTACGACCCCAAGGAGCATCACGCCTACACCGATGGCTTCGATTTTTGGTACGGCTTCACCCTCAAGGGGCAGATGCGCAAGTACTTCCTGTTCGGCGGTTTGCTTGATGACGATTACCGGACTCGGTTCGAGGCCGCCTTCGCCAAGTGGACCGTGACCGACCCACGCGAAACGCCGCATCCCTTCTATATGAAATATGACCATAAAAAGCAGGGCTGGACGCCCGAGCGCTTTGGCAACCGCCAGCTCGACGGCCGACGCACCGACAACCTGTACGCGATGAGCACCTGCGCGACCTATCTGTTCGCTGAGGCGGCCGGTAATGAAGAGACCCGCTTGGCTACCTGGAATCGTATCCGTGAGTACGGCACTACCATGTACATGAACGGCATCGGCGAGTGGGACTCGGAAAATTACCTATCCCACACCATGAGCGCCTACATCAATCTGTACGACTTCGCGCAAGATCCGATGGTCAAGATGCATGCCAAGGGGATGCTCGACTGGATCAGTGCTGCCATGGCGGTGAAGTATTGGCGCGGCGGCTGGGCCGGATCGGTAAAACGCGATTACGGCAACATGATGGCCCTCGATGGCAACAGCCAGAAGTGTGCGCATCTGTACTATGACGACATCGGCCTTGCCTGCGACGGTGACCGTGACGACGTGCATCACATCACCTCGAGTTACCGTCCGCCCATGGCGGCCGTGGCTTTGGCGCAGGGTCGCATCGACGCGCCGATCGAGCTCAGTATTTCGCATCCCACCTACGAAAACTGGAAGACCGACAGTGCTGGGCGCAGCGGTCGCGATTTCCCTGAGTTCATTGAGACCTTCATGATCGGGCACAGCTACCGGCTTGGCACCCTGCCGTTTGGCAACGGTGGTGACGTGAACGGCTTCAAGATGATCACCTACAACAGCAAACGTGGCACCGACTACTTTGTGGTTGGTCACGGTGCCGGCCAGGACATCGACAAGCTGGCCAAGAAGAATAAAACCAGCACGCGCGGCAAGATGGTCAGCCGCGATGACGGTAACAGCAACGTAGCCCAGTTCCGCAATCTCGTGATCGATGTCAGCGATAATGGTGCGGCCGAGTTCTTTGTGCTGGTGGCGCCAGGTGGCGTTGCCGAGCAGCGCAACGGCATTCAGTTTGTGCGCCATGAGAAGACCTGGATTGCTTTGACGCCGATCAACCTGAGTTGGTCGAAGCACGCTGATGGATCACGCGTTTATGCCGAAGCAGGCGACATCTTGCACGGCCTTGGCAAGGGCGGCGATTATTCCGGTTTCGCGATGGAAGTGGGTGAGGCCGAAACGCACGGTGACTACGCCAGCTTCGTTGCCGCTGTGGTGGCCAAGAGCAAGCTGAGCGGCACGGGTGGCGAGTGGGGCTACACCGGTAGCCAGGGCCACAGTGTTGGGCTGAAGCACGTCGGCGGCAAGCCGGGCATGATGGTCAACAAGGCCGATCAGGCCTGGGTGCTCGATCACATCCGCAGCGCCGAGGAGGTGCTTGCTGCCTACCCAGTGGTGACGCGTGACGGTGAGGTGCTTGACTGGACCACTCGCTTCGCCCAGTACCAGCGACTCGGAGCAGGCGACAGCCCGATCAGCCTGGGCTTCAAACAAGGCGTGTTGCGCTTACAGGCTGATGGCCACCGCTTCACCGGCACCATGACGGCCGAGGGTGTATTCAGCTTTAGTAACGAGTAGGGCTCGTCAGCACACCGCAGTGCCAGGAGAGAACCAGCTGTCAGCCGCGTCGGGGTGTATCGCGGTTAGCGATCCGGTGTAATGACGTAGATCGTGTTCGCGGTAGGGGTGGCGTTCCATCTCGGCATGGTTGAGTGTGACGCCGAGGCCGGGGCGCTCATTGATCAGCATCGCACCGTTTTCGATGACGATGTCTTCATCGCAGATCTCGGCGCGCCACGGCACGTCTTTCGCCATGGTTTCAAGCCAGGTCAGGTTGGGAAGGCGCAGGGCTCACCGTGGCGAGCCAATGCTTCGAGTACCGCTAGGCCATGGTGGAGGGTAGACGCCGTTGTCATATGCCTTGGTTAACGGCGGGCAGCGAGCACCGCGTCGATGCGTGCGGCAACGTGGTCGCGCTTGCTGGCGATGCCGGCTTCGGGCAGCACCACGGTGAAGCCATCGGTGCCGGTTTCGACCAGCACCACTTGATCGCGTGGCAGCGGGAGTGGGTCGAGCGGGGCGCCGGGAGCGATCACCACCAGCACCCAGGCGCGGCCAAAGCGGCCGGCGTGATAGCCGCTGTCCCACTGCACGCTGATCTGCTCGCCGTTCCAAGGGCCCTGAGCTTGCCAGCCCTGTGCGAACTCGTTGAAGCTAAAGCCGCGCTTACGTAACAGGCTGCGCACGGCGTCGTCACCCAGAGCGACCTTGCGTTTACGGCGAGTGACCAGCAGCAGCAGGATACCCAGGCCCACGGCGCCGGCGGCAATCATGCGCACTAGGCCGAACTCAGCCTGGTTTTGCATGCTCGGTGGTAGCAGGTCACGAACCAGCTGCGGCCACCAGGGTAGCGCAAACACTACGGCACCGAGGACGATCAAGAGCGGAGCGAAACGTCGCATGCTGCTGAGTATCGCCACCGGTGCCGGGCATGAACAGCCCTGCGGCCGGCGTCACGGCTGGGTGGGTCAATCGCCGCTTGCGAGCTCGCATGCCGTGTTCACCGTGCGCAGCATGCCTACCACCAAAATGCCCGCCTGGAAAATGCCGTCTTCAGATGGGGGCCACGTGGCCTCCAAGGATCTGAAGGGCAGCCCCTACATCCTGTATTTCTATCCGCGTGATAGCACGCCTGGTTGCACCACCGAGGCTTGCGACTTTCGCGACAACATGGCGCGCCTGACCAAGGCCGGCGTCAAAGTGTTTGGCGTGAGCCGCGACTCCTTGGCCAGCCATGCCAAGTTTATCGACAAGCAGTCGTTGAATTTCCCGCTCCTGGTTGATGAAGGCCAAGTGCTGATGGAAAAGATCGGCGTGTGGGGCCTGAAGAAGTTCATGGGCCGCGAATCGATGGGCATTATCCGCTCAACCTTCTTGGTTGATGGCACTGGCAAAATCGTGCGCGAGTGGCGCAAGGTAAAGGTCAAAGGGCATGTCGACGAGGTGATCTCGGCCGTGGCCGACCTCGGCTGAGCGTCGCTCTGCAAGGCGGGAATGTTACTCGAGGCGCAGGCTGTTTAGGCTCGCCTCGAGCACGCCGCGGTACGCCGCGTCGTCATCGCTCGGCCAACTGGCGCTCAGGGTGACGATGCTGGGCACGCCGCGTAGCACCGTGATGGTGCTGCGGCTGGCCTGGGTGTAGCGCACCGTGCCGATGCGCAGTTGGTAATCAAAGGCCTGCCACGCGCGGTCATTGATCACGAGCGTGGCGACGGATAGGGCCTGGGCCTCGGTGCCGAGACGGAGCACCGACTCGCGCTGCGCAGCAAGCCACGCCTCGCGCTCAGTGGCGCTGGGAACGCGGTCAGTATCAACGGCCAGAGCCAGACCGGCGCGGCCTGCGCGCCAAGCGCCAAGGGTGCCGGCTGGTGTTTCGCTAGCGGCGGCGAAGTCGGCCGGGACGTCAAAGCTGACGCCGCGCATTTCGACGGCGCTCAGACCGAACGCGAGCATCAGCAGCAGGGCGGTCTTCATTCTTTGCAGGCCGCGTCACGTAGTTGGTACAGCAGGTCGAGTGCCGCGCGCGGTGAGGTGGCGTCAACGTCGAGACTCTTGATCCGCTGCAGGGTTGGGCTCTCGGCGGCCATAAATAAATTCAACTGCTCGCTGGTGTCGTGTTTAGGTGCGGCTTCACGCTCACCCAGCGACACATTCAGCTGGTCTAAGGTGGAGAGCACCGAGGTGGCGCGGCTTAGCACCGGCGCGGGCACGCCGGCCAATTGCGCCACGTGAATGCCGTAGCTGCTGGTAGCGGCGCCGGGCACGATGCGGTGGAGGAAGGCGATCTCATTATCGCGTTCATCAACTGCCACGGTCAGGTTGAACACGCCGCTGCGTTCGCGTGCGAGATCGGTCAGTTCGTGGTAGTGGGTCGCAAACAGGCAACGGCAAGTCACGGCATCGTGCAGATGTTCGGTGATCGCCCAGGCCAAGCTGAGGCCGTCGAAGGTGGAGGTGCCGCGGCCGACCTCGTCGAGAATGACTAGGCTCTTGGCGGTGGCGTGGTTCAGAATCGCGGCGGTTTCCGCCATCTCGACCATGAAGGTCGACATGCCGCGTGCGAGTTCATCGCCGGCGCCAACGCGAGTGAACAAGCGATCGACCACGCCGATGTGGGCGCTATCGGCCGGGACGAAGGAGCCGGCTTGGGCCAGGATCACGGCTAGCGCGACCTGACGAATGTAGGTGCTCTTGCCGGCCATGTTTGGCCCAGTGATCACCGCCAAGCGACCGTGCTCGGCCGCGGCGGCGTCGAGCAGGCAGTCATTGGCTACAAAGCGCCCGGCGCCGAGCACCTGTTCCACCACCGGGTGGCGTGCGGCGTGTAATTCGAGGCGGGTTGAGTCGTCGATGGTGGGCCGGCACCAATTGCCGAGTCGAGCGGTTTCGGCCAGACCGGCGATGACATCAACCAGGGCTAGGCCGCGTGCGCAGTCTTGAATTGCGGGCAGGGCGGCGTTGGCGGCGCTGCGCAAGTCTTCGAACAGGCGCTTTTCAATCGTTCGGATCCGGTCTTCGGCGCCGAGTGCCTTGTCTTCGTATTCTTTGAGCTCGGGCGTGATGTAGCGCTCGGCGTTGACCAGGGTCTGTTTGCGTTGGAAGTAATCCGGCGCCTTCTCGCTGTGGGCTTTGGAGATCTCCAGGTAATAGCCGAACACCTTATTATAGCCGACCTTAATTTTTGGGATGCCGGAGGCCTCTGCCTCGCGCACCTGGTAACCCGCGAGCCATTGGCCGGCGCTGGCTTTGATTCCGCGCAGGTCGTCGAGTTCGGCGTCAACCCCATCGCGGATCATCCCACCTTCGCCAACCGCGAGGGGCGGCTCGTCAACCAGCATGCGGTTGATTTCGGTGGTAAGCTCGGGCGCTGGGTTGAGCAGGTCGGCGCTGTCGCTGAGCAGTTGTGGCAGGTCGGCGGCGGTAAGCAGCGCGCGTACCGCTTGGGCGGCGCTGAGGGTGCCGGCGAGTTGTACCAGATCGCGGGCATGACAGCGGCCGGTGGCAACGCGGGTCAGCAGGCGCTCAAGATCGTAGACTGGGTCGAGCGCATCGCGCAGGTCTTGGCGCAGGGCGTCATCGTCAACCAGGGCGGCCACCGCCTCGTGGCGGCGCTCAATGCCGGTGAGGCTGGCCAGGGGGCGGCTGAGCCAATCGCCGAGCAGGCGTGCGCCGGGCGCGGTGCGGGTGCGGTCGATTGCGGCCAGCAGCGAACCGCGGCGCGTGGTGTCACGCGAATTGCGCAGCAATTCGAGATTGCGGCGGCAGGTGGCATCGATCACCAGGTGTTCGCCGCGGTGCACGCGGGTGATGGTGCGGATGTGGTCGAGGGCCTGGCGCGCGTGGAGTTCGGCGTAGCGCAGCGCGGCCCCGGCGGCGGCGGCGATATGATCTTCAGTATCGCCAATGCCGTAGCCGTCGAGCTTGGCCACACCGAGGCGTTCGCACAGCGCGCGCCGCGCGTCGGCGCCCTTCCAGGCGAAGGCGGCAACCGAGGCGAGTGGCGGCAACTCACCCTCGATGATGGTGCTCAGTTGGGTGTCGATGCCGTCGTGATCGCGGATTGCCTCGGGCAGCACCAGTTCGGCTGGGTCGAGCCGGGCTAGGGCCAGCGCGAGCTCTTTGCTGCCGTCGGCCTCTTCGACTAGGAAGCGGCCGGTTGAGCAATCGAGGGCGGCGATGCCGACCAGACCATCGAGGCCGGTAATGGTGACCAAGAAATTGGCAGCCTGATCATCGAGCACGTCTTCGTCGAGCAGGGTGCCGGCGGTGATGATGCGGGTTAGGCCGCGCTTGACCAAGCCCTTGGCGTCGGCTGGATCTTCGAGTTGATCCATGATCGCGACCTTGCGGCCGGCGGCGAGCAGCTTGGGCAGGTAGCCGGCGAGAGCGCGATGTGGCACTCCAGCCATGGGGATGGCGTCGGCGCTGTCTTTGTTGCGCGAGGTGAGGGTGATCCCGAGCAGTTTGGCGGCCTCAACGGCGTCATCGAGAAACAGCTCGAAGAAGTCGCCCATGCGCATGAACAGCAGGCAGTCTGGATGTTCAGCCTTGGCATCCAGGTACTGGCGCATCATCGGGGTGTCGCGGGGGCTGGGTTTTGCCATGGCCGGGGATTGGAGAGGCGCAGGGGCATGGTGCAAGGGGCGAACGGTTGGGGGCGCCTAGGGCGCTGTTCCTGGTTCCTGGTGCCTGGTTCCTGGTGCGCGCCTCGGCGCGTCGTGGGCATGGTCACCGCTCCCGTCCGGCAGCGCAGTGTGCCAGGGGCCGACGTGCGCGAGCACCTGCCGGTATCCAACGCGCGAAGCGCGCACCAGGAACCAGGCACCAGGAACCAGGAACCAGGAACCTTCTAACGCTGGACAGGCCTGTGCCGGAGCGAACCTTGGGGTGATGTCACTAGGCAAGACGCTTTTGATGACGGTGGTGCCGCCGATTGCACGCTTCGTGCTGGTGGTGCTCGGCCTGACTTGGCGCATTGAGGTCCGGGGTTATGGCTACTTTGCTGCGGCCAAAAAGACCGGTCGGCCAATTGTAGGTGGGGGCATGCACGGGCGCCTGTTCATCTTGACCTGGGTGCTGTCGCGGCCCCAGTACGGACGCTGGCGCATCTTGCGCTCACCCTCGTCAGATGGCGAATTTATCGATCGGGTGGGGGGCGGTCCGCCGCTGCGTTTTCTGACTGCGGTTGGGAGTTCGGGTCGTGACGGTGCCCGTGGCTTTATCCAACTGGTTCGGTCGATTCGCAGTGAGCCTGAAATCGGCGTCGGGTTCTTAGTGGATGGCGGCAAGCGCGGCCCACGCGGACGCGTGAAGCCGGGTGTGGTCCAGCTTGCTAAAAAGTGCAATGCGTGGCTGATCCCCGCCAGCGCCAGCGGCGCACCCGGCCTCGTTGCCCGTAGCTGGGACCGGTTTCAGGTTCCAGGCCCCTTCGCCAAAGTAGCCGTCACCTTCGGTCGTCCGCGCTTGGTCTGCGGCGATGACGAAGCGGTCCGCCAGCGCTTCGAAGACGACCTCGCCGCCATCACCACGGCGTGCGACCGTCGAGTCAAACTACGCGATAAAACGCCGGTTCGCGCTTAGCGTTCAGAAGGGTCCTGGGTCCTGGTACGCGCCTGTGGCGCTTGGATCCTGGGGACAGCCTCGTACGCGGAGGGCTCCTGGGCGGGGTATCGGGGGCGGTCAGCCCCACGCCTAAGCCTGCTAGGACCGAGGACCTGATTGCCAGCCCAGGCTCGAAAATAAGCTCAAGGCCCCACAGCTCACGAAGCTAGCTGCGCCGCCAGCAACACCGCTGCACGCATGCTGGCTGGGTCGGCAATGCCCTTCCAGGCGATGTCGAAGGCGGTGCCGTGGTCGGGCGAGGTGCGCACCACCGGCAGGCCGAGTGTCACGTTGACGCCGTCGGCAAAGGCGAGGGCTTTAAACGGGATCAGGCCTTGGTCGTGGTACAGGCATACGTGGCCGGCGTAGTAGCTGCGGGCACGGGCGGTGAAGGCGGTGTCGGGCGGCAGCGGGCCATCGGCTTCGATGCCTGCGGCGCGCAGGGCGGCAACAGCTGGGCTCACTAAGCGTGCTTCTTCATCGCCAAACAGGCCGCCTTCGCCGGCGTGTGGGTTCAGCCCGAGAACGGCAATGCGCGGTTGGCTGTCATTGCGGATTCGGCCCAGCGCCGCCGCAAGTAAGCGGCCGACGCGCTCGATGGCCGCGCTGCTGAGGCTGGCCGGAACGCTGGCCAAGCTCTGGTGCACGGTGACGAGGGCCACGGCGATGCTGGGGTCGTACAGCAGCATCACCGGCTCGCCGCCGCCGCAGTGTTCGGCGAGGAGCTCGGTGTGCCCGGGGTGCGGGCAGCCGGCGGCCGCGATGGCCTGCTTGTTGATCGGTGCGGTGGTTACGGCGGCGTAGCGGCCGCTGCGGCAGCCCGCCACCGCATGGGCGAAGGCGCTGAGCGCAGCCGCGCCGCACTGGGGATCGATGCTGCCCGGAGTCACTGTGCTGGCGACGAGGGTGTCGCTTTGCGGCGGGTCGATCTGATTTGGGACCGGCAGCTTGAGCTGTTCTGCAACGCGTTCGATGAGGGCTCGGTTGCCGACCACGACGGGTTCGCAGGCGGCCAAAACGGCTGGGTCGGCGCACACACGACAGCACAACTCGGGGCCAACCCCGGCGGGGTCACCGAGGCTGAGCGCGATGCGCGGCGGCATCAGCCGCCGCCCAGAATCTTGATTTCGCGGAGGCGCCAATCCATGCCGGCGATGTCGATCGTGAGCTTGGCCTCGTTGGCTATCGTGACTGGGGCCTCGCTGAGGACTTGGCGGGTGCCAACCCAGGCCCAGAGGCTGCCGTTCACGGCGCGGATTCGCAGCCGTACGTCGTGGAAGTCAGACGCGAGGACGCGGCCCTGCTTACCGCCGCCGATAGCGACAATTTCGCGGGTGCCCGGCCGAGCAGTGAAATTGAAGGCCATGGCCTGGCCGGCATCGGTGACGATGGCTACCGAGGCGGCGCCCTCCTCATCGGTGGGGCTCAAGTTGAGGTTGAGTTCACACTCAAAGCTGCTGCCCAAGCTGGCGCGTGCTTGCATCCCCACGGCATCGCCGGCGGTCCCGGTCAGGTCGCCATCGGCTAGGCTGACCTCGCCGAGGCCAACGCTGACCTGTCCGAGATCGGCTGGGTCGTCGAAGGTGATCACGGTGGCGGTGGCGGCGAGCAAGGCATTGCGGCGGGCGCCGAGCGGCGGGCGCGACAATTCTCCGCGGCCCAGCAGCAGCTGGGCCGCACCAGCCTGGTCGCCCACCAGCAGCATGGCGCCGGCAGCGGCTAAGGCATCCGAACCAGTGGCGTCGCTGAGGCCAACGCGGGTGCTGGTCCAGTCGCCCTGCCAGCGCAGTTTCGCGGCTTCATTGGCGGCGGCGGCAAAGCGCTGGAATTCGGCTTCGAGCGGCGTGCCGGCAACCGCGCTGGCGGCGTTGCTGGCAATGGTTGGCAGGCGTTTCATGTCGCCTGCTTCTAGCGCCATCACGGCTTCGTGTCGCGCTTGCGCCAAGCGTCGGCGGAGGCCTTCGGCGGCTTGTTGATAGCGCGTGTCGGCTTCGGTGCGATTGGCTTGCGCCACCTGCCGGCGAATCGAATCGAGGGCGATCAGGCGCTCGCGCAGCTGATCATCAGTTGCAGGGGGTAGGTCGCGCAGGGCCTGCTGGTACCAGCGCTCGGCGTCGATGCGCAGGGTGCGCAGTTGGCTGGCTGCCACGGCACCAAGGGTAGACCCGGCGGTGCCTTCGGCTTCGCGCTGGAAGCTGCGCAGCAAGCGCTCGGCGCCACGCCAATCCTGCTTGTTGCTTGCAGCGGTGACCTCGATTTGTAGCTCGGCCCAGCGTTCGCGCAGCGGATCACCACTGTCTGGTGCGGGCGCATCATCGCTCTGGCCGTCGCTGTCGCTGCTGCTATCAGAGCCGTTGCTGTCACCGTCACCGTCTGAAGAACTGCTGTCACCATCTGAGGAACCATTGTCACCCGTGCTGGCGGTATCGGCCCCAGCACTAGGCGGTGCGTCGATGACTGGCCCGCTGGCCGGCGGCAGAAAGCCTGGCTCGGCATTGGCGAAGGCATTGCGCATCATGGGCAGCAACTGCCAGATCGCGATGCCGACCCCAATCAATACGGCAAGCAGCACCCACGGCGGTTGTTTGCGGCGCGAGCGCCGAGTGGCGGTGCGCGACTCGGTTGGGCGGCGGGTGTCTGGTGCCGCGCGCACCTTGGCAGCCGGGCTGGCGACATGCTCAGACTTGCGCTTCGGCTTGAGGCTGCCGTTGACGGCGCCTTCGCGCAGGCGTGCGAGGTCGTCAACGAGCTCGTCCATGCCGGCAAAACGCCATTCAGGGCGCTTGGCCAACATGCCGTGGACCAGTTCATCGAGTTCGGCCGGCAGGTCGCCGCGTACATCGCTGGCCACCGGGATCGCTTGGTCGCGGTGGGCGGCATGGAGCGTTACGGCGTTTTTCGCGGCGTAGGGCGGGCGGCCCGTAAGGAGCTGGAATAGCGTACAGCCTAGAGCGTAGACGTCGGACGAAATGGTGGGTGCGTCGCCTTCTTCGAGCTCTGGTGCGCGTTGCGAGGCCGACACCGCGCTCGCGCCCACGATGGCGCGCCGGATCGCGGCGATGCCCAGGTCCATCAGTTTGACGTTGCCCGAGCGCGTCACCTTGATGGTGCCGGGGCGCACGTCGCCGTGGACCACGCCTTGCTCATGAGCTGCGAGCAGGCCGCGCGCGGTGCGCTCCGCCACCAGCAGGGCCAGTTCAATCGGCAGCTGGCTTTCGCGGTTCATCAGTTGGGCGAGGTCGTCGCCGTCGACAAATTCGGCGGTGCACCACAGTAGGTCGGCATCGCGGCCACATTCGTGTAATTGCGCGATTGACGGGTCGCTAATCGCCGAGGCGTTGCGGATTTTCTGCAACAGGCCGTCGGCGGCGCCGGGGTCATCGGCGCCGATGCCGGTCCAAAACGCGGTGAGGGCGACGTTGCGATCGAGGCTGAGCTGACGGGCGCGGTAGGTGGCGCCAAAGCGGCCCTTGCCGAGCATTTCACCGATGCGGTAGCCGCCAACCAGTTCGCCAACCAGCGACTCGGGTTGCCGAATCGCGCGAATGCGTGTGGTATCGGAAATGGCGCTGACCGGGGCCGAGTCAGTGTCGCTAGCAGCACTGGGTTGGCTGAAGTGGATCTCGGCGCGGCCGAGCAGGATGGTGTCGCCATCGCGCAGGCGCACGGGGCCCGGAATCTTGCGGCCGTTGACCCGGGTGCCATTGGAGGAGCCGAGGTCTTCCAGCTGAACCGAGCCACCTGCAGCCAGGCACACCTTGGCGTGCTGACGACTGACGCCTTCGGCCTGCAGCTGAAGCGCACAATCGGGGCTGCGGCCAAGGATCATCTCGCCCTCGACCGCTAGCTGCTGTTCACCGAAACGAAGCTGGGCAACACTCACGGGTGAAACAGGTTAGGGATCCTGGCTGCGGCTCCAGCGCGATTTGGGGGCAATCCTGAGCAGCGCTATCCATGCGATGCCTGTCGTATTTGGCGCTGGGCCGCCGCTACGGGGTCGGGGGAGTGATCAACCCGCTCGAGCAATGGCTCAGCTGGCGGCCTTGGCACTGGTGCCTCTGGGCGCGGCCTCTATAGTCCTCGCCCTTTATGAGGGCTGGGGCGCGTGGTTCTGGCCCATCTAAGTAGGAGTGGAGGCCCGATGGCGTTAACGGAGCTGCTCACCTCGGTCAGCAAGAAGATCCTCGGCACGACCAACGAGAAGATGGTCAAGGTGTATCGACCTTTCGTAGCCAAGGTCAATGCCCTCGAACCACAGATGCAGCAGGCTGACGATGGCGAATTGCGCACCATCGCGGCCGGCCTGCTCAAGCGCGTGCGCGAAGACGACGCGAGCCTTGATGAGGTGCAGGTGGAAGCCTTCGCCTTGGTGCGCGAAGTAGCCGACCGCCAATTGGGCATGCTCAACGCGGTGCTCGAACGCGAGCCGGGCTTCGACGACGAGTGGTTTGGCGACCAGTTGGCAACCGTCACGGCGATGCGTGAGCGCGTGGCCGGAGAAGACGCGCCCAAGAGCTGGGACCTCGACCTGCCCGCCAGCGTGTACGCCAAGATCCGCGATCGCTTCCCCTTGTCGGTGCCCCCGTTCCGGATGCGCGCCCACGAGGTGCAGGTGGTTGGCGGCGCGGTGCTGCATGAAGGCAAAATCGCTGAGCTCAAAACCGGTGAGGGTAAAACCCTGGTTGCGGTGTTCGCGTGCTACCTCAATGCCCTCAACGGCAAGGGCGTGCATGTCATCACGGTGAACGATTACCTGGCGCGTCGTGACGGCGCGTGGAACGAACCGATTTTGCGCTTCCTGGGTATGCGGGTTGGCGCCATTCAGAGCGAGATGGTCCCGAGCGAGCGCAAGGAGGTGTACGGTTACGATGTGACCTACGGCACCAACAATGAGTTCGGCTTCGATTACCTGCGCGACAACCTCAAGCAGCACCTCGAAGACCAGGCCCAGACGCGCCGCGATTTCGCCATCGTGGACGAAGTGGACTCGGTGCTGATCGATGAAGCGCGTACCCCCTTGATCATCAGTGGTCCGGCCCAAGGGCGTGAAGAGTTCTACCAGTTGGCCGACCAGGTGGCACGCCAGCTCAAGGTTGATGAGCACTTCGAAGTCGACATCAAAGATCGTACGGTGACCCTGACCGAAGAGGGTATCGAGCGCGCGACGCAGCTATTTGGCCTCGACAGCCTGTACGACGCCGAAGGCATGCACTTGCCGCACTACCTGGATAATGCGCTCAAGGCCCATCACTTGTACCACAAGGACAAGGAATACCTGATTGTTGGTGGCGACATCAAGATCGTTGACGAGTTCACTGGTCGTGTGCTAGCCGGGCGCCGTTGGTCGGAAGGTCTGCATCAGGCAGTGGAAGCCAAGGAGGGGGTTAAGGTTCAGCCGGAGACCCAGACCTACGCCACTATCACCCTGCAGAACTTCTTCCGTCTCTATGGCAAGCTGGCCGGCATGACCGGTACCGCCATGACCGAGGCAAACGAGTTCAGCTCGATCTACAAGCTCAGCCCGATTTCGGTGCCCACCAACAGGCCGATCGTTCGTAATGACCTGGCCGACCTGATCTACGGCTCCGAGCCTGAGAAGTTCGACGCGATTGCCAAGGAAGTAGAAGAACTGCACGGCATCGGCCAGCCAATTTTGGTTGGCACCGTGTCGGTGGAGACCTCAGAGCGCCTGTCTGAAACCCTCAAGCGGCGCGGGGTGAAGCACAACGTGCTCAATGCGCGACATAACCAGCACGAAGCTGAAGTGGTGGCCAATGCTGGCCAACTCGGCGCCGTAACCATTGCTACCAATATGGCTGGTCGTGGTACCGACATCAAACTTGGCCGCGTGAGCTTCGATAATTTATTGAAGCACTGGCGCAGCTGTGGCACGGCGCCGAAGCGCATTCAGGCCCAGGATAGCAATATCGATGAGGCCGTGGTTGACCTTTGGGCCAAGCGCTTCCTCGGTGACGACGAAGCCGGCAAGCTGCGTGGCAACACCGAAGGTCAACTGGCTGCCATCAACAAGCACCGTCGCGAGATGGGCTGGCACCCGCTTCCAATGCCAACCAGCCTGCGCGAGGGCGCCGACGTGCGTGGCCTCGGCGGTCTGCGCATTATCGGTACCGAGCGTCACGAGTCGCGCCGTATTGATAACCAGCTGCGTGGTCGTAGTGGTCGTCAGGGCGACCCGGGTAGCTCGCGCTTCTATCTGTCACTCGATGACGAGTTGATGAAGCGCTTCGCCGGGCCAACCATGGCCAATATGATGCGTTCGATGGGCCTGAAAGACGGCGTGCCGATCGAGTCGAAGATGGTGAGTCGGGCGGTTGAAAAAGCCCAGAAGCGCGTTGAAGAATACAACTTTGGCATTCGCAAGAATCTGCTCGAGTACGACGAGGTCATGAATCTGCAGCGCAAGCAGATCTATGTTCAACGGCAACGTATTCTTGAGGGCGAGGGGCTCGAAGAGACCTTCTACGAGCTCTACGGTCATGCGCTCGACGAAGTGGTGCAAAAGTCTGCTGCCGACGGCATCCGCGGCGACGAGTTGGCCAAGCGCCTTGCCGCTGATTTCCTAGAGAACACCGGTGTTGAGCCGCCAGCCGAGTCGGATATTCCGGTCAAGCAGGGCGGCGATGCGTGTCGTGACTTCTTGCTCGGGCTGGTGCGCGAGCGCTTCGAGTTGCGGCGTAAGGAATTTGGCGAAGAGGTGCTGGCGCAAGTGCTGCGCCTGGTGATGTTGGAAACCATCGATCGCCGATGGAAAGACCACATCGACTTCATGGATGGTTTGCGGCGCAGTATTGGCCTGGAAAGCTACGGCCAAAAGGATCCCAAGCTCCGCTTCAAGGAAGAGGGCTTCCGCCGCTACGAGAACATGATGGAGCTGATTCAGCTCGATGTGGCGCGGATTTTCTTTCGCTTGCAGATCGTCAACGATCAGCAGCAGGCGCCGAACAAGCCGGGCGTGCCCGGGATGCTCGAGGCCGGTGGCTTTGCGCCCAAGCCGATTGGCGTGGCCAGCAAAGCCAACGCGACCACGCAAAAGATGGACGCGCAGAAGATGGACGCCCAACTCAATTCCAAGACCAATACATCGATGCAGCCCCAGCCGGATGATCCCTGCCCGTGTGGCAGCGGTGGGTTGTATAAGGATTGCCACGGTAAGTTGTAGGTCTGGGTCCTCGGTCCTGGTACGCACCTGACGGTGCTTGGGTCGTAGGGACAGCCGTGATCGCTGTGATGGCTGCCGCGCTGGGCTCATGGGGTCTCGCGGCCGTCGGGCCTCCTCACTTCTAAGCCTGCTTGCAGGCGTCCCAGGACCCAGGACCTCTACCTCCAGGAACCCGCTCTACCCTTTGACCCTGGCCGGGGTCGAGCGACAATCGCGCCCATGGATCGCCCCCTAACCGGCAAGCGAGTGGTTATTACGCGGGCGCCTGAGCAGGCCGGCGAGCTGGCTGCTTTGTTGGCGTCGCGGGGCGCGGAGTTGTATTTCTTTCCACTGCTGCGGATTGATCCACCGGCTGACTCGGGGCCCTTGGATGCTGCTTTAGGAGCGCTGCCCGGCTTTGACCTGGCGGTGTTCACCTCGCGCAATGCGGTGGAACGGAGTTGCGCGCGCGCGCGGGCCTTGGCTGTGGATGGTTGGCCGCCAGTGGCCTGTGTTGGCCCGGGCACCGCTCAGGCTGCGCGCGAGCAGGGTTTGCGCGTGGCTCTAGTGCCCGAGCAGGCCGATGCAGACGGGCTGGTGGCGGCGCTGACCGAGCAGACGGCGCAGCGCGCCTTGTTGCCCCAGGCTCACAATGCACGACCGGTGGTGCTTGATGGCCTACGCGCTGCCGGATGGGATTGCGTGGCGGTGGAGGCGTATCGCGGCGTGAGCACCGAGCCGGGGGCTTTGCCTGAGCGCACGAGCATCGATGCCATCACCTTTGCGAGCTCTGCAACCGTTGAGCGTTTTGTTGCTGCGGTGGGGGCGGAGGCGTGGCGGCGACTCAAGGCCGATGGTTGCGCCTGGATCTCGATCGGGCGCCGCACCACGGAAACCCTCAAAACGCATGGCGCCTATACCGTGATCACCGCTACTGAGGCCACCATGGCTTCCTTGGCCGATGCGGTGGTGGCTTCACAGCTCGGCTAAGTGCCGCGCTGGCGGCTGGGAATGGCTGGGCTGCGCCAGCTATTCGAGGCGGCGCTCAATCAACCGTGCCAGTTCCTTGGGATCGATCGTGTCGAAGCCGGCCAGATTCAGGCTCAGCAGGTGCTGACCTTTGTTGGCTACCGCCAGGATAGTGGTGGGGGCGTTCGGTGCGGTGACGCGGGTTGCCATGCTGGTGCACATGGTCGGTAGTTGGAAGCGTTCAAAGCTGACCCCGGCGATCGATTCGTAGGGCGCCACTTGACCGATCCAGTAGGCCTCGGCACTGGTGGCGGCACGCAGGTCATCAATTTCTTTAATCCACACGCAGTCAATCGCCTGGCCATCGCGTCGGCGGTGGTATTCAATCTCGCGCCGGCCTTCAACGTTGCGCACATGCCAGGTGCCGCCGCCGAGGGCTTTGCCATCGTGCAGCCAGGGCTGGAGGTCGGCCGCGATGATGGTGGCTGCCGCAACTTCAATCGGCGGCATGCGCGTGCAGCGATGCCACGCTTGGGCCACTAGGCCGCCAGAGATGCTCAGCACCACCAGCAGGCCAACGACAGACAGTGCAGCGAGGCCCTTCATGGGGCAAGCTCTCCGCTGATGAGGGGGTGCGCGGTGACAAGCAGCGCGCTGGAGCCAAAGCGCAGTAATACCGTGGGGACCCCCATCTGGAGTGGCACGCGGCCACGTCCGTAAGGCCCGCTGTCGCCACCGCCATGCGCTTCAAATGCCAACATCAGGCCGGCTTCGGTGCTGACCAGTCCGCCTGCAATCTCCAGGCGCTCCTCGTCGTCGCCGCCTTCAACGGCGAACGCGCCCACGGTGGTGCTCACGCCGAGTGCCGGTTGTTCGCCATCGGGATGTTGGAATACAAAGCTGAGATGCACCGCTGGGGACGGCGTGGCGGCATCAAGGGCTTGACGGGTTTCGACCAGTTCAGCGATTTCCATCACCAGGGCCTGGGCGAGCTCATCGCTGCTTGGTGCCGAGAGTGCTTCCCTGGCCGCAAGTAGGGCGCTGATGTCCGCAAGCTGCTGGTTGGCATCGGGCGCGGCTTCGGCGGCCTGGACCGCCGAGGCCAGCAAGCACAGAGCGCAGGTCACAAGCGTGGCACTGATAGTAGACTTACCCATGGCTGGCTCCTTTGGTTACGGCCCTTCGGGAGTATCGCGGTCCCACGGGCGAGTCGACAGGCGTAGCCCGTCGGCAGTTATGACGGTGAGCATGCCGGCGCGATCAGTTTCCGCCATTGCCGCGCTCACCATGCCGGTATGGGCACCATAGTTGGCTTCGGTCAGACGCCACTCCCGCTCGTTCCACAGGCCGGTATCAGCGCTGAGAATGCATTCGGCTGATGCGATCGTCACATCGGTGGTGACCATGGCGTGCAAGCGGCCGTCTTGCTGATGCGGCGCGCTGAGCATCGGCAGCGCTGGGCCGCCGCACAGATGATGCCTAGCAAAGGCGTGGAGTTCTTCGGGTTCGGCGCCTTGCGATTGGCCGTGCGCCATCGCGTGGTGGATGCTGCGCTGCACCGTGGCCTGGGTGATCTGTTCGCCGCTGGCGGCCCAGGCATCGAGCGGGAAGGCAAAGTCTTCATCGCCGTTGACCCACAGCGTCGGGCAGGTGACCTGATTGAGAACGAACTGGGGATCCCACTGCCCACACCACCGGTCGTGCACGCCGAGTTGGGCCGCTTCGCTAGGAAATTTCGGGCTCATGCTCTGATAGCCACAGCCGTAAACCGGCGCGGCACAGGCCAGGCGGTGGTCAACCGAGCTGGTCCAGCAGGTGATGACCCCGCCCCAGCTCACGCCGGTGATGCCGATGCGCTTTTCATCAACCTCGCTCTGCTGGCGCAGCCAGTTGTGGGCGCGAATGACCGCTGCGGTGGCGTGCCAGGGCCATTGATCGGTGATCGGCCAGTCGATTTGCGTTGCGCCGCACCAGCCGGGTGGGCCGCCGTGTTCGTGACGTGGCCGCTGTGAGTGTTCGCCGCCGGCAGTGCAGCCGCAGGTGTCCATCGCGATGGCAGCAAAACCGCGGCTGGTCCAGAGGCGTACCCAGTCGTCGAAGGCGGTACCGCCGCCACCGTGAACCAGCACCATGGCCGGATGCGGGCCGGGGCCGTCTGGGCAGCCATACCAGGCGAAGATTTCGGTGTCGGCGCCGCGCCATTGCGGCCCGCTGAGAAACAGGCCGCGCACACCCTCGGCGCTGAAGCCCTCGGCGGGGCGGTCGGAAACCGTGGCGGTGAGCTGCTCGCGCCAGCTGGGGAGGGGGTCGGTACGGGTCATGCGTTTCCTTCCGGCGGTTGTCTGGTATGGCCTTTATTGCCCGTGTACAAGGAGTTCCCATGGTCAGCGCAGCCGCTCTCGTCGCACCGCTCTCGTTCAAACCCTGCTACCAGAACGTGGTCTGGGGTGGTCGCCGCATGGAGCAGTGGCGCGATGACCTGCCCGATGGCCCAGTGGGCGAGAGCTGGGATATCTCGCAGCAGGAACGCGGCATGTCGGTGGTCGACCAGGGGCCGCTTTCTGGCACTAGCTTGGCGCAATTGATGAGCGACTGCGGTGCCGACCTGGTGGGTGCGAGCTACGATGGCGGCGACTTTCCGCTGCTGGTCAAGATGATTGATGCCAATGATCGCCTGTCGGTGCAGGTGCACCCGGATGACGAGCTCGCAGTACAGTTCGACAAAGGCCCGCGCGGCAAAACCGAATGCTGGTTTATGCTTGGCGATGGCGGCGAGCTGTTCCAAGGCACCAAGGCTGGCGTTGATGCGGCGGCTTTCGAGGGCGGCTTGGCCGACGGTAGTGTGCCCGAGTTGCTGAATCGCTTCGATACCAGCGATGGCGACTTTTTCTTTTTGCCGGCGCGCACTGTGCACGCCCTCGGTACCGGCAGTCTGCTGTACGAAGTTCAGCAGAGCTCCGACTGCACCTTCCGCGTGTACGACTGGGGTCGCGTTGGTTTAGACGGCAAGCCGCGTGAAACCCACGTTGCCGAGTCGATGGCCACGATCCAATTCTCCGATCAAGAGTGGGGCCCGTCGGGTGGCGCCGCGGTTGACCATCCCCAGGGCGGCAGCGTGCGTCCCTTGGCCGATTGTGCCTATTTCAGCGTCGAAGAACGCCGCGCGCGCAGCACCGGCGGTAGCGCCGCGGGCGCCTGTAGCATCGTGATCTTGCTGGAGGGTGCCGGCACCCTACGCACCGCCGCCGGCGCCGTCAGCATGGCCCCGATGCGCAGCTACCTCGTCCCCGCCTGCGCTGGCGATTGGACTTTGGACGGAACCGAAGACTGCCGCCTGCTTGTGGCTCAGCCGCGCTGAGATTCGTGGGAGTTAGCAAGAATTAGCAGGAGGAAGTTGAGGGAGTTGAGGTCCGAGTGAGGGGTTTGAGGGTGGGTGCAGCTTCGGTAGGGCTTGGTGGGGTTGGTGCCGAGCACTACCGCGCGCCGGCTTGGTGAGGAAACAGAGGCTCGGGCACTGCACGTGATCTGTAAACGTGGCTTAGTCTGAAATTATTAAACTCACTCGGACCTCAACTCCCTCACTCGGACCTCAACTCCCTCAACTTCCTCCTGCTCCTGCTTCTGCTCAGCTCCTGCTCGTCTAAACCGTGACGAGCGCAGGTGTTTCGGCGAGCACCGCTTGGGCGTGGCGGGCGTAGACGCCGCGTAGGTCGCTGGCGTAGTTGCCGAGGATCTCGGCGCCGAGGCCTTGGTGGTCGCCGAGGCGATACAGGGCGCGGGCGAGGTGGAGCTCGCGCAGGCTGACGTTGCGCACGGCGGTGTCGCAGGCATCGGGGCTGGCGGCTGCTTGAGCGGCGCGGATTGAGTCGTGGTGATGGCCGGCGATGCCGTCTTGGCGCAGGAAGGCGGCCAGGGCGGGCGCGGCCTCGGTCAGCTTCAGGCGTTCGCAGGCTTCGGACACGGCGCGGCTGTGGCTCATGTGGTGCTCGGCGGTGAGGCTGGTGATCTTGTCGATTACCATGGCGCCGTGCTCGGTGCTGCCGCTGGTGCCGAGGGCCACCAAGAGGTCATCAATCGGGCTCATGCAGCGGCCGTATTGGCCCATACCGCGGTAGTTCCAGCCCTCGTCCCACTCGCTGCCGGCGATGGCGGTGGCGAGTTCAGCGGCGCCGGTGGCGTCGCCCAAGAGCCCGAGAATTTGTGCGTAGCGCAGGCGCAGCTCGCCAGTGGCATTATTGAAGGCGCTGCGCAGTTCTGGAAGCGCGGCTTCGCCCTGGGCGAAAATGGTGGCCAAGCCCAGGTAGCTGTCGGTGCCCTCGGCGATCGCTGCGGTCAACTCGTGCGCGGGTAAGGGGAAGGAGTCGTGATGCGTGGGCACCTCTTCGGCCAGGATCTTGATGTCGACCAGGTGGGCTTGCAGCGCGGCCATGTCGATGCTGCGCAGGTCGCCCTGGGTGGAGGCGGCGGCCATCGCGGCTGCGACGCCAGCAGCGTAGCCTTCGTTTTGAACGTCGGGCTGCATGCGGATCACTGGCAGGGCGTCACGATGGGCGCTCTTGCCGAGACCGGTGCAGGCCACGTTGCGCAACTGTGCGGGCAACAGGCAGCGGAACGGCACGTGGGCATCGAGGGCGGCCTTGTCCATCGGCTTGACCATGAAGATCGGATGGATGGTCATGCCATGGGTGTCGAAGTTGGAGTGCGCCGTGACGATGGTGTCGGGCCAGGTGCGGCCGGCCAGTTGATCGAGCGGCGACACGGTGACGTCGCCCTTGATGCGGCGCCGTTCGCGGCTGTCGACCAGGGTTGAGAGGTCGAACTCGTTGGGCCATTTGCGGCGCGCGGCCACCATGGCGTGGGTGGTGTCAACCACGTCGTTGTCGTCGATGAAAGTCCAGTCGGTGTTGCGGTATTGATGACCGGGTTGGCGCGGGCCGAGACCGGCACCTTGGATCGCAACGTGGCGCGCGTCGATCGCTTCGGTGTCGGCGCCGGCGTGGGCGGGCACGTCGGCGCTGCCGGAGCCATCTACCACGGCACTGCAGCGCACCACACCAATGCCATGCGGGGTGGCAACCAGCACGCCGCGCACAAAGCCATCATCAACCACCGCGCCGCAGCCGATGGCGTTGAACCACAGCGCGGTGCCGGCGCGATCGTTGCTGTCGGCGTACCACTGTTGTTTCCATTCGATATTGCAGTCGGCCGGATGCACCCCGGGCATCTTGGCGGGCCCCATAGAGCGGGTGCCGATGTCGATCTCTTCGGTAAAGCCGACGCGGTTGCCGAAGTAGTAGCGGGCAATCATGCCAACGGTGCCCACGCCGCCGAGGGCGGGTTGGTATTCGC
>JAQIBG010000193.1 GCA_027859175.1 Planctomycetota bacterium | reverse complement strand
GTATAGTTGTGATCTTTGTTCCAGGCCCATTTGGACTTTTGGCCGACGATCCGATTTGAGGGGCGTGGGTTAATGCTGACGTAACCGGCCGTTGCGGCCTTAGCATAAAAGCTGACGGTCACGTTGCGGCCCGGCTCAAGCGTGAACGAGGCCGAGCGGAGGTTTTGCTTCCCTTCAAGGCGCACGCTCGATGCGCCGTGGGTGGCCACGTCGTGATCGATGATGCCGGCCTCGGGCCAATACTGGGTGCTGTGTTCGAAGCTACCGTTGCGGACCAGATTGTCGGCCGCAGCGAGGCTGGTGCAGAGCAGGGGAAGCAGGAGCAGGGGGCGCAGCATGAGGGGTTCTCCGTTTGTTATCTATATACCTTATACAAAAGATAACAATCTTCGTTGAAGAGGATTTGGCGTTGAGCGTAAGGCATGCCAGCACCTGCTGTTAACCCGAGGCAAGGCGCGAGCGCCGACGATAGGCGCCGGGCGTGCAGCCGTAGCGGTGCTTGAAGCTGGTGGTGAAGTGGCTGCGGTTGCCGGTGCCGCAGTGCTGGGCGATGGTGGTGATGTCTTCATTGCCGAGGGCGAGGCGTTCGGTGGCGTACCGTAAGCGCAGTTCCACAAACAGTTCGCGCGGGCTGAGGCCGCAATGCTGGCGCAGGCTGCGGGCGATGTGCTCGCGTGATCGCCCGGTGAGTTGGGCTAGTGCGGCGGGGCCGTCGGCGAGTCGTGGTGGGCGGGTACAGGCGGCACAGGCTTGAGCCAGCCACGGCGGCGCCCCGTGCCACAGTTCATCGCTGTCATCGCCGCGCAGGCGCGCCAGGCAGTCACATATAAAGGCGTCGCGCAACAGGGGTTGATCACCGGTGCGGGCGAAACGCTCGAAACCGCTGCTGATGGCGGCCAAGTCGGCCGGGCCGAGCTGAAACAAGGTGATGTCGTCGCTGCTGGCCCAGGGCCAGGCTGGGTCGCCGGCGTAGCGGGATTCCAGCTCGCCGAGCATGGTGGTACTGATGGCGATGTTAACCAGGCGACCGCCGCCGCTGCCGCCGCGTAGGCCATGGCAGTGGCCCGGGCGTACCAACAGGGCGGCACCGGCAGTGAGCTCGCGGCGTTGGCGCGGCGTCTCGTGGATCAGGCTGCCGCGTTCGATCCAGCTCAGTTCGGCGAAATCGTGGTCGTGCATCGCCAGCACCGATCCCGGCCGGTAGTGGCTGCGGGCCACGTGGCAGCCGTCGGCGCGGGGTGCGAGATGGGCCCAGCGGATCAGATCCATATCACAAAAAGATACAAAACATCACGATATTGACCACCGCTAATCACCTAGGCCGGTATGATGGCGGCATGGCTCCTACCGCAGTTCGCATCCCACCGGCCACCGCTGCTTCTGATACTTGGCTCGGGTTCGCCGAGGCCTTTACCGCTGCGCACGCCGCAGGCGGCAGCATCGCCGAGCGCGAGGCGCGCTGCGTGGCGGCGCAGCTGCCGCATCTGTTTGCCGGGCTTGATCCGGATGATTGCCTGCCGCCGCCAGCGGCCGTGGCCCCGCCGCTGGGTTTCTCGCCCGAGCCAGGCGGCTACGGCTGGTATTGGAATCAAGCCGAATGGGATGGGTGCGACTGGACTGGCGAGGAGGCAGCGCGCATTGCCGAGTTGGCGGCGTACTGGCGGCCGCATCTGAGCCGGGGCCGCGCCGAGGCGCGCTTTGGTGCGGCCGATGCGGCTTTCGCGGGGCGCGATTTTACCGGCCACCCTGGTGCCGCGTTTCCGCTGTTCCGGATCGCAGGTTTGACCCCTGACTACGCGCGGGTGTGCGCCGAGGGCTTGCCGGGGCTGCGGGCGCGGGTTGAGGCCCTGGGGTCGGACTTTGGTGCTGGCGTGGTGCAGGTCCTTGCTGGGCTTGATGCCGTGTTGGCCGCGTGGGTGGCACAGGCGCATGCGCCGTTGGCAGCCGATCTGCAGGCGCTGCGTTGTGGCCCGCCGCAAAGCCTGCGGCAGGCATTGCAGTTGGGGTGGCTGCTGGCGGTTGCCAGCGGCAGTTTGAATCATGGCCGGATCGACGATTGGGCCGGGCCGTATCTGCAGGCTGATCTCGCTGCGGGTCGTCTTGATCATGACCAGGCTCAGGCCCTGGTTGATGCCTTCTGGTTTCGCATCGCGCAACGCGGCAATATCTGGAACGGGCGGGTTATTATTGGTGGTATCGGTCGTCGTGATCCAGCCGCGGCCGATGCCTTTGCGCTGCTCGCCCTGGAGGCGAGCGACCGGCTTGGTGAAATACTGCCGCAGCTGAGTCTGCGTCTGGCGCCCGAGCAGGACGGCGCCTTGTGTGACCGCGCCTTGGAGCTCTTGGCCAAGGGGCGCACCTATCCGATTCTGTATAACGATAGCGTCAACGTACCGGCGGTGGCGGTCGCGATGGCCATCAGTGTGGACGAGGCCGTGCACTATCTGCCGTATGGCTGCGGCGAATACACCATTCATCACGCTGGGGTGGATACGCCCAACGGCATCCTCAATCATTTGCGGATTATGGAGGAGGTGCTGTTTGGTCTACCCTGTGGCAGTACCACCCTGCCGGCGCATTTGCCTGCTGAGCACCGTGTTCCGCATTTCTCAGATATAGACGCGTTAATCGCTGCCTACGAGGATCGGGTCTGCGCCTATCTTGATGCCCTGGTGGTGGGTCAGGTCGCCAGTTATGACGGTCTGGCTCAAGACGCTTGTTTGCTGTTGCCGTCGGCGCTGAGTGACGATTGCCTCGCGCGCAACAAGGCGCTGTTGGCCGGCGGCATTCGGCACCGCGGCGGCACCATGGAGAGCTATGGTCTCGTGAATGCCGCCGATAGCCTGCACGCCATCGAGCAGCTGGTATTTATTGATGGTCATTGTGACTTGGACCAATTGCGCGTGGCCTTGCGTGACGACTGGCGCGGTGCCGAGGTGCTGCGCGCACGGGCGCGACTGGTGCCGGCCTTTGGCAATGACGATGCCCAGGCCGATGCATGGTACCGACGCCTGCATGATCAAGTTTGTGTGGCGTGCCAGGCGCGTGCGGCCTCGGCCGGCTTGGATCACTATTTGGTGGTGTGCATCAATAACAGCGCCAACACCCACCTGGGCATGCAGACCGGCGCCAGTGCCGATGGGCGCCACGCCCGCACGGCACTGGCCAATGCCGTGAATCCGCAGCCCGGGCGTGGGCGCGCTGGTGCGATGGCGATGTTGCGGTCGTGCGCAGCGCCGCGTTGTGATCACCACGCCGGCGCGGTGCAGAATTTGAGCTTGTCGGCATCGTGGTTTTGTGGCGAGCAGCCAGTGCGTGCGCTATTGGCCGGCTATTGGGCGGCCGGTGGCAGCCAGGTCATGATTACGGTGACCGCGCCTGGTGAACTCAAGGCGGCGATGGAGCGGCCAGGCGAGTACCAGCACCTCATGGTGCGCGTGGGTGGTTTCTCGGCGCGCTTTGTTGATCTAGACCGCCCCTGTCAGCAGGAGATCTGCGACCGTGCCCTGCACTGAAACCACCGGTTTGGTGAGCGCCGTGCATCGCGCGGCTTTGCATGACGGGCCTGGCCTACGGACCACCGTGTTTATGCAGGGCTGCCCGTTGCGCTGCGCCTGGTGCCATAACCCAGAGACCTGGTCGATGTGGCCGCAGTTGCGCTTCAAGGGTGCAGACTGCCTAGCGTGCGGGGCCTGCGTCACGGCCTGTGCCACTGGCTGCCAGTCTTTGACTGGTAACGAGCGGGTCGTTGATTTTGCGCGCTGTGATGCCACTGGTGCCTGTGTTGATGTGTGCCCGAGTGGGGCGCTGAGCCTGTCAGGTAACGACATGACGGTAGCCGAGGTGACCGAGCTGCTCGAGCGCGATCGGGTCAGCATGCAGCACAGCGGCGGCGGCGTGACGGTGTCGGGCGGCGAGCCCTTGGCGCAGCCGGCATTCAGCTGTGAAGTGTTTACTCGTGCGCAGGCAGTCGGGATCCACACCTGTTGTGACACCAGCGGTCATGTTGCTGCCGGTGCGATTGCGGCTGCGGTGCCCGTGGTTGATCTGTGGCTGCTCGATTGGAAAGCCAGTGCGAGTCAGCATCAGGAGCTCACGGGTGTCGACCGCCGCCGCGTGGAGCGCAGCTTTGAACTGCTCTGCAGCGCCGGTGCAGCGGTATGGTTGCGCTGCCCTTTGGTGCCGGGTCTTAACGACAGCGCCGAGCATTTCGACGACATCGCCGTGCGCGCGCGGGAGCCCAGCGTGCAGCGCGTTTGCTTGATGCCCTATCATCGTCATGGCAGTGCCAAGGCAGTTGAAACCGGACTCAGCATTCTCGACCGCCCCAGTGCCACCGCCGAAGATGCGGCGCGTTGGCGTGATGAATTACTCGCCAGGGGCTGCGGTAAACTCGCAGCCTGACTTTCCACCGCGATCACAGGAGAGCCGATCGCCATGAGCACCACTACCACCGCCAAGGTTTTCACCCCAGACCAGGTCCACCACTACCAGGAGCAGGGCTATTTGTTGCCGCAGCGGCAGTTATTGCCAGCGGCAGATTATGCCGCGCTGAGCGCCACGACCGAGAGCCTCGTGGCCAGTTGGGCTGCAGCCGGTGGCCGTACCGAGCATATGGATGTGCCGCATTTCTATCACCCCGAACTGTTCCGCTTTTTGCTGCACGATGCCGTGCTTGATGTGGTTGAAGATCTGATCGGCCCCGACATCGCGCTGTTCTCCAACCATTTCATTTGCAAGCCGACCGGAGACGGGCGTCGCGTGCCGTGGCATGAAGACTCAGCGTATTGGAAGGGCATGTGGGATCCGATGGAGGTGGTCACGGTGTGGCTGGCGATTGACCCGTCAACGCTGAGTAATGGCTGCATGAAGGTGATCCCGGGCAGTCACGCCGGTGGCTACAGCGCGTACCATGACGTGGCAGTCGATGACCCATCTGTCTTTGCTACTGAAATCAGCGCCGGGCAATTTGATTCTGACACGGCGGTGGCCTGTGAGCTCGCGCCGGGCGAGTACAGCCTGCACCATGCGCGCTGCATTCATGGCTCGGCCGCCAACACCTCCAGTCAGCGTCGGTGTGGTTATATCATGCGCTATTGTTCCACCGCTAGTCGCTTTGACGGCAGCAGTACTGGTCGTGATGGCTTGCATCAGATCTACCTCGCGCGCGGGCGTGATCGCGCCGGCAATAACTACGGTGAGGCGGGCACGGTGAACCGGGCTTGGGT
>JAQIBG010000116.1 GCA_027859175.1 Planctomycetota bacterium | reverse complement strand
GGGCAGGGGCGGGTGGCACAGGGGTTCCAGGTCACCGAGTTCGGTTGCCCCGCCGGGGATGTGAAAGCTCCAGTGGCTGTGGCTGGGGCGATACAGCAGATCGAAGTGCACATAGGGGCAGGTCATGCCGGGGGCCTCGCCCCACATTTCGTGGCGCACCTTGGGCGGCACCCACAGCAGATCGCCCGCTTCCAGTGTGATCTCGGCGCCGGCAAGCGTGGCTCGCCCGCGGCCATCTTTGATGAACACCAGCAAGTAGTCGAGCAAGCAGCGCTCGCCCATATGCCAGGCTGGGCGCCGATCATTGCCGCAACTGCGTAGGTAGGGGCGCAGTTGGGCCAGCAGTTCGTGGCCGCTGTCAATACCGGGGAGGGGGGCTGGCATAGGCGATTGGGATACCGAATGATCGCTCCCGGCATCGACTCTACTAGCGGGAATCGGTAGTATTGAGCAATCCATCAGTGAAACGGATACCGAGGAGTAAAGCGTGACTACACCCGATAGCGAGCTGCCAGCCCTGGGCTGTGAGCCAGACTTCGATCAACTCTTGGCGGTGTTACGCCGCGAGGAACCGGCCCGGGCGACCTTCTTTGAATTCTTCCTCAATGACGACCTGTATGAACGCTTGGCGGGCTTTGCGGTCGATCGCCAAGACCCCTTCGAGTGTCTGCGCCAGTTGGTGGCTGCCTACGCGCGTGCTGGCTACGACTACGCCACCGCAGCCTCGTTTTATATGCCCTTTGGTTTTGGCGCTGCGCAAGCCACGAAGGAGGGCGAGGCGTCGATCAGTCTTAACCATGGGGCCGTGATCAGTGACGAGGCCAGCCTCGAAGCCTTTGCCTGGCCGGATGCAAGCACGTGTGACTACAGCATGCTCGAACGTATCGCCGCGCACCTACCCGACGGTATGAAGTTGATGGGGATGGGCCCGAGTGGGGTGCTCGAAAATACCATCAAACTGGTTGGCTTTGAAACCCTGTGCTTTGCGCTGATGGATCAGGAAGACTGGGTGGCCGAAGTGTTTGCGCGGGTTGGGGCGTGCTTGGTGGAGCATTATCGGGTCGTGGCCAGTTACGACACGATTGGCTTCTGCATCGCCAACGACGATTGGGGCTTCCGGACCCAGCCGATGCTGACGCCCGATCAACTGCGCGAGCATGTGTTTCCCTGGCATCGGCGCATCGTTGACACGGTTCACGCGACCGGCAAGCCGATCGCGTTGCACAGTTGCGGTAATTTCAGCACTATCGTTGAAGACATCGTAGACATCGGCTTTGACGCTCGGCATAGCTACGAAGACACCATCCTCCCGGTTGAAGATGCCTACGAGGCCTATCACGACCGCTTTGCGATTCTCGGCGGCATCGATGTCGACTTCATTTGTCGCAATGAGCCGGAGGCGGTGTATCTGCGTAGTCGCGCCATGCTCGAGCGCAGCGCGCGGCGCGGTGGCTACGCCTTGGGAACCGGCAATAGCGTGCCCGACTATGTGCCGCAGGCGGGCTACCTAGCGATGGTGCGGGCTGGCCTGGATGCGCGGATGGCGATGGCCGGCGGCTGAGCTAGCTGCGGGCGCGCAGCGCACTGGGCGCACAGCCCCACACGCGTAGGGCCGCTACGTGTAGCGAGCGTGGGTCGCCATAGCCGCAGCGTTGGGCGATGGCGGCCATCGACAGCTGGGTGCCGTGCAGGAGTTGCTCGGCCTGGCGCAGGCGGGCCTGTGTCAGCATCCGATGTGGACTGGTGCCGGTGGCGCGCTTGAAGCGCTGCTCGAAACTGCGGCGTGACAGGCTGAATTCGCGCACCAGTTCGGCCACGTTCATACCGGCGCAGGCTCGCGCGTTGATGAGTTCAAGCGCGCGTTCCACGATGGCATCGGCGCTGCGCAGGGTGATGGCGCTTGAGGCCCGCAGGACTGGTGCGCGTGGTGGCAATAATTGCCGGCGCGGCGTGGGCTGGCGGTTGAGGATCGCGTCGAGGCTTGCGGCGGCCCGATAGCCGAGGGCCTCGGTGTCGATCGGGATGCTCGACAGGCTGGGGTGGGCGAGTTCGCACGCGAGGTCTTCATTGTCGACGCCGAGGATCGCGACCGCTTCAGGCACGGCGATGACGATGTTGGCGCAGGCCTGGCTGGCACGCAGGGCGGCCACGTCATGGCTGGCGAACAGCGCGCAGGGTTTGGGCAGGGCGTTCAGCCAGGCGCTGAGTTCGTCGCTGCAGGCGCCGCTGCGCCAGGCGCTCAGGGGCCGCAAAAAGCGCCGCCGGACTGGCGCGCCGAAGCCGGCGACAAAGCCCGCGCAGCGCGCGGCCGACCAGGCTACTGAACTGACGCCGCAGAACGCAGCTTGGCTGAAGCCAGCCTTGGCAAAGTGCTGCCCGGCGATGTGCCCGGTGCGCTCGTCGTCGTTGCAGACTGTGTAAAAGCCGACGTCGCGCACGGCCCCTGCCACGTCAACCGTGGGCACGCCAAGCGCGCTGATGCGGCGCGCATCGGCGCGGCCGGTGACGCGGGCGATGGCGCCAGCCAAATGCTGCGAAGCCTGCTTGAGCGGGCGGAACATCCAGCCATAGCCGTGCAGATCCCAGCCGCCGGCTTCGCGCGCATAGCGCGCAATGCCACGCGCCACACCTTGGTCATAGGCGTCGTCGAGGTTGAGGGCGATGGCGATGGCGCGATTGGCGCTGTGCGAAGTCGTGCGCATTTATTCCGATCATATGCGTATAATGCGCATCGCTAGTTGAAGCTGGCTGGGCTATGATGGCGTCATGCCTGCATCCAGTGTTCCCACCAGCGCCCGCTTGAGCGCGGCCGGTATCGATCTGCCGCCCGTGATCTTCGGCACCAGTGCCCTTGGAAATCTATACCGCGCAATTGAGCCGGAGGCCAAACGCGCCATTGTGGCCGCTTGCGTCACGGCCCATCAGGCCAGTGGCCACCGCGTGGTGCTGGATAGCGCCGGCAAATACGGTGCTGGTTTGGCTCTGAGCGAAATCCGCCGTTGCCTTGAAGAGCTTGAGGTGCCGCCAGAAGCCGCGCTGATCAGCAACAAGTTGGGCTGGCGGCAAGTGCCCCTGCGGGGCAGTGAGCCCCAGTTTGAGCCAGGCGTGTGGCAGGGCCTCGACCACGATGCCGAACAGTGCATCTCGGCCGCGGGCATTCGTGCCTGCTATGAGCAGGGTTGCGACCTGTTGGGGCCGTATGCCCCGGCCATGGTATCGGTGCACGATCCAGACGAATATCTGGCTGCGGCCAGCGATGCCGCTGACGCGCAGGCGCGCTGGGACGACATCCTCGCGGCCTATCATGAATTATTTGCCCTGCGCGATGCCGGCTTGGTGCGCGCGGTGGGGGTGGGTGCCAAAGACTGGCGGGTGATTGAGCGCTTGGTTGCAGCGGTGCCTTTGGATTGGGTGATGCTGGCGTGCAGCCTGACCGTGCATCGCCACCCACCGGCCTTGCTTGCGTTTGTGGCCCGCTGCCATGCACAAGACATCGCCGTGATCAATTCGGCAGTGTTCCACGCCGGCTTTCTCACCGGTGGGTCATTCTACGACTATCGCGAGCCCGACTCGGTGGTCGACGCCGATCTGTTCGCGTGGCGCGCAGCCTTTCATGCCCTATGCGCAGACCACGCGGTTGACCCCGCCGTAGCCTGCGTGCGCTTTGGTTTAGACGTGGCTGGCGCGGCGGCGGTGGCGCTCAACACCTCGCGCCCTGAGCGCGCAGCCAGCAACCTAGCCCTGGGCAGCACGCCGGTGCCCGCGGCTCTGTGGCGTGATGCGCAAGCGGCTGGCTTGATTGCGGTGCAACCCTGATGCGACTCGATGCCCATCAACATTTTTGGCGTTACAGCGCCGACACCTACGCGTGGATTCCGCGCGATGCACAGGCCCTGTGCTGCGATCGCCAGCCGGCAGACCTATGGCCCTTACTGCAGGAGTGTGGTTTGGATGGTTGCGTGGCGGTGCAGGCGCAGCAGACCGAGGGAGAGACCACGTGTTTGCTCGCGCATGCCGCCGCGCAGCCCTGGATTCGCGGTGTGGTTGGCTGGCTCGATATGAGCAGTGACGCTTGCGCCGATCAGATCGCCGGCCGGCAAGGCTCTGCGCTGTGCGGTTTGCGCCACGTGGTGCAAGACGAAGCCGACGGCTTTCTTGATGCGGGCCAGATCGATCCGGGTCTACAAGCCTGCGCGAATGCTGACCTGGCTTACGACCTGTTGATTTATCCACGGCAATTGCCGGAAGCCCTGCGTTTGCTCGATCGCCATCCCAATCTTCGGATCGTGCTCGATCACGCCGGCAAGCCGGCGATTGCCGACGGCGGCTTTGACGCATGGGCGCCGGGCGTGCAGGCGCTGGCGCAACGGCCACAGCTGTGTTGCAAGATTTCGGGTTTGGTGACCGAGGCCGATCATGCGCGTTGGGATTACGCAACGCTGCGGCCCTATCTCGACCATCTTCTGACTTGTTTCGGGCCGGAGCGTCTGGCTTTCGGGTCAGACTGGCCGGTGTGCGGTCTTGCCGCGGCCTATCAAGCCTGGTTTCGCGTGGTCGACACCTGGTCGGCCGCCTTCAGTGCGAGCGAACGCGCCGCCCTGTTTGGTGGCACCGCAGTACAGTGGTACCAATTAAAGGAATAAACATGCAGGCTTGTCTCGTAACCGAACCCGGTCAGTGCACGGTGTGCCAGCTGGATGATCCGATCCGCCGCGATGACCAGGTTCATCTGCGCTTGGAGCGTGTCGGCTTTTGCGGCACCGACCTGGCCACCTATCAGGGGCGCAACCCCTTGGTGTCGTTCCCGCGCGTGTTGGGCCATGAGTTGGCGGCGCGCATTGAAGCCGTGGGCGCAGCGAGTGGCTGTACCCTGCCGGTCGGGCATCCGGTGACGGTGCTACCCTATACCACCTGCGGCACGTGTAGCGCGTGTCGGGTTGGCCGTGTTAATTGTTGCCGCAACAATCAGACCCTCGGCGTTCAGCGCGATGGCGCGATGCAGGGCCTGCTCAGTGTGCCGGCGCATAATCTGATCGACGGTGCCGGCCTCGACGCGGCCCAGCGGGCTCTGGTAGAGCCCTGCGCGGTGGGCTTCCACGCGGTAGCCCGGGCTGAGGTCAATGAGCACGATACCGTGGCCGTATTCGGTTGTGGTATGATTGGCTTGGGTGCTGTGGTGGCTGCGGTGATTCGCGGTGCGCGCGTGCTGGCAATAGACCTGGCAGCCGACAAGCGCGCGCAGGCCGAGGCGCTCGGCGCCGCCATTGGCATTGCCGGCGATGGCGACGTGGTGCAGGCGATCCGCGATCAGACCCAGGGCGAGGGTGCGACCGTGTGCATCGAAGCCGTGGGGGCCGCGACAACCTATCGCGCGGCGATTGAGGCAGTGGCCTTTGCCGGGCGCGTGGCGTGTATCGGCTACGCCAAGCAAGACGTGCCGATAACCACCAGCCTGGTGGTGCAGAAGGAGCTCGATGTGCGCGGATCACGCAACGCGCTGCGCGCTGACTTCGATGCCGTGGTGGCTGCGTTCCGCGCCGGTGCGATTGATCACGCCCAGTTGATCAGCCGCAGCGTGGCTCTGAGCGCGGCGCCTCAAGCCCTGGCCGAGTGGGCTGCCGCGCCCGGCAGCGCCACCCGCATCCACGTGTGCTTTGGGCAATGATCCCCGGTTTACTCAGCGAAGCGCTCAGTCAGGAAGCTGTGCATCAGGGCGAAGGCGCGTTTGGCGCTGCGCTCGTGGTACTCGGCCTTGCCGGTCATGGCGGCGTTGGGGTCGGTGAAACTGTGAACGGCGCCGCCGTATTGGACCAGGGTCCAGTCGGCGACCTCGGCTTGCTGCATCTCGGTAACAAAGGCGCTGACCTGCTCAGCTGGCACAAAGGGGTCAGCGGCGCCGTGGCAGACCAAGACGCTGGTGACGATCTGCTTGGCGAGGCTCGAATCGGGGGTGTCGAGATTGCCATGGAAGCTGATGACGGCCTGCACGGCCACGCCGTCGCGCGCCATCTCAAGCACGGTGCCGCCGCCAAAGCAGAAGCCGATCGCGGCCCGCTTGCTGGGGTCAATCGGTACTGTGCCGGCGAGGGCGAGGGCCTGGTCGAGGGCGAGGCGGGCGCGCTGGCGTAGCAGCGGCCGATCGGCGCGCAGGGCTCCAGCGGCAGCACCGGCTTGTTCCATGGTGGTGGGGCGCACATCCACGCCGTAGACATCGGCCATCACCACCACGTAGCGGTCGCCGGCGATGAGCTTGGCCTTCTCAAGGCTTGCCGCGGTGGGTCCCAACCAGTTCGGAACCATCAGCACCAGGGGTCGCGTTTCGGTCACGGCGTCTGACCAGGTGGCGGTGCCGGCGAAGGTGGTGCCGTCGATCTCATAGCTGAATTCGTGGACCTTCATCTCCGCGAACAGCAGTGTGGGCATGGACAGCACGAGGGCTGCAAGCAGGGCAATACGAGGCAGGGCGAGCTCCGGGTGGTGGTGGCGGGCACGGTAGTCAGTGTGGGTACGTAGGCTAGGGCCGGCTTGTTGGTGCCCTTGGGGGCAGGTGTGGACTGGGCCTTGGCATGCGGCGAAAAGTACCATGCTCGTTTCCATGCCTTCCTGCCTGTTTTTCCTCACCATCGGTGATGATGACGAGATGCATCATCAGGCCTTTTTGGCGGTGTTGACCTGCCTCGGTCATCTTGGTGATCAGGCCACGCGTATCGTGATGTGCACCGACCGTCCCGAGCGCTATCAGTGGTTTGGTGACCGTATTGAGTGCATGGTGCCGAGCGCTGACGAGCTCAAGGCCTGGCGCGGGAACTATGACCTGTTTTCGCGGATCAAAATCGAGGCCCTAAGCAAGCTGGTGGCGGCGGATGGCCCGCAGGATTTCCTGGTCTTGGATAGTGATATCCTGGCGACCCAGGACCTGCGCCCCTTGCTGGCCTCAATCGCTGATGGCCAACTGTACATGCACAAGATCGAGTATCCCTGGGCCAAGGGCGCAAGCCCGCGGGTCAAGCGGGTCTGGAAGCACCTCTCGGGTAAGACCTACGCTGGCTACCTAATCTGCCCGGAAATTCGGATGTGGAACGCGGGTGTGCAAGGCGTGCCGGCGAGCCGCTGCGAAGAGGTTTTAACCAAGGAGCTCGAGCTCTACGACGCCTTCAGCGACGACGGGTTGTATAAGCTGCGCCATACCACCCAGCAGCACACGATTTCCTTGGTGATGCAGCGGGCCGGTGAGCTGAAACCGTCCGACGATTGGTTCCGCCATTACTGGGCCAACAAGCACGGGCACATGAAGGCCGTGCGCAGGGTACTGTGCGACATCATGACCCGCGGCATGGATGCCACAGCGGCCTCGCACTACGCCATCGAGCATCCCATTGTGTTGCCAGAAGCGGTGCGCATCCATCGCTGGCAACAGTTTTTGGCCAAGTTTATTCCTGAGGGTGCTTGAGCGGGATTGCCTGAAAGCGCTGGGCTTGTTTGGTGGGACGGGTCCTGGGTCCTGGGCCGCCTGCAGGCAGGCTTAGAATCGGGGCTGACGCCCCGTACCCCTCCCAAGGTATATGTGCAGTCCTGGTCTGTGGCTGTCCCTACGACCCAGGACCCACAGCGCCGTAGGCGCGAACCCCCAACCTATCAGCGTCATTGCCTGAAAGCGCTGGGCTTGTTTGGCGAGACGGGTCCTGGGTCCTGGGCCGCCTGCAGGCAGGCTTAGAATCGGGGCTGACGCCCCGTACCCCTCCCAAGGTATGCAGTCCTGGGCTATTGGCTGTCCCTACGACCCAGGACCCACAGCGCCGTAGGCGCGAACCCAAAACCTACCCAGCCACAGGCGCGAACCCCAAACCTACCCAGCCAGAGGCTCAATATCCAAGCTCTGCTGCGCTGCCATCTTGGCGTAGATACCACCCATTTTGACGAGTTCTTCGTGGGTGCCGGATTCAACTATTTTGCCGCGCTGGGCGGGGTTGGTTTTGCCGGCGAGCACGTGGATGGTGGTGGCATGGCGCACGGTGGCTAGGCGGTGTGCAATCATGATGGTGGTGCGGCCACGCATGAGTTCTTCGAGTGCCGCCTGCACGTGCGATTCACTGTCGGCATCGAGGGCAGAGGTGGGTTCGTCGAGCAGCAAAACCGGTGCGTCGCGCAGGAGCGCGCGCGCGATGGCAACGCGCTGGCGTTGGCCGCCGGAAAGGCGCGAGCCGCGATCGCCGACGCGGGTTTCGTAGCCAGCGCCGCCTTCGAGACGCAAGATGTCGTCGTGGAGGTGGGCGCGTTTGGCGGCGGTTTCAACCTCGTCACGGGTCGCATCGGGGCGGCCGTAGCGGATATTTTCAATGACTGTGTCGTCGAACAGGAAGGCGTCTTGGCCAACGATGGCGCAGTGCCCGATCACGCTACGTGAGCGGAGTTCGCGGACGTCGGTGCCGTCCCAGCACACGGCGCCACTGGTCACGTCGTACAGGCGCACCACCAGGTCGAGAATCGTGCTCTTGCCGCCACCAGAGGGGCCAACCAGGGCTACGGTGTCGCCAATTGGCACGCGCAGGCTGAGATCACGCAGCACTTCTTCGTCGTCGCGGCTGTAGCGGAAGCCGACGTTCTCGAGGCTGATCGCCTCCTTCGGTTCGGGGCAGTCGGGCTTGGCGGGGTCGTCTGGGATCGACGGCACCTGGTCGAGCACCGCGAACACGCGTTCGGCGGCTGGGGTGTGTTGCACCACCTCGCCCACGGCGTGCTGCAGTTCGCGCACGTTGGAGGTCATGCGGCCGAGCGCAGCCAGGGTCACCATCATGTCGGATGGCGAAACGTGGCCGCCCGCGAATAAGGAATTGCCTAGCCAAAGAAAGCCGGCCACCAAGGCGAAGATCGAGCCGTAGGTGACGGCTTCGCTCTGTGCGCGCGATTTGGCGACCTTCATCTGGCTGAGGAAGAGCTCTTGGTTGGAGCCCACGAAGCGATCGCGTTCGCGTTGCGCCGAGCCCATGGTTTTTATCACGCGCACGCCCGACACGATTTGTTCAAAGGTCACCACGTTGGAAGCCAGGGCCACACGTTCGTCTTCACTGCGGCGTTTGATCTTGCCGATCACGCGCATCAACACCAAGGCCACCGGGATCATGCAGACCAGGGCAAACACGCCGAGCCGCCAGTTGATATACCACACGTAGCCCACGATCACGAACAGCTCAATCGGGCGTTGGAGGAGGCGGCCGTAGACGCGCTGCACCATCGAGCGCAGGTTGCCGAGGTCGTCCATCAGGCGCGCCAGCAGGTCGCCCTTTTCCATCGTGCTGTGGAAGCCGAGGTCGAGCTGGACCAGCTGGGTCACGAAGTCGAGGCGCAGATCGCGAATGCAGGCATTGGCTAAGCGTTGGCCGATCAGGTAGGCGCCATAGCCAGCGGCGGCGGCCGGCACGGCCAGCGCCAGCAGGGTGAGCGCGGTGGAGTCCATCAGGGCGTAGGCGTCGTTGAGCTCGTCGCTGGCGATCAGGTCGGCATTTTCAATTGCCGACCAGGCCCGGAACAGGCGGTCGATGGCTACCAGCAACCAACTGAAGATAGCGGCCGACGCGGCGCTGACAGTTAGGCTGCCCAGAAACCACCAGCGATAGCGCCAGCCCAAGCGCAGGACGCGGGCGAGGACCGTCCACGGGCCCAGTGGCGGAGGAGTAAAGGCGGCACGACGTTCAGCGTTGGTGAGGTTCACGGAGCGCATCACAGGGGGTGCGTGGCTTTGGCAAGGGGTTTTGGGGCAAGGG
>JAQIBG010000135.1 GCA_027859175.1 Planctomycetota bacterium | reverse complement strand
GCGTGTTGGCGTGGGCACCGATGCTCGGGGGGCTGAGGTAGGGGAGGCCGTTGAAGTCGGTGCTGACTGGAGTGATGCTGCCCGCGCCGATGCAGGGCGAGCCGGCTTGTGGATACAGGTCATTGAGATTTAGATCGGCCGCGCCGACGCCTTGGGTTTCGAGACCCGTGGAGGCCCGAAAGCCGGCGACGCTGATGTAGAGCGTGCCGTTGTTGTTGATGATGTTGCCGCCGTGTTCGCGGTAGGCGTTGTTGTTGATGGCGTTGCCGGTGAGTGGGATGGCGCTGTAGAGTTGGGCTGCGGTGCTGTTGAAGGTGTTGTTCAGCACGGTCAGACTGCCATCTACGCTCAGAATCGCGCAGTTGGCGAGGCCGTTGCTCGCGAAGCTGTTGTGGCGTACGGCAGCGCTGCCACCGGCCACCGACAGGCCGAAGCGCGTGCTGCCGCCATTGCCAGCAAAGCGCGAACTGCGGCAATCCAGCTGTGCGCTGGTTCCGGGGCACACCCAGGCCAGACCGTCTTGGGCGTTATTGTTGAGGGCGCTGGTAGACACCTGCACGCTGCCACAGTCGCCGCCGAGATAGATGCCTTCGCCAGCGCAGTTGTTGATGGTGCAGGTGCTGATGGTGATCGCGTCGAGGCTGCCGGCGCCGGTGTCGGCTGCTGCCTTGATGCCGCGCCCTTCTTGGCCGTAGCGGCGGCGCGACCAGCCATAGCCGCAGCTGGTGATGGTGGTGTCGCTAATGCTGACTGATTCGATCTGCGAACCGGTGGTGGCGCCGCCGTTGCTGAGCACGGCCACCTCGATGCCGGCGAAGCCGCAGCGGGCAATCTGGTTGTTGGCAAAAGTGAAGGCGCGCGCGGTAACCGTGCCTTGGTAGATCTGGGGCGAGATACCGCTGTCGAAGATGTCGCTGATCGTGCAGCGCCGCACCGAGCTATCACGGCAGGCGCCGCCGAATTCGATACCATTGCCGGCGCGGGTCAGCGGGCTGACCAAAACCAGCGCTCCGCCGCAATCCTCTACCTCGGTGTCGGCAATGTGGACCTCGCTGCTGTTGAGCGCGTGGATCCCGTGCAGGCTGGCGTGGCGGATGTGCAGGTCGTTGATGGTCAAGTCGGTGACGCCGGTGGCCGTGATGCCGTACAGGCGGCGGCTGATGCGGGTCAGGTGGAAGTCCGGATCGTCGCTGGTGCTGGTCCAGCAGTACAGCGTGCCAGTTGGCGAGATGGCAAAGCTGCCGGCGCTGGCTCCAGTGAAGGTGGTGGTGGCGTCGCTGTTCCAGGTCAAAAAGATGGGCACCACGCCGTCTACACTGAGATGGCCGAGATGCTCCCCCACCGCCATCACCGGGGTGCAGCGATAGATGGCCGCGTTACTGAGACCGGCCGCAACCCAGCCGGTTTGCATGCTCGAGCCATCGATGATGGGGGCCGGGCCGGAACCATAGCTGCCGAGGGTGACGTCATCGGTGCCAATCGTGAGCTGTTCGTAAGCCACTGTGCCGCGTCGCTGCTGGTAGGTCCCTCCGGTCACGAAGGTGACTGAAGCCCAGGAGCGGAACGGGCGCGTTTGGGTGCCAGTCCCGCCTGCGGGCGCCGTTGGGTCTACGTAGACCACGGTATCTGGCAGGGTGCTTGAGCCCTGGCCGCTGGAAGGCGAGCACCCGGTCAGACACCAAGCTAGGCAGCAGCTCAGGAGCGCGGCGACACACAAACGACTCGTCATAGGCATGGGATCAGTGTGCGGGGGGCTGAATCGCGGCAACCAGCAGGTGTGGCAGCCACATATGGCGCAAATCCACCAGTTCACCACATGTGGTACCTTGATCCCGTGGCGAACCCAACATACTGACCACCTTATAGGTTCAAACGGTCACTGAATTGACCCACCGGAGGAGCCCCATGGCCAAGAAAGCCGTCGCCTACGATGAAAAGGCGATCCAGACCCTGGATCCGATGGAGCATATCCGCCTACGCACGGGCATGTACATCGGCCGGATCGGTGACGGCAGCCACCTAGACGACGGCATCTACGTGTTGCTGAAGGAGGTGGTCGATAACGCGGTCGACGAGTTCATCATGGGCGCCGGCAAGCAGATTGAGATCCGCAAAGACGGCAATGTGGTCTCGGTGCGCGACTTCGGGCGCGGGATTCCGCTCGGCAAGGTGGTTGACTGCGTGTCGCAGATCAACACCGGCGGCAAGTACAACGACGACGTGTTCCAGTTTTCGGTGGGCCTCAACGGTGTGGGCACCAAGGCCGTTAACGCGCTATCCAAGACCTTTGAGGTCTGCTCGTGGCGCGACGGCAAGTATAAGCGGGCCCACTTTGAGCAGGGCAAGCTCAAGGGCCAGAAGGGGGGCTCTGAGGCCAAGCCCAACGGCACCTTTGTGCAGTTCGAGCCCGACCCCGAGATCTTCAAGTCGTTCACTTGGGACGAGGAATACATCACGCGCCGCCTGCGCTACTACACCTTCCTGAATAGCGGCCTCAAGATCGCCTACAACGGCACCACCTATGTGTCGAAGGGCGGCTTGGCCGATCTCCTGCAGGAAGAACTCGGCGAAGATACCCAGGGCATGTACGATCCCTGTCACTGTCACGGCGACCGCATCGAATTCGCCTTCACCCACACCACGAGCTACGGCGAGAATTATTTTAGCTTCGTGAATGGGCAGTATACCAACGACGGTGGTACCCATCAGAGCGCCTTCCGTGAAGGCTTACTCAAGGGGGTTAACGAATTCGCCAAGAAGAGCTTTTCCGGTGAAGACGTGCGCGACGGCATCGTGGGTGTCGTGGCGATCAAAATGAAAGACCCGCTGTTCGAGTCGCAGACCAAGAACAAACTCGGATCAACTGAGGTCCGCAGTTGGATTGTTCAGGAAGTGCGCGACCAGGTTGTGCGCTGGATGCACGGCAACAAGAAAGCGGCCGACCGTTTGGTCGAGAAGGTCAAGCAGAATGAGAAGCTGCGCAAAGAGCTCTCGGCGATCAAGAAAGAGGCTAAGGAGCGCGCCAAAAAGGTGGCGATCCGGATTCCCAAGCTGATCGACTGTAAAGTCCACTACGGCGATAAAGACAAGCGGAACGAAAACACGCTGATCTTCCTGACCGAGGGCGACTCGGCCGCCGGCGCCATGGTGCAGTCGCGCGATGTGTATACCCAGGCCATTTACGCCCTGCGCGGCAAGCCGCTGAACACTTTCGGCGCCAAGCGCGATACGCTCTACAAAAACGAAGAGCTGTACAACATCATGCGCGCCCTGGGTATCGAAGACGACGTCGAGAATCTGCGCTACGCCAAGGTGGTGCTCGCCACCGACGCCGACGTAGACGGCATGCACATTCGCAACCTCCTGCTGACCTTCTTCTTGCAGTTCTTCGAGGAATTGGTGATCAAGGGGCATATCTACATCCTTGAGACGCCCTTGTTCCGAGTTCGGAATAAGAAGGAAACGCGTTACTGCTACAGCGACAAGGAGCGCGAGGCCGCCGAGGCCGTCATCAAGGGTGCCGAGATTACGCGGTTCAAGGG
>JAQIBG010000134.1 GCA_027859175.1 Planctomycetota bacterium | reverse complement strand
GAACAGGACCGGCCCGTTTGACCAGATCGCGGTGGCGTCGCCGCTGCCGCCGGTCTTGAGGGCGGCTTCGGCACGGCAGTCGATCAGGGTGGCACGATTGTCCTTCGACCAGAAGCGATAGTTACGCTTGTTGCCCTTTGAACTGCAGCCGATCAAGAGGGGGTTGGTGGACTTGTCGTCCCAACCGCCGTCGGTGTTGTTTTCGGCCAGGCAATCGACGTAGACCAGGTTGTGGCTACCGCCTTCGGCTGCGAAACCGTCGGCATTCCAGTATTTATCGCCGTTGTCGTCGTAGTGGCCACGTGAGCTGCAGCTTTCAAATCGAATGTGATGATCGAGACTGTTGGCTTTGTCTTCAGGGCTGGCCTTGTAAGCACCGACAACATGGAAGCCGATCGCAAAGCGTTCGACTGCCCATTCTTGGCCGCCGGCATCGGCGCTGACATTGCGCACGAGGATGGTGTGGTTTCCATTCTGGAACCGAACTGCGCGCTTGGTGTAGTTGCGTATTGAGCAATCTTCGATCACGAGGTGGTGGTTGTTGGCGCTCGGGCTCCCCACGAGATAGAAACCATTGCGAACGCTTTCGATGTCGAGGCCACTGAAGCGCAGGTCGCTGAGGCCGCCGTCAGTACCGGTGACCACGCGCTGGTAGTTGCGACAGCGAAAGTTGGCGATGTCAGCGTGGTGCAGGCCAGCTTGGAGCACGAAGCCGTTGCTGCCAGTCTTTGGATTGTTGCGTTGCCAGGTGCCGTAGATCTCGGGCAGGCCAGCGCCGGTATCAACGCCGTGCAGGCGAACTGGGGCCTCTGCGGTGCCGCCGCCGGCCAGTTGGAGCGCAAAGGCTGGGTAGGTTCCGCTGCCAAGCAGGATGCCATCGCCTGGAGCCAGGGCGGCGAAACGCGCGCTGAGGTCGTCATTGTTGGCGGCGAGGGCATTGTCCCAATTGCTGCCGCTGGCGTCGCCGGTGGCTTGCGGCAGGACATGCAGGTCGGCTGCGCTGAGTGCACCCAGGGCGAGAGCGGCGAGGGCTAGGGTGCTGAAGAGGGGCGAGCGATGCATGTGGACTCCTTGAGGCGAGCGGCTCACTTACTGACTAAGTCAGTTAAGATTAGCGTCGCAGCGCGTGAGGGTCAAGCTGCGTCCTATTTGTGGCTGGTCTATGCCGGCTCAGGATCATGTGCTGCGAGGTGGATGCGAGGCCGTTTTGTGACCATAACGTGGCCAAGGTCTTGTTTCTGCACGGTTTATGCATCACTGCAGCCAGCAGGATGAGGTGGCTTTATGGCGAGGCTGGGCTAGCGTCCTGGTGTGATTCTTGACGACGCTACCGTCGCCGCGCTGCTTGAAGCGCGGCATGGCGACCCCTTCTCTGTCTTGGGCCCGCATCGCGGACCCGACGGCCATATCCACTTTGTGATCCTCCAGCGTGAGGCCACGGCGGTGCGCCTGCGGCCGCGCGATGGCGGCGAAGCGATTACGCTGACCCAGCGTGCTGAGGGCTTGTTCGAGGGCACCTACCCTGCCGAGCAGGTGTTCGCCTATGAGTTGCTGGTCACGCGCTCGTGGCATCCAGACGAGGAGCGCGTTGAGCGTGATCCGTATGGTTTCTGGCTGCAATTGTCTGAGTGGGATCTCGACCGCTTCCGCGAAGGCCGCCATCACGACGTGGAGCAAGTGCTCGGAGCCCGTCCGCATCGCGTAGACGGCTGCGCCGGCACCCTGTTTGCCGTGTGGGCCCCAGCCGCCGAATCGGTAGGTGTGGCTGGTGACTGGAATGGCTTCGATGGGCGCTGGCATCCGATGCGCTTGCGCCACCCCTACGGGGTCTGGGAATTATTTATCCCCGGAGTGAGCCCGGGTGCGCATTACAAATATCAAGTCAGCGGTCGCGATGGCCGTGTCCGCGCCAAGGCCGACCCGTACGCGCGCATGTGCGAGGTGCCGCCGGCTACCGCTAGCATCGTGGCGCCGCGGCCTGCCTTTGCCTGGAATGATGGCGAATGGCTGAAGCGTCGCGGTGAGCGCGATAGCGCTAGCGAGCCGATGGCGATCTACGAGGTCCACATCGGCAGCTGGCAGCGCGACGTCGAAGACGGCCGTATCGGGTATCGCGAGATGGCCGATCAGCTTGTCCGGCACTGCCAGGACTGCGGGTTCAACTGGGTTGAATTCTTGCCGCTGGCTGCGCATCCCTTCGAGGGCAGCTGGGGCTATCAGGTTACCGGTCAGTATGCGCCCAACAGCCGGCACGGTTCGCCCGATGACCTGCGCTATTTGGTGGATGCTCTGCACGCCGCGAACATCGGCGTGATCGTCGATTACGTGCCGGCCCACTTCCCCAAAGACGACTTTGCGCTAGCCACATTTGATGGCCACCCCTGCTATGAGTATGGCGACCCGAAAGAGGGCGAGCACAAGGGCTGGGGCACGCTTATTTTCAATTACCGCCGACCGGAAGTGCGCAATTACCTAATTGGCGCGGCTTTGTATTGGCTGCGCGAGTTCCACATTGATGCCCTGCGCGTTGATGCGGTGAGCGCGATGCTATACCGCAATTATTCGCGCGAAGAAGGCGAGTGGATTGCGAATGAACACGGCGGCATCGAGAACGTGGAAGCCGTTGAGTTTCTCAAAGAATTCAATGCCACGGTTCACCTGCTGTTTCCGGGCGTGATTACCATCGCTGAGGAAAGTACTGCTTGGGTTGGCGTCACGCGCAGCCCTGAAGAGGGCGGCCTTGGTTTCGACCTCAAGTGGAACATGGGCTGGATGCACGATACCCTGCGCTATCTGGGCCAAGACCCGGTGATGCGCTCGGGGGTGCACGACTGGATCACTTTCCATCAGTGGTACGCTTACGACGAACGCTGGGTGCTGCCTTTGAGCCACGATGAAGTGGTGCACGGCAAGGGCTCTCTGCTCGACAAGGCCGTTGGCGCTGACTACGAGCAGCGCCTCGCTCAGTTGCGCCTGTTGCAGGGCTGGCAGGTTGGTGTGCCTGGCCGCCCCTTGTTGTTCCAGGGCGGCGAGTGGGGGCAGGGCCGCGAGTGGTCGTGGGAGCGCAATCTCGATTGGGACGAAGCCCGCGAACCGGGCCGCAAAGGTGCGATGGCCTTTGGCGCCGACGTGCGGCGCATTTACGCCGCGCATCCCGCGCTGTCGCGGGCCGATGATCAGCGCGATGGCTACCGCTGGGTTGATTGCGAGAATCGCCAGGAATCGGTGATCGCATTCTTGCGCCAGGCCCATGACTGCGCGCCGGTTATGTGCGTGTTCAATTTCACCCCGGTGGACCGGCCGAACTACCCCTTGGGGGTTCCGAGCAATGGTCCGTGGCGGGTGCTGATCTGTAGCGATGCGGCGCACTACGGTGGCACGGGCGGTGGCCCGACGGCCGATGCCGAGCTGAACTGCACCGGCGAAGGCCTCGACGGCTGGGCTGGTGTGGTGCGACTCGATTTGCCGCCGCTGAGTTGTGTGTTTGTGACGCCGGCGTAGCGAGCGTTCAGGCGCTGACCCCGCGTTGGGCTTCGGTGCGCTCGTCGAGCGTCTTGCGGATTGAGGTGCGTTCGCGGCTGAGTTTGCGCTGCAGTTGAGCGTTGCCGTATATTTCGGCAGACATGATCTGCAGGTCGAGGTACTCGAGCTGATCGCGCATCCGTTCGGCGGTATGAATGGTGATGCGGCGGCGGTTCACGGCGAGATCCTTGCGAGAGGGTGATCTATATATGCCGGATATTAGCCAGAAGTCAAGCTTATAACTGGTGTATATCCGGCAGATATGAATTGACCTCACGCGCACCATCGAAACACTGACTGGTCGCGATCGGCTTCCGCGATTGGAGCCCAGGAGAACTCGCATGGGTTATGAGGACAAGTCCAGCAGTCTGCATCAGGCGCTGTTCGATCTCTACCTGGAGCGTTGGGACAAAGCCGGCGGCACGCTGCTTGCATTCAGCGAGGCCTGCGGCGTCCGCCGCGAGACGCTGCGCGGATGGCTGACCAAGGATCGCATCGAGTTGCTCGAAAATTTCGAGTCGGCGCTTGAGGCACTAGGTGCCGAGGTGTCGATCAAGATTAAGCGCAAGCCGAAGGAAGTGCCACGCGACCGGCGCAAAACGCAGGAGTGAGGGAAAGAGCGTTCGCTCTTTCGGTCCTAGGTCCTGGGGCGGGCTTCGCCCTGTAGGCCCTTGGCTGTGTGCTCGATTGCAGTTGCGTCACTCCAGGACCCACAGGGCGCAGCCCGCCCCAGGGTCCAGGACCGGCGTGTCATCTATGATGACAAGCCACAATAACTAAAAGCGACGGTACTTGATGCAGGCGTAACGGTACTGATTGGCCTTCACCATCTCCACGTCCATGCCGAGCTTCTCGTACAGGCGCATCGCCTTGTTGAATTCTTTCTCAGCCTTGGCGTAGAGTTGGTCGCGTTCTTCGGTGACGCCGAGCGATTGGGCCTTGGCATAGATCTCAGTCGCTTGGTTAAAGTAGGCGTCGGCTTTGCCGGCGTCGCCGGTGGCCACCTCTTGTGCCTGGGCGACTTCCTCCTGTTTGGCCTCGGCCTGCTCTTGCTTGATCTCGGCGATCTTTTCTTCGTCGGCCAGAGCCTGCGCGCGCGCGAGGCGTTCGGCCTGGGCGCGTTCGCGGCGTTCGCGGCGTTCGCGTTCGGCTTGCGCACGTGCGAGGCGCATCTGGTCTTTGTTGCCTTGGTAGTAGGCGATGGCTTCGGGATATACTGAGGTCTCTTTGTAATATTTGTCGAGCTGTTGCTTCCAGCCTGCAGCTGAGGCGCGGTTGCCGGCCTCAAGCTGCTGCACCATCTTTAGGAAGTGATCGCGGGCGCGGTCTTCGTTGATGGTGCGC
>JAQIBG010000109.1 GCA_027859175.1 Planctomycetota bacterium | reverse complement strand
ACCCCCAAGGGTATGCCCTCGGGCTCGTTCGGCCCCACCACCGCCGGTCGCATGGACGAATACGTTGGCGAGTTCCAGGCCCTGGCCGGATCAATGGTCATGGTCGCCAAGGGCAACCGCTCACCGCAAGTCACCGAAGCCTGCCAAAAGTACGGCGGCTTCTACCTTGGCTCGATCGGCGGCCCGGCCGCAATCCTGGCCAAAGACAGCATCAAGAGCTCCGAGGTCGTCGACTTCGCCGATCTCGGCATGGAAGCCGTCCGCAAGATCGAGGTCGTTGACTTCCCCGCCTTCATTATCGTAGACGATAAGGGGAATGATCTGTTCAAGCAGTTGGACAAGGTCGTTAAATAGACTCAAGTTTCAAGTTTCTAAGTGAAAGAGCCGGCCCAATTTGGGCCGGCTCTTTTGCTTGGTGGCGAGGCTGTCTAGTAAAAATCGCGATTGCGTATGGCCGTATTGAGCTGGGCTATGCCTTTCGGCCCTGGGCTGCCCTGTCTGGGCGGAGGGCGTGCGCGGTCGATTTCGCCTAAGGCCATGCGACTGCGGGGCTTAGCGACCCCTTGGCCTCAAAGTGTTTAGTGTGCTGCGTGTTGGCCCGAAGAGGCCCTCAGCTAACCGTGTGGTGTCAAAGTATTCATGCAGCCTCTCTGGTGTAGTATCCGAGTGTATTCCCCAGCAAACTCCGCCGAATGACCTCGCCATCGCTGGCTGAAAACCTGTCGTGAAGCGGTCGCGGAATGCGTCGGCTATCGAGTCCCTGGTGGGTCCTGACGTGGTTGTAGTAGCTGACATGCTCGCGCAGGCATCGCTCCAGGATGTCGCCGGAGAACGGGATGATCCGCCGTCCGACCTCGCGTCGGGTGGTGCCGATAAAGCGCTCGATGAAACCGTTGCACCATGGGCTCCCGGGGGCGATCTGCTCCAGTCGACGCCCGTCCGATCCAAGACAGGTCCTCGCCGCTGTGGTGTAGAGCGGGTCGCCATCGTGGATGATGGTGGTGACCCCGTCCATGAAGGGTTCCTCGACATCAGTGATGGTGCGGCAGCATTGCGTCACCCATGCCCCATCGGCCCGATCGGTGACACCCAGCAGGCGCACTTCGCGGGTGGCCACGCGGATGGCGTAGAACGCGTGGTGGCGCTGGGTCCGTCGGGTGTCGGTCGATGGCACCTCCCAGGTGGCGAAGTCGATGGCGACTAGGCCGGGCCAGTGGGCCTCGATGAAGGCCTGCCAGTCGGTGGCGCGCTCGCGCTCGGGTGCGGTTGGCAGGCCGTTGCGTTTGAGGATGGTGGCGACGGTCTGATGGCTGATCGCATGCCCAAGGTCGCCCATGCGATCAGCGATGGTGCGACAGCCCCAGGCTGGGTTCTCCCGAGCGAGGCGGCACACCAGGGCCTCGATCTCTCGGTGGACCCGTGGTCGTCCCCGGCGGTGGCTGGTGTAGGTGTTGGCGATCAGGGTCCGATGCCAGCGCCGAAAGGTGTCGACGGAGACGATGGTCTCGGCCATGGCGAGAATGGCACGGCTGAGCACTTGGGAGCGAACTGCCAGACGCCGCTTCTCGGGGTCGGTGGCTCGTGCTGGCTTGCCCACGATCCGCTTGAGCACCCGGATATGCTCATTCTGGAGTTCGATGAGCCGGTAGAGGTCCTGGTGGATGGCTGCGGCGCAGGCGATGATGAGGGCGGCGGATTCGGCTGTTGGGCTCTCGGGTGTCATGGGACTGAGATTTGGCTGGGGCCTGGGATGGCAATGGTGGGGCGGAGCTGGGCGGGCTGACTTTCTTGAGACCGACCCGCTCACCTGCGAAACGCCCGGCTGCCAAGGGGGAACGCTCAGCAAAGCCCAAGGCCAAGCCGAAACCAAGCCTGACCCTGCTCGATGCCACGATTCAATTGTTGGAGGAGGCCACCGAGCCGCTGTCCTGCGCGCAGATCACCGAGGCGATCATCGCCAAGGGCTGGTGGCAGACCCAGGGCAGGACCCCGGCGGCGACGCTGTATGCGGCGATCATCCGCGAGATCCGTAACAAGGGGGATAGGGCGCGGTTTATGAAAACCGGCCGAGGGCGCTTTGCTCTGGCCCGCTGATCAGGCTGTCTGGTTGAACAGGCAATCCACGCACCCCGGTTTCACGCCGGGGTGTTGGCGTTGGGGAACGGTCGCATAGTGCAGATTCGGCTAGGTATTTGGCCGAGGGCTGTCCTTGGTATGGCTGCGAGATTTCATGTGGCCAAGACACCCGGATTCGGGCGGTTTGGAGACCCTAGCGGCGATGCTCAAACCTGATGCCCCAATTCGCCGAGATGATCGAGATACTCTGCTGGCGTCATGACCGTGACATTTTTGCGGATGCGCTTCGGAAAATCGGCGGTGTTGCCGGAGACCAAGGTGGCACCGGTGGCGTGGGCCAGGGCGAGGAAGATTAGGTCGTCCGGGTCCGGTCCGGTCAGGGGCCAGGGCGGTGGATCGCGCTCCAGGCGATGCGCCATGTCGATCAGGCCAGCAAGCCAAATGGGAGGGAAATCCCAGCGCGTGAATTTTGGCCGGGTGACCACGTCTTGGTACTCCTTGGCCATGGAGGGGCAGATCACTGGCACGACCACGCCATCAAGCGCGGCATCGACAATGCGAGCTGGACCACCACCGGGCCTGATGCCAGCGGAGACGATGACATTGGTATCGAGAACGGCGAGGATGCTCATGCGCTGCGGGTCGAGCGCCGTTTGCCGCGTTTGCTGGCTTTGCGAGTGGCGGCGATTTCCGCCTCGATCTCAGCATCAGTGAGGGCGTCCAGGCCTGCTTCGACCGCCCGTTCCTGCCAGGCATGCAGATTGGCGCGGGCCAGAGCACGACGGATTTCGCGTTCCTGGTCGGCCAGGTTGGCGGGGTCCACCGGGATCAGCAGGTACAAGGGCCCCTGTCGTCCGGTCAGGATCACCGGGTCATGGGTATCCGGCACCGCCTTGGTGCCACGCTGTTGGAGATCACGGAGCGGAAGCGTCTGCATGGGGTCATTGTCAACAAAACGTAGACAAACGCAAGTGGCGATCGGGCTGCCTCACTCATTCCACCCCTGTGGTGTCAAATTATTCACGCAGCTTCTCGGATGTAGTAACCGAGTACATTCCCCAACAAACTCCGCCGAATGACCTCGCCATCGCTGGCTGAAAACTTGTCGTGAAGCGGTCGCGGAATGCGTCGGCCATCGAGTCCCTGGTGGGTCCTGACGTGATTGTAGTAGCTGACATGCTCGCGCAGGCAGCGCTCCAGAATGTCGCCGGAGAACGGGATGATCCGCCGTCCGACCTCGCGTCGGGTGGTGCCGATAAAGCGCTCGATGAATCCGTTGCACCATGGGCTGCCGGGGGCGATCTGCTCCAGTCGACGTCCGTCCGATCCAAGGCAGGTCCTCGCGGCTGTGGTGTAGAGCGGGTCGCCATCGTGGATGATGGTGGTGACCCCGTCCATGAAGGGTTCATCGACATCCGTGATGGTGCGGCAGCATTGCGTTACCCATGCCCCATCGGCCCGATCGGTGACGCCCAGCAGGCGGACTTCGCGGGTGGCCACGCGGATGGCGTAGTATGCGTGGTGCCGCTGGGTCTGCCGGGTGTCAGTCGATGGCACCTCCCAGGTGGCGACGTCGCTGGCGACCAGGCCGGGCCAGTGGGCCTCGATGAAGGCCTGCCAGTCGGTGGCGCGCTCGCGCTCGGGTGCGGTTGGCAGGCCGTTGCGTTTGAGGATGGTGGCGACG
>JAQIBG010000459.1 GCA_027859175.1 Planctomycetota bacterium | reverse complement strand
GTGGTGGGCTGGCGCGCAGACCTTCAACATCCTGCCCAGCCGCGACATCAAGGTCATCGCCCAAGACGGCACCATGGTCCACATCGGACCCGGGATCGGTGCGGTCGATTTCTGGCCCTCGGCCATGACCCAGCAGATGGGGATCCAGCGGCCCGCGGAGGGCACCATCGACAACGGCTACCCGGTGATCCACTATCCAGGCGATCTGGATGGGTGGAAGACGTGGATCGCCACTCGCGGCATCCCCAGCGCGTGGCCTGGTGCGGAGCAGATCGTCGTTGAGGACGTGGTGATTGTTCCTGAGCTCACCCAGCTCGCGCAGGCGCAGCTCGAGCCGATCCGCCGCCAGCAGGCACAGTAGAACCTCCAAGCCCAGCAGCTCGGCGGAGGCAGCCATATGTCTTGCGACGCACAGGTGCTGGCCGTTGCCTGCAGCTTCCGCCACGAGGGCACCAACTGGCAGGTGCTGGGTATCATTGGGGTCAACCTGATGATCCTCGACAGCGAGACCGGGCGGCAGCTGTGGTGGAGCATGGATCCCAACGTGGTGTTTCGCACACCAAAAGGCCGCCTGGAGGCACAACTTCCGCTGCTGATGGCGATCGGTGCGCATGACCCCCGAATGGCAGCAGATGCTCCAGCAACACATGGCCAAGATGAACCGGATCCGGGCCAAGGGTGCAGCTGATCGTGCAGCCATCACCAGCCGCAGCAACGACGAGGTGAACCAGATCATCAACGACGGCTACAAGCGCCGCCAGGCGATCAAAGACGGCACCGATCGCCGCGTCATCGACACCATCCGCGAAGTGGAGCGCTACAACGACGCCGGCTACGGCCATCAGGTTGAGCTGCCCGCCTCCTACAACCATGTCTACGCCGACGGCACCGGCGGCTACGTCCTCAGCAACGACGCGAACTATAATCCCAACACCGATCCGGGAACCAACGCACGCTCGTGGTCGGTGCTCCAGCCCGCGCCGTGATCGGCGTCAGCCGCGCAACCTATTAAGCTAGCGCCGACAGCGACGGGCTCCAAACGCACCGAGGACCCGCAGGTCAAGCAGATGCCAGTCCGCAGGAGTTCAGCGTGCTCAACGCTCGGACAAATACGTGATGCGGTCGAGCGCGCCGAGCAGCGCCAACTCGCAGCCGGAGACCTCGCGTTGGACATGCTGCTCCGGGGCCTTGAGTATCGCGCGGGAATCGCCGACCGTGGTCCGGCCGCCGAGAACCCGCAGATCACGCAGCCGCACCTGATGAGGCCCAAGATCGGCGGCCCAGGCCGTCATCAGCGTGGTGGCGAGGAAGCGCAAGCGCGAGCGCGCTAGGCGAGCGTAGCCATCGGCCGGGAAGGCGCCGGGATCATCCTCGCCGGCAACGGCGATTAGCCACGCCAAGTAGGCTACGGCGGGATCCTCCGCGAGCTCTGGCCGCTGCAGGAAGCGATCAACCGAAGCATCCGCGCCGAGAGCCACGCAGGCGCGCAGGGCCAGTGGCTGGGGATCGAGGTCGCTGCCGCTGGTCGCCAGAACGCAGATCGCGGACAGCGCGAGGTCAGGATTGTCGTTCGTCGCCAGCTCGGCCAGCCACTCGTCTTCTAACCTAGGAAAGCCGGGCAGGGCCACAGCCTTGGGCTCCGTGGCGCTCTCGGGAAAACACGGTAACGTCGGCTGCTCAACCGGGGACCCTTGTTCCGCCGCAAACATGACTAGGACACACCCATGCTTCGCCCACTCGCCATTTTGCTCATCTTCGGCGCCTGGCTCAACGCAGCCGTCACAATCATCCCGATTCCCAACGGCGAGATCCAAGCACAGGCCGCAACCGCACCAGACGGCACGCATCACCTGATTAGTGTTCGCGGAGACCCCAAATCCTGCGATTTATTTCACCGAACCCTAGCCCCCGATGGTACCTGGAGCGCCCCCAAGCAAGTCAACAGCCAGCCTGGATCGGTGATTGCCCTTGGCACCGTGCGCGGTCCGCATCTAGCCATCGACGGCACCGGCCGGCCCCATGTCAGCTGGATGGGATCAAAATCTGCACTCCCCAAAGCACCCGGCAATCACACGCCTTTCATGTACACGCGCCTGGGTGAAGACGGCACCTTTGAACCACAGCGCAATCTCATTGAGCGCGCCTATGGCGTCGACGGCGGCGGCACGGTCGCAGCCAACGCGCAGGGCACTGTGAGCGTATTCTGGCACGCCTTTGGCAGCAGTAGCAACGAGAGTGATCGCCTCGTGGTCCAACGGGTGAGCACCGATGGAGGCGCCACCTTTAGCCCCGAAACACCCCTCACCGAAGCCCGCAGCGGCGCCTGTGCCTGCTGCGGAATGCACGCCCTCTACCTCACAGACGGTGGCCTGCTCTGTGCTTGGCGCGGAGCTACCAATGACGGAAAAGACCGTGGCATGTGGCTCGCACTCAGCAGCTCCGGTAAAACGCCTGCCAAGGCCTCTGAAATTGCACCATGGACCGTGTCCACCTGCCCAATGTCCACCACCCACCTCGCGCCGCGCCCTGGCGGAGCGGTGCTGTGCTGGCAAACCGATCAAACGCTGTCGCTGAGCTTCATCACCGAGATGAAATCAAGCAGGCCACAGCCCATCACCCAAGGTGGTTCCCCGAAACACCCGGCGGTAGCCGCTGCTGCTGACGGCACGCTCTGCATCGCCTGGGTTGAAGGCAGTGGCTGGAACCGCGGCGGAAAGATCCGCTATCGCCTATTTGCCGCTGACGGCACCCCGCTCGATGCAGCGCAAGACGCAGGTCGGTGCCCGGCATGGAGCCTGCCCGCCGTGATCGCCAAGGCTGACGGCACCTTCACGGTCATTCGGTGATAGGTGCCTCAATAGTGCCTATGAGTCTAGGACCAATTGACCTTCGTGCGCCGTCAACGAGGGGTCGCGCGAGCACGCTGAAGGTGTAGTAAAATGCGCATCTTAATGCGCAAAATACTGCATTACCTGTAGACAGAGGCCAAACTGTCCTACAATGCGCAACACTCTGCACACTGGGGCGCACCATGATAACCACCATCGGACAGGCCATCGAAGAGCGCCGTAGGATTCTCGCCCTGACCCAGGCGCGAGTAGCGGAGCTTGCTGGGCTCTCACGTCGTGGCTATCAGGCCATGCTCCGCGGGAATCCTCAGCTCGAAACTCTCACTGCCGTCTGCCAGGTCTTGGGACTGGAGATCGAGGTCCGCGTCCGCCAGCCACAGGGCGGGCGTCTGCCGCAACCGAGCGCAGGCCTCCAAGGCAAGGTCACCGCGGAGGCTGATGGTGCCGAATGATGCCTCCCCCTCTGTTCGTCGCGCTGGCCGTGTACATCTGCGCGGACAGCCGGTTGGCGTCGTGATCGAGTACGAAGCCACTCCCGATGGCCGCTTCTGCTTTCAGTACGACGCCGTCTACCTCGCGGCCGCGGATGCGCAGGCGATCAGCCTCACCTTTCCACTGCGGCCAGAGCCCTACTTCACATCGCATCTCCATGGCTACTTCGCCGGCCTGCTCACCGAGGGTCGCTTTGCGGTCAGCCAGTGTCGTCAGCTCAAGATCGATGAGGCCGACCTCTTCGGGCGGGTCCTGGCCACCTGTCACACCGATACCATCGGTGCCGTCACCGTCACCGCGATCGACGACCTGGAAGGTCTGCAGCCATGAATCGCTGCCTAGCAAGCCTGGAACCGCGTGACCAGGAGGGAATCAATGAGCGCGCCCAGCACGCTCTCGCCAACGGGCGCCGGCGCTTCCCTCACGTGGTGGAGTATACGCGAAGCGAGCTCGTCCAGTATCGGATCGAGCACGGCCGCAGCATGTCCATCTCTGGGGTTCAGGACAAGATCTCCATGGTGCTCGAGCGGGGGACCCTCAAGCCAACAGAGGCCGGTGGGCGCTACATCCTTAAGCCAATCCCACGGCTCGATGTACCCCAGTTCGAGCAGGAGGTGCCAGCCAACGAGCACGTCTGCATGCTCATGGCTCGCACCCTATACAGTCTCAAAACGGCTGAATGCAGCCTGGTCAGGATGCGGGACGGCGAACTCGCCTACATCACGCGTCGGTTCGACTACGATGGCGACGAGAAGGTCCTCCAAGAAGATTTCTGCCAACTGCTCAACCGCAGTTCAGAAACCGGCGGCGAAAATTATAAATACACCGGTTCATACGAAGAAGTTGGCCAGGCCATCGCCAACAGTTGTGCGTCAGCCATGGTGCAGCTACCAGAGTACCTGCGCCTGCTGCTCTACAGCTACCTGATCGGCAACGGTGACCTGCACCTGAAAAACATCTCGCTGATGACCACCAAGCAGGGTGACTATGTCCTCACGCCAGCTTACGACATCCTTTCGAGCACGCTCCACCTTCCAAACGAATCGCGATTGGCCCTAGACCTTGTTGACGACTCAAGGAAGCATTCCGCCAACTATACAGCGAACGCCTTTGAGACCGGGCAATGCTTTATAGAGATGGGCGAACGCCTCGGGGTAAACGCGTCGACAACGGTTGAGAAACTGGATCTTCTCGCGCGCAAGCAGTCGCCCGCAGAGCAAATGATCAGGAGGTCGTATCTGACCCCGGAAGCCCAGGATCGCCTGATTGCGATCATGCGCGATCGCCTCAAAGCCCTTGCTATCGTATGATTTTCAGATCGGCGCATACTGCGAGCGATTGAACTGACGAGGCAGCCCTGGGCTCGGTGCAATGCTGGATATCTGACCAGAGGGATTGCTCTTTACGTTCACTTCGCATACGTACCACCTCATCATGTCAGAAACCGGCCATCATCGTTGGATGCCTGCATCGCACTGCTACCTCGGACCTGCTCCGGTTGCGTTCCTGCAATCGAATATGTTTGAACAAGCTGGGCACCCAAATGGCATTAACTTTAGTATAGGTCATTCGTCAATAACGAGTTGTGATCCGCGACCATTGCCCGACCGATGGTTCTTGGTTCCCTTCCACCGGCCTACCGACCTCGACATTTGCGCTCGAAACTTCGATGTGGCCTCATCCGCTGCGCGGCGTCTTGAATCACCACCATCGCATGGCCGAATACGTGCAGCGCGCTTTCTTGGTGGCTGGTGACGAGTGCCAGAAGCACATCTCTTGTTGCGTCTACGAGCGTGACATAGTTTGCAATCGGGCGGTGTTCATCATTCCACCGAAGAAACTCTTCGGCGGCTGCCATTGCATGACGCAAGGTCAATCCAATGAGCAGGCGAGCAATCATGTAGGCAGCGATTTCTTGGCGAACACCGCGGTCACTCCTGGTGGTAAACCCTTCGATCTGGTCGACCATCTTCATCTCACGAAACGCCGTCTCAATATCCCACCGTGCCGTGTAGATCTTTAGAAGCACTTGGCGTGACCATTTCCGCCTATCGGTGAGGTTCGTTATGAACGATATATTCCGTCGATCCCCTTCCTTTCTTGTGTTGATTGATGGTGCGTGCGATTCTGCAACGGATTTTGCGCGATCCATCGCTGCTGGGCAGTTCAACTGTGCCGTCACGAGCCTGGCTTCCTAGGAAGGAACGGGCTGCTTGGTAGCCGGTCTTACCCGCACGAATACGCACGAATACGCATGAATACGCATGAATACGCATGAAAAGGCCATTTTCATGCGCGCGAACGCGTCAAATGTACCCGTCCCATGAAACCCTCGGTCAAGCAACACGAGGGCATTGCTTGGGAGCGATCCGGCCATCTCTTGTGCCGCCTATCGCTCACTGTGCCTTGGCCACACCGCGGTCTATTCCGTGTCAGATGTGAAACCCCTTTACGAAGGGCCGCAACCAGCGACCCGGCGCAATCCAGTGCGAAGCGTGCTCATGCACATGGTTAAGCGCTGACCTCCGCAACGAGACCTTGTTCAGCCCTCATCAAAGCGCCACGCCAACAGGCCGGCGTCCGGCCAGGCGAGGACACCGCTGATCAACACCTTCGCCCCGTCCTCGAAGCAAACCTCTGCGTAGGTGGTGCATGCGCAGCACCTCACCCAGCGTCGCTGCCCAATGCGTCAGGCGGCGATGACCGCAGTAAGCACTTCGCGCGTATGCTGCGTTAGCTGTTTGAGGCCGTAGTGCGCGAGGATGGCGCGCAGGTGCTCATCAGCCCCACTATTGATTGCGGGATCCTGCGTGAGAATCGCTGCACTCACGACGCAGAGCTCGCTTGGTGGAATATCATCAATGGTTCGTGGGCCGAGATCGCGAAGCCTAACGGCCTGCGTGCCAGGGATGCGCGCGGTAGCACGCATGTAGCCGCCGGTGTCGAGTTCGTCGTGCACCTCAATCTGCTTGGATTGTACCGCCAGGTACATGGCCCTATTCATCAGTTTGCGGATCTCTTTGCCCATCCGGCGAATGCCAGCGGCGCGGAGATAGACGTCATAGGAACGCCTGATGATCATCGGGCCTTCAACCGCAACGATCTGTCGCAGGCCATCGGCGATGATCTCGCGACTCGCGGCGCGTGGGTCTGGAAACGGCCCACCCTCGAACGCGGCGTAGGGCTGCACCAAATCAGGTGCCAGGGCAACTGCTTGCTCTTGGCGAACTGCACTTGACGGCGCTGACGGCGTGGCCGGCCGTGGTGTCGCAGGTAGCGAGGCTTGGCTGCTGGATTTCGCCGGCTCTGAGGCTGAGGCTTGTGGGGGTGCCTTGGCCGGCTGCGGTGGCGGCTCGGGTTCTGGAAATTGCGGGCCTGGGTTGGCGAGTCGTTCCTTGATCGCCTCGCGCAAGCGCTCGATCTCCACCACACGATTCTGGAACCAATCAGTCGACCAAATGCGATAGATAGACCATCCCCGCGAGCGCAGCACGCTCTCACGTAAGCGATCACGATCGCGCGCGCAACGTGAGCTATGATAGGTGGCGCCATCGCACTCGATGCCCATTAGATATTCACCGGTGGCGGCCGGATTGATGATCGCGAGATCGATACGGTACTTGGCGACACCGATCTGGTACCGGACATCCAGGCCGAGAGACCGGATAACGCGGGCCACCTCCACCTCAAAGGGTGAGTCAGGGTCGGCCTTCAGATCTTTGCCGCGATCCATGAAGTGACCGGTCTTGGCGTAGATGAGATAGGCCTTTAAATCGTGAACCCCTGTTTGGTAGCCGGGGATGGCCGAAGATCCGACTCTGGCTCCATGGAGCTAAACACCGTGACCTTTTGGCGTGCGCGCGTGAACAGCACGTTGAGGCGCCGTTCACCACCATTCTGAGCCAGCGGCCCAAAGCGCTGCATCACCTCGCCGGAATCCTTATCCTTACCGTAGGTACAACTGATCATGATGTGGTCACGTTCGTCGCCCTGAATGTTCTCCAGGTTCTTGACGAACAGCGGATCCTCATGGCTCTGGAGAAGCGCATGGAGCTCATCATCCTCAGGCGATTCGAGTGCTCGCTTCTCAAGCAGATCTAAGATCAAATCGCGCTGTTTGATATTCATGGTCGCCACGCCGAGGCTTGTCCGGCGAGCGTCGGGCAGGGTACGACAGCGACTGGCATGCGCGTACACAGCCTCAACAACCGCCTCAGCCTCGATGCGGTTGCGTTGCCCCTGGAAGCAGCCCCCCTCCACCTTGCGCCACTGGATGCCCAGGTGATCACTCTTCGCATTCTTCGAGGGGAAGACATCAAGGGTGTCGTTGTAGTACTGGCGGTTGGAGAACGCGATCAGTGACTCGTGCTTGCTGCGGTAATGCCATTGAAGCTGAATCGACTGGAAGGCGCTGCGGCATGCACCGAGGATGGATTCGACCTCCTGGATGGCATAGGCGTCTTCCTCCTCGTCCTCGACGCTCCCACCAAACTGGAAGAAATTAGTCGGGGGCATCTGCTTGCTGTCCCCAACAACAATCACCTGCTTGGCGCGGAACATGGCACCCATGGCGTCTTCGGGGCGGATCTGTGATGCTTCGTCCATCACCACCAAGTCGAACTCAACCTCCATCAGCGGAACGTAGTACGCCACCGACAAGGGCGACATCATCCACAAGGGCTTGAGGGCGGACAGAGCCTTGGGTGCGCGCAGGATCAGTTGCCGAATCGGAATATGCATCCGAGACTTCTCAAGCTCTCGGACAATGAGATGACGCTCGGTGAGCTCAGACGCCCGACGACCGCGAACCCCGTCCGGAATATCGGTATCCAGAAGGCGATCGACGATGGCAGCCTGGGCGTGGTCGGCGAGTTTGGCATCCTTGGTGAAAAAGTCGCTGCGCCGGCGGTCATGCTGTTGACGCTGGAAGGTGCGCAGCGGCGTAACCGACCCGAGCAAGTAGGTGGCAACACGCTCGTAGGCATCGGCGTTGAGAGCGTGCTGGAGGCAGGTGCTCACCAATTCGTGCGTTTGAACGCTTGCGACAATGCTCTTGAGGCCCAAGGCACTGGCGGCGTCGCTGGCGATACACAGGCGTGACCAGTCAGTGAGGACCGCGCCATCGGCATGCGCGGCATCAAGCCGTTCTAGGGCGGTGGCAAGCGGCATCGGCGCCTGCGAGTTCCAGGCACTGGGTGCTTCAACCGTGCCGTGAACAGCCAAGCGGTCGGCGGCCTGAGCAAACGCGGCGTGGGCTTCGTGGCAGGCCACAAGGTAGCGGGAGAGCGCTTGGGTATGGGCGGTCGGGTCGGCGAGGAGCCAGTCAGCGATGGGCTCCAACTCGGTACGATTGAGGACCGCCTTCGACCAAGTGCCACTCGCGATCAGGGCCTTGAGTGGCAGCGCGGCTGGATTGAGGTGCGTGGGCAGGAGCTGACTCGCGGCGTGGTTGCTGCCGATCTCCTGCTGCAACTGCACGCGCTGGGTGGCCTGCCGAAGCTTCGCGGTCAAACTTGGCAAATTCCAGGCGGCGACGTGGTCACCGGCTTGATGGTAGAAGCCGAGAATTACCGGCACCGCCTCCAATAGCGTCTCCACCTGTGTGGTCGCAGTCCCGGCGGTGTGCACCCCCTCCAGGAAAGGCTGTCGGGCCAATGGCTCCCAGACGCCGCCGGCGGCGGCGGCCTGATCTGCGTAGCGAGTCAGGGCATCCTCAATCGCGGTTAGGTCTAAGTCACCGAGTTGATCAAGGCGCTGCTCATCAATGATCGCCTTGACCTTGGACCGGTCGACCAAGCGGCCGAGTGCCTGGACCACAGCGACCGCGTCATCGAGTTGCGCCCAGTTGGTATCCATGCCTTGAAACAAGGACCCGATCCGCGCAACCAGTTCCTGCTCGCGGGCAAACGCAACGACCTTGGCCCGCCATGCAGGGACCTGCTCCAGGCGCGCCACCAGGGACGGCGCCTTGGCCAGTTCGGTGCGGGTGGTGAAAGCGCGCACGCGCCGGCGTGCTTTGGCCAACGGCCCGAGCCCCAACCAGGCACACCACGCACCAGGGCGATCGCGCAGTACCTGCCTGAGTTGCTTGAGCTCGTCGTCATCGGGCGTGTCGGCGAGGCCCAGGTCTTGCTCAATCGCTTCCTGCTCCGCCAGCAAGTCATCGCGTACCTGATGGGCGCGCCCAAGAGCTGCCGGCAAAGACGATGAAAGGAATCGAGCATCCAACACGGCGAAGCTGGCATGGAGCGTGCCCATGGCACAGCGGACCAGGGTGCGGATCGCCGCATGTTCCTGCGGGATCGCAGCCTGTTCGGCCACCCCAGGCATGCCGAGGCTGGCAAGCAGCGGTGCCACCGCCGTGGCTGCGGCATTTAAGGCCGGTAGGAGCTCAGCCAGGCGATCAGCGAGCTGCACGAGCTCGGTTTCACCACCTGATTCGATACCCGCTTCGTGACAGCTGTCGATCTTCTGAGTCAGACTCTGAAGCGCATCATCGCTGGGCAGATGCGACAGATCAGCGCCGAGCGCTGTCTCTAGCGCATCAATCTGCGCGCAGCGCTCTAGAACCGGCTCGAGACTTGCTTGGCCCGCAGCAGTTCGCATCGCATCTGCAAGTGCTGGAATCAGATCGCCGGGTGGGATTGGTGGGTGGGCCACCAGCTCACTGATGGCCGCACCACGTACGCCAAGGTGGTGAGCGGCAAACGGGTGCCCGCCAAACGCGGCGGCTTCTGCATCGAGGATGCGCCGTAGGGCAGTTCGCTGGGTATCGACTGCATCGAGAATCTCACCGGCCGCCGAAGCGCTAAGAAGTCGAACGTGATAGCCGCGCCAGGCGGCAGTGCGAGCGTGGGTACCGTCATCCAGGTAGGTCGAGAGCTCAGTCAGGATACTTCGTGCCTGGTGAATAAATTCTCCACTGCGGACCAGCTCATCAGGCTTGTCGACCTTGGGTCGGCCAAGCCCCTCCGGGAGCGCCTCGCTCATTGCGCTGGCGGCGTCGCAAGCGATCCAGAAGACATCGGCGACACTCTCTCCAAAGGGGCCGGCCTGATCACCAACTGCTTCCGCGTACGCGTTAAGCGTGGCGCGTAGCGCGTTGGTCTCAGCGAGGTGCTTAGCGTAGTCTACCCCCCGCCGCGCATGCAGGTCCATACGCTCCTGCAGGCTCTGCAGTACGAGCTTGGGCGAGGCGCGATGGCTGTGGAGGTTGAGGGCAAAGGCGCCGAGCCCCACATGTGAGAGCTTGTCGTGCACCACCTCCAGCGCCGCAGACTTCTCTGAGACGAACAAGACGCGCTTGCCGGCACTCATGGCAGTCGCAATCATGTTGGTAATGGTCTGACTCTTGCCGGTGCCAGGTGGCCCTTCAATCACTAGGTTGCGACCCTGCATCGCCAACATGATGGCACGGGTCTGCGAGCTGTCGGCATCGAGAACCAAAGGATAGTCGGTGGAGCACTGGGCGCGCTCAACCTCTTCATAGGGCGGGATGTCGCTGGGTGCTGACTCCGAACCGCCGAACACGTCGTCCACAATATCAGCACCCACGGGCAGCGCGGCGCCAGGACGGCTAAGGGCATCCATGTCGCGATACATCTGGATCTTGGCGAAGGAGAAAAATCCGAGATATATTTCGCGACGAACCTTCCAGCGCGTGTCGTCTTTGAGCGCGGCGAGGGCGCGCCGGACTGCCTTGAAGTAGCCCTCCACGTCAAAAGCGGTGTGGCCTTTGTCGTCTTCGCTTTGAGCGTCTTCCTCTGTTGGCAAGCTGATCCCGTAATTGCTCAGCTTGTGGACCAAAGTCTGATTGATGGTGACGTCGTTGCCATCGTGGGCGACGGTCCATTCGTAACGCGTCACCGAGCGCGATTGGTATGCCGGACCCGTGGGATCGTAATCGTCATCGTCTGGCTCGATCGACTCCTCAGACTCCACCTTGTTGCGATCGATACGAACCGGAATCAGCACCAGGGGCGCCTTGCGCAGCTTCTCGGATGCCGGGTCTTCATACCAACTCAGAAATCCCAACGCGATATAGAGCAGGTTGGTGCCGGTCGAGTCGATCAAGGTCTCGAAGTTCCGTCGCACACCATTGAGGCGTCCGTCGATGACACGCGGCGTCAGGGCAGTCTGGAGATGGTCGTCGGTCAGGTTCTCAGCCAGCACCGACGCAGTACCTGGATCCATCGGGGCCTCGTGGACTCCAGACTCATCCTCATCAGCGAAGAGATCGAGCTGGGGCAGACTCTCGGCTTCGTCATCCTCGTTGACGGTCATACCCGTTGGCGTGACGGTGCCGGCAAGCACCTGCTCGCGCTCCGACTCGCCCTGGGCCACTGGATCGAGGATCATGGTGCGGGATTTGTGCACCAGCAGATGGAGGACTTGGTTGGGAAGTTCGTCGACAATCAGAATCGAGTTCTTCACGCCGGTACGGAAATTCAGCAGCGGATTACGGAGCGTCAGATCCAGCAGTTTATTCTTGAGGCTGTCCAAGCCTTGCTGCAGATCATCAAAGCGCAGCGCGGCCTCGGACTCGTTGTCCGCTAACGGATTGTCCAGCGCCGTCGCGTCATCGGGAGCCGCGAGCCGACGCAGGTGCGCTGCCGTAAGCACCCGACACGGATACGGGAAGTCCCAGTTGCGATAGGCCTGGAGCGTTTCGGCCGGGTGGCCGTGCTGATCAATGATGATCAACTGTTCAGCCCCATGCTGGCTGACATAAAGAGTGAGATTGCCCTCGAGGCTCGCGAGCGCTTGCTCGGTGACGCGTGCATCAAGCGGAACGTAAAACAGCACCGTTCGACCATCAGCATCGAAGCCAGGCTGGACAGCAGCATCAGAACTGGGAGACCATCCAGTCAGGCCCTCGCGCGTAAGGGCGTCACTGATCATGGTGTCTGAGAGGGCTGGCATCGTCACTCGCTCACGCTGGCCGGGGATATCGCTCGGTGAGCATTGCTCGAGGCCGAATCGATGCAAACCGCATGTGGGGTCTGTGAACAATTCCGACCCGGCACGGAAGTCACCACCCCCCTCTGGGCGTGCCTTAGCTGGGCCACCGACTGACCCGACATTCACGCGAGTGGCCAGGAGGCGTTTTAATGTGTCGCTCTAGGCAAGGACTGTGACGGCTCAGCGCTTATCGGGCACTTGGAGGCCGGCGCCAGCGATGGCCTCTGGCGAAAAGCCCTCGGCCAGGAGATCCCGAACGACGCTTTTCGCATCGCTTGGCTTGGCGATGACAATGGCCACGCCCGCCTTTAGAATGATCTCTTCAAGGTCAGTCGAAAGGCCCTTATAAGTCGCATATACCACAACCAAGTGGTTGAGCCGTTCCCATTCACCGGGTTCGGCCGGTGACGTGTCGGAAACCGGCTTCGGCGCTGGGTCTTCAACTTTGCCATCGCCTAGGGTGGGCACATCCCACTCAGGACCAGACTTTGGATTCACCATCGCTTCCATTTGGCGCTTGTGGGCAATGGCCGTAGCCCGTGTGGCGACAGCAAGGCGATCGGCTTCGGTTGGAAGCTTCTCGCGGGCTGATTGCGCGTCCCGCCAGATCCCGCGCCAAATCTTTGCACGCTCAGCCTTCGTTGCAGCGCGCCAGTGGTCGCTGAGTGGCAGTTCAAGGCGAAGCCGGTTTAGGGGCCCCTCGGCACTCGCTACCGTTTGCTGGCCTGCATCACCGGGTGGCAAGGTTTCGGGGTCCGGGATTAGGTCGAAAACGTACGCTGCCAGCGGCCGCAGGACGTCAGGATCGGCGAGGCCTGGCTTGCGGGAAAGGGCTATTGGCACAATCTCAGCCGCTTCCTCGAGATTCAGCTGCGTTTCGCGTTGTGGGTGCGCCAGCAGCTCCTTCCAGAGTCGTGCAAGGTCCCTCGCGGTTCCGTCCTGGGCTGTCTTGCGCGCTGCAGCCCAGTCAATCGGGGGCTCTCCGTGTTCTGCCGCAGCGCACGCTGATCCAAGGATCAAGGCAATGCAAAGAAGGAGTAGTTGTGCAGTCATGAGGGCCCCCCGATGACCTTGGTTAGGGAATGGGCGTGAAACGTTCCGCTACCTGCCCCGATTTCCGAACCCGACCATATCCGCTATTCACCGGGGCAATAAACGAAACGAGCATGAAATCCTGAAGATTGGTAAAGGGCAGCCGTCGCCACGTCGCGTCGCTGACGCAACTGTATTCTCCTGGCACTTCCCAGTCCCACGTGGCGTCCATCCAGCCGGCGACTGGGCCGCGGAAGGTCATGGCCTGATCCACAAAACCGGCTTCAGCCAAGTTGTCATCGCCGATTGGTAACCCTAGGCCCGGCTGGCCGGGGCCACCGCCTGCGTCATGATATGGCTCGTTACCGTTAGCGTAGTCACCCGTTCCATTGGATCCAGCATGGCCGATCTCGCGGTAGAGGGTGCGGCCGAAGGAAACAGTCATTGGTTCAAATCCCAGTCGCAAAAGCATA
>JAQIBG010000389.1 GCA_027859175.1 Planctomycetota bacterium | reverse complement strand
CGCTAGGTCGACTAGATTATGTTCCGTGTTCGCTAGAGCCACCGACGGCCACGATGCTAGAGAACAGTTGGTGGCAAGCCACCCATGCACGAACCAGAGCTTTCACAGGTGCGCGGAGCCAGACGTTTCAATCAGCGACCCCGTCGACCACAAGGCTCCCGCCGAAGCCCGCACGCCAGCCACCCTAGCAACCCAACCCTCAAACCCCTCGCGCCCTCGCGTCCTTGCGTCCTCGCGTTACCCCTCTCGCAGAACCCTTTTTCCATGTTCGCTAGAGCCACCGGCGGTCGCGATGCTGGGGAACAAGATGCCCGGCACGAAGCAAAAGCATCGGAGGGGTGAGCGATGTCGGCCGTGCGTGCCGTTGGCAAATAGGCCGGATCGTGCGCATGTAATTGCCAAATACCGCAATCGAGCCAAGCAATTGCAGCACCAAAGCTGACCCCCGCTGGCGTACACTGCAGGCGTGGTTCCTCGGGAGCGGGCCGCATCCATCTTATTCACGTTCCCATCATTCATCTCCAGGGAGCACCACCATGGTCACCCACGCCCACCGCAACCGCGGCTTTACCCTCATCGAGCTCCTCGTCGTGATCTCGATCATCGCCATCCTAGCCGGTCTGCTGATTCCAGCGGTTACTGCGGCCCGTAAGGCTGCCCACTTCATCGCCGACAGCACAAATCTACGCAGCATCGGGCAAACAGCCTTCGCCTACAGTATAGACAACGATGAACGCTGGCCCGGCGTGTACGCCAAAGCCAACGGCAATCTCGGCCTCGCCAACGAAGCCGACCCCACCGCCACCGCCATCGCCAGCATGGAACTTCTCGCATTTGAAACGCAATTGCCGGTCGCACTATTCGCAAGCAGGCACAACCCCAGCTTCAAGCCCACTGCGAGCCCAAGCGATGTCATCAGTGCCGGCAAGAGCGCCTGGGCCAGCGCGGTGGTCAGCGACGCCGGCGCGATGCCAGCCATCGCCTATGACTGGAGCGTACCGACCAACGCCGGCAGCATGCGCGTTGTTGCTGCCTCGCGCGGACACGGCCTGTATGGCAACAAGGTGGCCGCCGTGTTTGCCGATGGTCACGTCCAGCCTTTACGCACACGGCGCAACGCCGAATCAAGTGGCGGCAGCGGCCAAACCGCCGACCTGGTCACCCCCAGTATCAAAAGCTGGCGCACCAACAATGACATGCTCGACGCGGCCAGTGCTGATAATATTTTCGACAACGAGAATGACAGTGGCGACATGAATGGACTCGGACGCGGCGACGCCACGCGGTCTTGGGTGCGCTGAGCGAATGCCTGGTCGGCGCCTCTTGGCGCCGACCAGGTTGCTTCACAACTAAGCGAGGCAGGCCTGCAAATACTGTCGAGCCTGCACTTCGAGGTCTGCCGCCGGATGGCCCGCAATCGCCTCGGCCGTTACCGGCTGCTCGAGCAAGGCCGTGATCGCCGGCACCAAGGCCTCTACGCGGTAGGGCACTATTGCTGGCCCCATATCCAAAGGGTCAGCAATCGCCTGCTCCACCAACACCGGCAGACGGTGGACCAAGCCCAGATACAAGACACCGGACACCTGATCGCGCACAAAGTCGTTATACTCAGCGCAACCCGGATGCATCAAGGCACACAGCGCACGGCAGCCAGCCAAGCGAGCGTGAAACTCTTCTTGCGGCACGAAACCATCCCAGGTCAACACGCGCTCAGATTGCCCCGCCTGCGCCACCTGTGCCAACACCTGCGCCACAGCCGGGTCATCGCGCTGACACCGCCCGAGGCACACAAAGCGCACGCGTGGATCGAGCGCGGGGTCGGCCAGCAGCGTGGGCAGAATCGCATAGTCACGCCGATCAGGCTGCACGGCACCAGCGATGCCAATATCGATCCAGCGGGGATCCCTCAACGGCGTCACGCCCTCGGCTTCAGGATACAGGATCGGATGCATGGTGTGGAGACGGCCGGGGTACGCCGCATTGCCGGCCGTGGCCAAATGCTTGGCAAACACCACAATGCCGTGGCAGCGGTCGGCAATCGCGCGGGTCGACCAACTATTGGCCAATTTGTCGACGAAATGCATCACCGCCACGCGCCGGATACCAGCCCCACTGCACAGCCAAAACAGGTGGCGGGTTTGCGGACCATGCGCCGTGTTCGACACCACCAAACGTGCCCCGGTGCGGCGAATTCGCGTCCACGCCCGGACTACCTGCGCGTGATGGCCGGTGCCCAGCGCCACCACCCGGGCCCAAGGGCGGCAGTTGGCCACATGCGGTACCAAGCGCGGATGCACCAGCAATTCTACATCGAAGCCAGCACGATGCAGGGCCCAGGCCTGCAGGGGCAGGCTCAGTTCATGCGCAGCGGAAAACTGCACGATGGCGGCACGGCGGACCCGCCTGGTCACGGCGCAATCGTCACGCCGCAGCGTTCGCCCACCGAGGCCAGCAGGCGATCAGCCCGCGCCAAGTGGCTGTGGTACTGCAAACAATGTTTCTGACCGGCCGCGGCAATTGCTTCGCGTTCATCTTCGTGCTCAAGATAGTAATCGCACAATTCGATCAGATCAGAGACGTCGTCTTTGCAATGCACCACGTGCTGACCCGACACAAAATCGTCAGGAATTTCCAAGGGTGCCTTGGGCGTGATCATAAACGCGCCAACCCCTGGTGCCTCCCAGTAGCGCTGGCAATCCCAGCCGATGCCAGGCAGGCTCAACGCGATCTTGCACCGGCCCAGTTCTTCGAGGAAGAACCCGCCCTTACGCTTGTGCTGGTGAAAGGTGACGCCGCGAATCGTGCCATTGGTGGCGCAGTCATATTTATCACGCAGCAGCTCAAAGGCCCTGACCCGGGTCTCATGCGATTCAACCCCCCAAAACGCCACATCATATTTCTTGGGTTTGCGCGGCGGCATGAAGTCGGGATGAAAGGCATTGGGGAAGGCCACGCAGTCACGGCCGAAGTCGTGATCGAGCCACTTCTCGCGCTTGAACACCAGATCGAAAGGCCGCTTGGCTTCGGTATCGGCAAACAAGGTCGGCTCACCCAGGCGGTCGAGATCGCCGCCAAGTTCGGTCCGGTCGCCGCCGTCGATAAACACCACCGGCACACCCACCGGGATCTTGTCTTGGATCTGACGATACGCATGCACGCAACTCGGCTTACACGCCGCCACCACCACCAGATCAAACTCAGCAAAATCGCGCTTAGCTTGGAATCGCCTGAGCAAACTCAGCTTACTGCGGCGCAACATGGTCCGCGGGTAGCCCTTGCGGCGCAGATAGACGCGGCCGCTGAAGGGCCAGTCGTAAACCCGGTGATGCCCTAGCCGGGCCACTAAGCCCGACAGCACCACGTCCATGAGGTAGTCCACCTCGTTGGTCCCGACAAACAGGATGCGTCCTTCAGCCACGTGTGCGTCTCCTGCTGCGAGGGTGGGTCGACCGGGCCGGTTGCAAGCACTGGTGCCGCAGGCACAGTCGGCGCCCATGCATAAGCGCGTGTTGGTAGTGGGAGCCGGCTTTGCCGGCGCGGTGGTGGCCAGAGAGTTGGCCGATCACGGTGATTATCAGGTTGACGTGATCGACATCAGGGCCCACATCGCCGGCAACTGCTTCGACCCACGCGACCCCGCATCGGGCCTGCGCATCCATCGCTACGGACCACACATCTTCCATACCTCCGACCAGGGCGTGGTCGATTACCTGTCTCGCTTTACCGAGTGGCTGCCCTATCAGCACCGTGTTCAAGCCTATGTCGCAGGCGTGGGCCACGTTCCGGTGCCGATCAATCGGACTACGCTCAACACGCTGTACGGCCTGAATCTGGCCGACGAAGCGGCCGTCCGGGCTTTCCTCGATACCGTACGCCAACCCATCGCCGAACACACCAGCGCGCTCGACGTGGCGCTCAATGCCTTCGGCGCAGAACTCACCGAGCTGTTTTTTGCCCGGTACACCCGTAAAATGTGGGGCCTGGGCCTGGAAGACCTGCCGGCCGAGGTGCTACGTCGGCTGCCGATCCGCTACGACGACAGCGACGGCTACTTTGCCGACCGTTTTCAGGCCATGCCCGCCGAGGGCTATGAAGGCCTGTTCCAACGCCTTCTTGATCACGAGGCGATTCGCGTCCACCTGGGCACTGCCGATGACCCAAGCCGCCATGGCGAATACCATCACGTTTTCACCAGCGCGCCGATTGACGTGTTCTTTGACGAGATCCACGGGCCGCTGCCGTATCGTTCGATTCAGTTTGAGACTCGCTCGGTACCCGGGCACCAGCAACCGGTGCCCACGGTCAACTTTACCGACGACGGCCCCTACACGCGCGAAACGGATTGGCGCCTGTATCCTGGCTGTGCTGGCCATAACGATAGTGCGGTGGTGCTGACCCGTGAGCGCCCGTGTTCGTATCAAGACAACAACTTCGAGCGCTTCTACCCGGTCAAAACCGTCGACGGTGCACCCCAGCAGCGCTACGCCCAATACCAGGCGCTCGCCAGCCAACGCAACGACATCAGCTTCATTGGCCGCTGTGGCCAGTACCGCTATTACGACATGCACCAAGTGGTGGCCAACAGCCGCATGATCGCGCAACGCTTCCTGGCAAGCTAAGCGCCCGCAATCACCACCGGCTAATGCTTGCCGTCGATAAAGCGCCCCGCGCCACCACTGGCGTCGGGCGTGCCATAGGCACGAATCGCCGCCGACTGACGGCTAACCGCGGCACCCGAGGCCGTCAGGCGGTCGCGATGCCGCCCCAGAGCGGCCGCGGCTTCGCGCCGGGCCGCTTCGGCTTCACGGATTGCCGTGGCCACGGCCTGCGAGGCCTCCTGCGGCGGCGCGATGGCGGCGATCATTCGTTCAATGTCTGCCATCAGCGCGTCAATTGCCGCGACATCGGGTGGGTCGTGCGCAGCCAAGGCCGCCTGCTGACGATAGCACGCCGCCAGAGCAAGGTAGGGCGCAGCAGCGTCGGCGGTCACAGACCGACCTCTTGCTTGGCAGCCTTCACGCTCGCATCCAGCGACACCTGCTCGAGCAAGAGCCGCGCATTGGCTGCGCGCAAATGCCCAGGGTAAGCCTGCTCGAATACCTTTAGCGCCTCCTCTGCCGCCTTCAGCTCGGCACTGCGAGCAGCGGCGTCGGCGCCGCGACGTGAGCGCTCCACCGCATACCAGACGCGCAGGTAATAATATTCGGGGTGCAGTGAGTCGGGCAATTCTGTCAGGGTGAGACCGGCAAGAATCGCGCTCCCCTCCTGCATATTGCTGTCGGCTGCGCGATCTTGCGCCACCAACTCCATGTGGCACTGCGCCATATACAGGCGATTCTCTGCCACCAAGCTCACAACCTGCGGATCGGCACCGGGATCATAGGTCGGCACATACTCTTGCTCGAGCGGGTCGGTGACAGCCAAGCCCACTGGGCGCAGGCCGGCGTCCAGAACACCACGTAGCTGCTCCCAGGCCAGATCACGCAACTGGCGATCTTCAGACAACTGCGGCAGGTCTTCAACGCTCACCATCGGCAAATTGCCCTGGTTCTCACGCAAAATCCCATTGATCTCAAGCTCCAACCTGCGAACCCGGCTCTCAACACGATCTAACAGCGCGCCATTGTCGTCGAGCTGTTCGCCACTGGCACGCACAGGCACCAAGGGATCAATCTGCGGCCGGGGCGGCAAGGGGTCGAGCGTAGGCGCTTCCACCGCCATCACCGTCATGGGCACCAAAAGTATAAGCAGTGCGCGTTTCATCTGCTACTCCGCGCCTTCTATGCGATAAGCCTGATAATGCTTGAGCGCTTCTTCAAACCGTCCCTGGCCGCGGAAGTGATCGCCCAACAGCTGGGCAGCAAAGGCGCGGTCGCGCGGACGCGCCTTGTCACTACGCAAGACCTCCTTGAGGAACTGAACGCCGCGATCTTCGTCACCAGCCTCAAGAGCCGCACGCCCCATGCCCAGACGAGCCGCAAGAATCAGATCGAGGTCTACCCGTTCGCCATCACGATAGCGTGCATCAAGCACTCGCTGGTAGCTGTACATGGCCCGCTCGAGCCGATCGGCGCGCTGCCGCGGGTCACGCTGAGCCACCTGATAATGGCTTTGCGCGATATAGAAGTGCACCTTCGCCTTGGTGGTTCCATCGTAACTCTTGGCATTCACCAAGATATCGGCCATGAGCTGCTCAATCTGGGCTTCAGGCGCGGTGCCATCATTCATCTGCCGCAGCAAGTCTGACAAGGCCTCAATCGAGCGTTCGCGACGCTGCAACTCGCTGTAACAGCGGGTGATCCGCACGAGCAGGTCGCCATCCATCGGCGAGTCGTGGAATTCATTGCGAGCACGCAGGAAGGCCAACAGAGCGCGAACATAATCGGGCCGCGTTTGATCCTGCCAACACAGGCCGATCTTGTAGGCCGCGTCTCGGTACAAGGCCTCGTCTGAAACCAAGGGGTCAGACTTGTCACGATTGCGCTTGTCGAACAAACCCTCGTAACGCTTACGAGCGTCGGTCAGCAATTCATCAGCCGTGTTGAAACGGTAATCATGACGCGCCGCAGCGGCCAGGTGATAATCGCATTCGGCCAGCAAGTACTGGAGCTGATCGCCGCCCGCCTCGCCCACTGCCTGGGCGTGCGCGCCCAGGTAAACTTTGGCCGCGGCGTACTTGTCTTGATCGTACAACAGACGACCAAGCGTCAGTCGTGCCTTGGCAAGCATGCCCTGGTACTGGTCGCCGTCAAAACGCTGAATCAAGCGTTCCAACAGATCCTCGGCCTGATCAAGCGCGGCTGGGTCCTGTGCGGAACCGTCGATGCCGATCCCAATCGCGCGGGCCGCTTCAGCCGCCTGGAAATACACCATCGGCAAGGTCGGGTCTTCCTCTTCAGCTGTGGAAATATAATTGAGATAAACGCTACGCGCATCGCGGTACTGCTCGAGCTCCATCAGTGCATCACCGGTGCCGCGCACCGCGCGCCGCACCCAGGGCCGAGCTAAAGCGAAGTCAGGATGATTACGGTCGAGAGCTTGGTAAACCTCTTCGTAGGCCGCCAAGGCCACCACCGGGTCACCACCACGGTGAATCTGCCTAGCGCGCAGGTAACGGGCCTCGGCCGAATAGGGGTCTTCGGGGTCGCTACCCGCCGCAATGAAGGCTTCTTCGGCCAAACGCACCAATTCTTGATCGGGCCGCGCCTCGCGCGACACCTCGAACACGTACACCTTGGTGCCATCTACGCCAAAACGCCAGCCGAGGCCCACCTGGCCCAGCACGCGGGTCAAGGCCTCTGTCCATGGCAGCGCGCGCACGTTGAGCGCCACCCGGCGGCGTCCGCTCGACACCTGTTGATCGTCTAAGCTGTAGCCACGCAAGGCCACCAATTCGCGATACACCACTTCCACCGGCTCATCGCGTACGGTCGCATCCACCTCGGCATAGGCGCGCCCACCAGGCGTGTTGCCGACAAAAGCCTGCACCTGAATGTCGAGATGATTGGACACGATGGGCGGGCCACTCGGCGTACGGGCGCCGTCGTCGGCCGGATCGCTCAACTGTTGGCGCGCCAATTCGGTCATGACCTTTTCAGGATCTTCGCCCTGAATTTCACCAGCCTTGAGCCGGCGCATCACGCGTTCGCGAATGCGCAGCAAAGCCTGCAAGTCGGCCTGCAGACCACTGCGGTCGACCTCGCGGACAGCGGACGGCTCATCACCTTGCCGCTCGCTTCCGCTCCACTTGGGGTCAATGGCCACGGGCGCCGGTATCGGCGGGAGCTGCTCGAGAGGCTGCGGGCCGACCTCGTCTTCGGCTGCCACCGGAAGCATGCTCGCTAACACTAAGCCGAGTAGAATGCGCCTCATCGGACCTGCTCCAAAGCGGCCAACTCGTCATCAAGACCGGGCGCATACAAACGGCCAAGCAAGATCATGGCACGCTTAAGTGCCGCCCGATTCGCTGCCACCCGCTCCTCACCCAGCACGCTGCCGTCTGGGCGCTCGGCCTCCAGGAACCAGGCTTCATTCGCGATCAGCTCGTACACCACCTCGCGTGCCTGCTCGCGTTTATCGGTGCGCGAGAGGCTATCGGCGTAAGCCAGATAGAATTCAGGATCGTCTACCAAGCCGCTGGTGCGATCGGCAATGTAAGCAAATTCGATCACCGCCTTATCGTGCGCGCCAACGCTACGATAGTGCCGCGCCAAACGCTCCGACAGCACCTCTTGCTTCTTCGGATAGTTTTTCTTGAGTTGCTCGGATAAAAACTTCACGCCCTTGGCCACGGTCACCGGGTCGTCATCGCGCAACCAACCCTCGGCCACCGCCAGGTCGTCAGCAAAGTTATCTGAGGTCGTCACCTGCGTCTCGTTGGTTTTCGCCAGTTCAACGGTGAGATGGTTCACTGAACTAACCACAAACCCGAGCGTGACCGCACACACCGCCAACAGGAACACCGCAACCACCAGGAGATAGCGCGTGCCCTTGAGCTCCTCTGGGCTCATCAAGGCAGTGCCACCGAACGACGACGGCGCCAGGGCAACCTGGCCGCGCACCTCATCGATCATAGACGGCGACACCGCATCGGTGACCGTTACCTGCGGACCGGCCTGGGCCAGCAGTTCATCAACGTCACTCCCGCCTACGGCCGGCCCGGCATCTTCGGGGCCGCCCGTCGCCATCGCCATCTGGCGCACCAGAGCGTCGATGTCGTCTTGATTGATGACCCCGGTTCCGCCGGAATCGCCACCCATGCTCGAACCACCAGAGTTCGCGCCGATGCTGTCAGACGACTCGTCCCCTTCGTGCTTGGAAACCAAACGCTCGAGTTCATCGGGCGTGAGGGTTTCGGTAGCCGGGCCCTTACCGCTCAACTCACCAACCCCGGCGTCCAACTCACCCAGCACCGCCTCGATCATCGCGTCGGCTTCATCGCCCGACACGCTGGAGGCCGACGATGAACTGAAGCTCTTGGTTGGTGGCGGTAGCTTGGGCGCGGGCGCACCCAGCTCGGCGAGCAAGGCGTCGATATCGTTTTGGCTGACCTTGCCGCTCATGGAGCTATCACTGGCACCAGACTTGGTGTCGGTACCAGCCGCGCCCTCGAGGGCATCGGTGTCTTCAACCGAGCCGGCCCGTGGCGCCTTGGTTTTGCTGTCAGACTCCTCGGCGACATGCTCCGCGCTCTCGTCCTGCGAGTCAGAATCAGCAGCCACTGGCTGAGCCGCCTCAGGCTCCGGTTCCGCTGCTGGTTCGGGCGGCGGCTCGGCAGCCGGTTCGGGCGCCGCTCCACCGAGGGCCTCGGCGAACATCGCGTCGATCTCTTCTTGGCTCATCGGCCGCAGGTCGTCGCTCATGGCACATCATCCCACAGCAAGGAGCGCTCGTCGGCGCTCACCCCTGAACGGTGGCCGCTGACCTCGTTCAATGAGTTATACCACAGCACCGGGAGCTCCGCGCGCTGCAGTTGATCACGGATCCGCTGCGGTGCGGCCACCACTGCCTGACGCGGATGAGCGCGGAACCATGCGTAGGCCCATACGCCGATTGCTTCCACCGCCGACATGTCGATCACGGCAGCTTCCGCCAGCGGCTGGGGCCACAGCAGGGCCCCGCTCCAATGCGCGCAGTCATCAGCCATCCCGTCGACACTCCACGATCACACCCTCCGGCCGGAACAAGGCCCGGTCAGCGAGGTCGTCTATGAACTGGCGTCGGTCACGCTGTTCAGCGCTCGCGTCCCAGTTCACCGCAGCGTCGAGCCACGCTCGCCACCGCTGAGGGCCGTGGTTCACCACCACCCTGGCGACCTCTGCCGCCTGCATCAACTCCGCAAGCACTTGCCGTTCCTGAATCGAATCCGCACAAGCCCCTGCGGCCGCAAACGCGGCCTCCCCTTGTTCTCGGTCAGTCCACGTGAGTTCTTTAGTGAAAAGCGGTTCTGACGTGATGGCCGAGGCGCTAACGGCGGTAAGCGCCGACTGCTCAGCAGGCACGAATACAGCCAATTCCGAGGAGGCGTCGCCCGCTGTGAGGCCCAACAGAGACCGCTGGAGGGCCTTCATTGCAACAGGTTTGGTGAGGAAATCGACACAGCCCAGGCGCAGGGCGGCCACGGCGTCGTCGAAAGAGGCATAACCCGACATCAGAATGAAGGGTGCGCCAAGCTCTTTGGCGAGATCTAAGCCGCTGCCATCAGGCAGCTTAAGGTCAGACACCAGGGCCTGCGGCTGAAACGCAGACAACAGCCCGCGGGCCTCCTCGAGCGAGGCAGCCGCGGCCACTTCATAGCCCCATTTCCGCAGCGCACGCTGCAGCGCAGAGCGAATAGCCGGTTCATCTTCCAACAGCAGGAGCCGCATACAGGGTATCAAAGCACATGCCGTGCCGGAAGGGAACAGCGGATTCGGCCCGGCCGCTGCGATGAGTGGCTCTGCTGGCCCGGTGCGATCAGGCAGCGTGCGGAATAGTCAGGCTTGGCGCGGTATGCCGCGGCAGCCGCCGCCGAATCGGCGGCGGGCTCATGCGGGGCACTGGGCCTCGCCGATCAACCCTCACTCTTGGGCAACCAAGCCGCATCGGCGGCTCAGGGTGGGGTCGATGCCAAGTCCAAGCTAAAGCCGTAGCGATACACTCCTGGCGGCAGCTTGAACTCGTCGTGGACGTTGTCGGTCCACCCGGTGTCGCCACCGAGACCAAGGTGAAACCCATCGATGTGCAGGTGGGTGGCATCGCTGGCTTCAAGCTTATAGGCATGACTGGCCTGATGGATGGCCTCCATGCTGAAGGGCAGCGCGGAGAACTGAAACGCCGGGCGCCCCCCTACCCGCAGCGTTACGCCGGCGCCATCGCTCACGGCACACCAGCGCGTATCAACGTGGCCGCCGCACTCGCAGGGGTCGAGGAAGGGATGGAACTGCGCCGCCACACTGCTGCGGTAAGCGCCAAACAAGGCGCTGTGCTTGCGATCGGGATACGACTCATGCGGGCCGCGGCCGTACCAAGCGAGGTGCGCAAAGTCCGCTGGCAAGGCACAGCGCATGCCAACCCGGGGCAGGGTTGCAGCCGTCACATCGCGCGCATCAACGCACACCTCTACGCTCACCGTGCCGGTGCCATCAATCTGGTACTGCACATCGGCCACGATCGCCGCCGCGGCATTCTCAGCGCGATGACAAGTCCGGCAGTGAATCCGCACCGCCTCCTCGTCGCTGCAGACCGCCACCTGCTCAACCTTGGTATGCAAGCGGTCGAGTCCGTTTTCTTGCCAGCCGCTGAGATAATTACCGCCGTTACCGAGGATATAATCATTGTCAGTGCGGGCGCGCATGAAGCAGTGCTCCAGCGGAGCGCTGAGCACCGATCTCCCAGCGCACTCGGCCGCGCACAGTACACCACGCACGCTGTCAAACTGCCACGACCAATCAGCCCCACTCACGCGCAGGCCGTCAGCCTCGGTAACGAGCTTTGGCGCCGCCGCTGGCGTGCCCACGACTGGCGTCTGATGTCGACCAGACACAGTGAATTGCTGCGCGCTGACGACAAAGCCTGCTTCCGACCAGTCCGTAGCCGCGGCCTGCAGCAAGCGGCAATCGAGGAAACACTCACACGTGGGGTCCAGATCGACGTCCGCCACAGGCAGATCGATTCGGCCCGTAGCCCCAGGCACAATCGCTGGCACCGGTACACTGCCAGCGCGCAACTCGCGCCCTTCGGCATGCACACACCACTCCAGCACCAGGTGGCTCGCATCCAGCGCCAGATAATCATTGTGCACCGTCACGATTCCGGCGCGCGCATCCGTAGCATGCGCCACGCTACACCACGCTGGCGCCTGCGCCTGCTTCAATTCCCAGGCCCCGGGCTTCGGCTCGAGCCGTGAGCCAACCACACCATTGAGGACCATCTGCGGATTCTCGCCGGCGCCATAATTATAACCATCAGGGCCAACGCCGTCGTCAAATTCATTGCCGTAGGCCAGCCGCTCTTCGCCGTCTACGCGGCGCACCAGGGCCTTGTCGGCCCAGTCCCACACGAAGCCACCTTGATAACCCGGCAAGCGCCGAACCAAATCCCAAAACTTGAACACGTTGCCCAACGCGTTGCCCTTGCTGTAGGCGTATTCGCATTGCACCACAGGCCGCGACTCGGCGGGATCGGCCAGCATTTCTTCAACCCAGGGCAACTGCGCATACATCGGCGCGATGATGTCGGTCACCGCTGGGCCCGGACAGCCACTCTCGTACTGGACTGGCCGAGTTGGATCGTACGCGCGCAACCAACCCGCCATCGCGGCGTGGCTGGCGCCGTAGAAAGACTCATTTCCGAGTGACCACGCCACCACGCAAGGATGGTTCTTATCGCGCTGCGCCATGCGCTGGGCGCGTTCCATCATGGCCGGTAGCCACAGCGGGTCTTTGCTGATCATGGCGCCAACGCCATGGGTTTCGAGATTGCTCTCGTCAACCACATACATGCCGATTTCGTCGCACAGATCATAGAAAATACTGTGGCGCGGATAATGACTGGTGCGCACCGCGTTGAAGTTCAGACGCTTCATCGCGAGCAGTTCAGCGCGCATGTCCTCACGCGTGATGGCGCGGCCCTTGGTCGGATGATGCTCATGCGCGTTGACGCCGCGCACCACCAAACGGCGGCCATTCAAACACCATACGCCATCGCGAATCGCGATCTCACGAAAGCCAACCCGGCACGACTCGATATCGATCACCGCACCGCCGTGGTCGCACAAGCTCAAGACCAGCGTATACAAACGCGGGGTTTCGGCCGTCCACCACTGCGGCGCCGACACCGGCAAACGGAAGCGCGCGGCCCCGTATTCCGGGTCGGTATTGCCGTACATGGGTGACAACAACGACACCGCAGACTCGGGCGCGGAGTCAAACACCGCTGCGCCGCTCGGATCAAACAAGTCCACGCGCACACTGAAGCCAGACGCTGGATCGGCATCAGGGTTGAGGTGGGCACTGACCATCAATTCGGCATCGCGATAGCGCGTGTCAAAGGTGGTCCGCACCACGAAGTCGTGCAGGTAAACCGTGGGCTTGCTGTACAGAGTGACATCGCGCTGAATGCCGCTGAGGTGCCAGTAGTCCTGATCTTCGAGCCAAAACCCGGTGCAATACCGCGGCACCATCACCGCGATGCTATTGTCACCCGGCACCAGGTAGGCCGTAATGTCAAACTCATGCGGCAGCTTGCTGTCTTCGCTGTAGCCAACCAGCTGGCCATTGACGTAGACCATCGCGGCCGAGTCGCACGACTCAAAGCGCACAAACACTGAACGGCCAGCCCAGTCTGCCGGTACGCTGAAACTGCGCCGATACCAACCAGTGGGGTTAACCGCCGGCACCTGCGGCGGTACCGCCACAAAGGGATAAGCGCTGTTGGTATAGATCGGCTGATCGTCCACGCGGTCGTCGAGTTGCCAGTTCGACGGCACCGGCATGTCGAGCCAAGCCGCGTCATCCACGACGGGTCCCAGAAAATCAGCCGGCATCGCGTCAGGCGTGGTGCTGAGCTGAAACTGCCACAGACCATTCAAGCTCAAACAAAACGGCGACGCCACTCGCGCACGCGCACGCTCCACATCGGGATAGGCACCCAAGGGAACATGGCTAGGAACTCGACCGGCGCCGCTGCGCAAAGGGTCGGTCCAAATCTGCATTTCACTCATGTAATTCCCCTTATCAGTGCGCGTCATGACACATAACAGCATGACGCCAAGCCTGAAAATGGCGCACGACCGGAGCTATGCGCCAGTGCCAACAGATCGCAGTATCACACAACTGAGACCACATTCGGTTATCCGACCGCCCATGCCTACGACGCTGGTTGCCGCGGGCACCGGCTCGGCTAGAAGCCTTGGGTGCCAGCTCACTCCGTCATTGTTCTCGACTTCGAAACCACAGGGCTCTCGCCCAGAATGGGCGACCGCGCGATCGAAATTGGCGCCGTTCGCATACGCGATGGCGACATTGTCGAGCGGTTCCAGTCGCTGATGAATCCCGGCCAGCGCATTTCCGGCTTTATCGAAGATTACACCGGCATTACCAATGCGATGCTCGCCAACGCTCCCACCTGTGCTGCCGTGTTGCGTGATTTCACTGACTTTTGCGGCAATGATCCCCTCGTCGCACACAACGCCTCGTTCGATAAGCGCTTTCTCGACAGCGAACGCAGCCACATCGGGCTCCCCGAAACCAGCCCATTCGCCTGCACCCTGCTCCTGGCGCGGCGCCTACTCCAAGACGCGCCCAATCATCAACTGGGCACCCTCGTCAGCACGCTGGACCTCCCCAACGATGGCACATTTCACCGAGCCTTGGCCGACGCCGAGATGACCGCCCACCTGTGGCTGCGACTTGTGGACCAAGTCTTCCTCACCTGCCAACAAACCCCGCCTTCATTCGCCCTGCTGCAACAATTCAGCCGCAAGCCGATCAAAAGTTGTCACCTGTGGCTGAAGAAGCAGGCCAGCCTGATCTAGTGTTCTGATCGCCCGACCCACGAGCAGGTCAGCCAGGCCCGAGCGGGGCGCACACCAGCACCGCGTCTGCATTGGCCGGCAGCGCAATCACCCGTTTACCATCAATCGTTCCGAGCGCGGTGGCCTCGCCTGGCGCCGTGGCCGACCAAGCGTGACCCGGGAGTGGCTCCAGGGCAATGCGACGCTCAGGCACAGCCCCCGTCACCGTCACGCTCAGTCCCAAATCGTGAATCCCGGTATCAGCCTGCCACAGCCCCGTGTTAGCGAGGCGAATGTGATACCGGATATCACCACTCAGGCTGGGAGCCGGGTCTGGCAGCGCGAGACCAAGCCGATAGCTACCAGGCGTGAGATCCGCCGGCAGCATCACGCGCGCCGTCACAGCCGCCTGCGCACGCTTGCCGGGAAAGGCAAGACGGAAGTCAGCTCCGAGCTCGGCAGTACCGCGCCACTGCTCCTGACCCGACGTGTCCATCAGCACCACGTCGAGGCGCCGTGGGTTGACAGAACGGGCCCAGCCATCATTGGCAATTATCGCGTTGACCGCGAGTTCATCACCAGGTGCCGTCGCATCGGGCACCGCAGCACTCACCAAACGATAGCGATAGCCAAGACGTCGTTCATAGAGCCCAAAGACCGCCGCGTCGACCCAGGCTTGATAAATATCTTCAGTATGGCTTTCATCAGCCGGATTACTGAGCGCGGCGTAACCAAAATATTCGGCGTCCTTAATCCAATCGGCGGCGTTTATCGACACCGTTTGGAAGTGATCGCAGTGCGCCCACATCGGAACGTAGGCCGTCGAGGGCGCCCACTTGGTGACCAACTCATTGTTTTGATTGTACACGACATCGCCGGCACCGAAGTTTGCGTACCAAGCAGCGAGGCGCGACTGATCACTGCCGGTATAGGCCGTGTCAACGGTGAGCGGCTGCTGATACCCGAGCGATCCATACGCTGCTGGATCACGGAAGAGGACCTGCGGATAACGCACTCCAACCACACGCTCCTGCGGCACGACCGCCAAGAGCTTGGCCATGATCGCCTTGCCTGAATCGCTGAGGCCCACCGTCATGGGAATAATATGACCAGACGAGGAAGTATGCATTTCGCCATAGCGACCAATCACGCCGGCCTCAATCGCCCACAATACATCAACATTATCCGCCAGCACCGGCGCCAGCTGGTCCAGGTGCCCAACGGTTACCGCCTGCGATGCATCGTCGGTCCAAAAGTCACTATTCCAGTTGTAGGCGAATCGATATAAGACTTTCATGCCAGCGGCGCGGAACACGGCTGCCTCGGCGCTCATCTCATCAAGGAATGCCTGCGGCAAAGGCCCGCTGCGTGTTGGCAGTAGCACGATGTGCTTGGCCAAGCGATAGCCACGGCTGTAATAGGGCTCCAACAGACCCTGAGTGGCCCAATTATTCGTGTTGGCGTGAAACGTTGGCTTGAGCTCCTTGAACACAAACCAGCCGCGTTCAGGGTTAGCGATTGCCGCATCACTTGCGGTGAAAGTCGCGCTTGCGGCGTGGCCACACGCCACCAAAGCGATAACAAAACTCATGCGTACAAGGGAAAGCATGGCTGCTCCTAAAGGGAAACTCATCACTGAGATCAAACTAGCGGAACGAGAAGGATCGAATCGAGACCGGGCTTCCCGTCGCCATGATTGAAAATGAATCAATCGCAGCGCCAAGATCGGGTGGATGCGGCTCCCCAAGCGTAGCCGTCATCTGCTCAAGCTTCAGCACCACTGGCACCCACTCGTCGCGCGCCAGGGAATCCAAAGAATACCCAAAGAAGCCGCGATTGGGCCCGGTGCGGTCATGCAAAATCAGCTGAGCCCAGGGCTCGCGTGCGTTCGCGCCAACCCGTACCTCACAACGGAACTCGGCTTCTGGCCGTACCGTGAAGAGATCGCTGCGCCCGACTGGGCCCAGTCGGATAGCATAGCCTTGCGGTCCACGCTCGGCCTCCAGATACGGTTAATCACCCGCCACGTGCCGTCCGGTAAACCAGCCGCGCCGGGTAATCTGATCTGCAGTGAAGTCGTCAACAAACGCAGCTGGCCCGAGCAAACGCAGACCCTGCGTACGGCTCGCAAGCACAGACTGACCCGCCACCATCTGCATTGATTGCCCATCCCCGGCGACAACCCGCACTGCGCCGCGCTCGAGCCGAACCACACTACCGGCATCCTGAAGCTCCAGGCTAACCAGGGTGCCCAAGACGATGACCTGGCAATCTTCACTGCTGACCACAAAGGGCTGCGTCGATGGCTGCGGCTGCACCGAGCACCGCGCCACTCCAGCAAGCACCCGGGCCGTGGCACTTCCATCCACACGCTCAAACACGGCATGCCCGCCGGGATCCAGCTCACACCAAGTACCATCGTTCCACACGATTCGAGTCACAGCGCTGGCCTCTACATCCAGCGGAAGTGGGGACTTCGTTGCCAAAGCAGAATCGCCACTGACAAGCTGCACGCTTTCCTGCACACCTTGCTGCAACACTTGGTGCGCCGTCTCCGACGTCGATGGCTGCCGCGCAGAACGCGCGAGCCCAAATACCGCTAACGAGCCAAGCAGCAACAGCGCTGCCGCCAGTGCCACCACCGGAACCGCGCTGATAAAGCGACGCCGTCTTCCGCGCACCCGCCGTACCAAGCGCCGACGGCACGACGAGGTGCCATTGGTTCGCATGTCGCTGACGCGCCGGGCTAGGCCAGCACTATCAAAACGCCCGAGCTGCAGCCCAGCGGCGCAGGCAAACGAACGCTGCTCGTTGACCCAGGCCCGCAGGCTCGCATCAGCCTGCAAGGCCGCAACCCACTCGGTCATTTCGACGGCACTCAGACTCCGATCCCACCAAGATTCAAATAATTCATCGCGACGCGCCGAGTTCATGAAGCCATCCCCGCCGCCACACAGCGTCGCAGACCCTCTCGTATCCGACTCAACTTGCTCGCCAACACGCCCTTGCGCTGCTTGAAACGAATGGCGAGGCGTTCCATCCCCTCGCCATCAACAGTGCGCAACAGAAACAATCGGCGAGCGCGCTCGTCAAGTTGCTCCAGACAGCGCTGCAAACCGGCCAAACGCAACTCGGCCTGCTCATCGTCTTGCTCGCACTCAGTCACCAGAAGGAGCTCAATCTCAGCATACGGCTCTAAGGCCCGCTCACGGCGCCGGTCCTCATGATGCCGCGCGCCAAGTTGCGAGCGATGCCCTTGACCCAGGCCGCGAAGCGCGCCTCGCCGCGATAGTCAGCCAACTTGCGCCACGCGATCACAAAGGGTTCTTGGGTCAACTCCTCGGCCAGATCCCAATCGCGGACGCGGCTCAGCAGCACCCCCATGACTTCAACGCCAAGCTCCGACACCAAACAGTCGAACGCAGCACCATCTCCAGCGCGCGCCGCTGCTACCAATTCGTCCTGCCGTGCGGGGTCCATCACTACTATTCCCGCACACTGCGACCGACTTGCAAGATTTCTGCTAAGGCACGTACCCAACTGTCCTTAGAGGACAGCAGCCGGCTGGCCTTCGGGCCTAAGCAGAGCAAGCTGTTCGAGCTCCATGCCGAGGGCCACGGGCCCCGCCGGCCTATATGCCCTGGCCCAGTAGCGCATTCCAGGGCGGATGAAGCAAACCAGCAAGGCGCGTTGCTGAGCCAAACCTGGCGTCAGCCCAAGCGTTCAAATAAGCGATACACCTGCTGCGCCAGAGCGGGGTCGCTGGCGTAGCAAATCCCATAGGGATTCATGTAATGCCCGTCAGGGCGATTCAGCGGCAAGGGCTTGCCGCGAATGTCACCGTGAGGCGCGCCTAATTCTTTATAGATGCAACTCGTCGCCGAGTAATCCCACAGCGCGCCGCCGCCGCGATCGGCCTTGGGAAACTTGAAGTAGACGCCGGGCGCACGCTCGATGGTCCACATTGCATGCAGCACGGCGCCGGCGCTCGAACAGTTATCAACCCCGGCGTAGCCACAGTCGGCAGCAATCTCGTCGAGCGCTGCCACCACAGCCGCGTAGTTGGGATGCGCCATGAAACTTTTATCAGTACAGAAGTGCAGACGATCGCTGGGCTCGGCAATGGTGAAGGGGTCGCCATCGCGCCACGCCCCACCGCCACGGCGCGCGTGGTAAACCGTGCCGCTGATCGGATCAACCGCGACGCCTATCAAGGGTTCGGCCTCACGACTGACCAAGGCAATCGACACCGCGAAGCCGGCACGACCCTCAACAAAGGGCAGGGTGCCGTCGAGCGGATCAACACACCAGAAGGCGTCAGCGATCAAGCGGCTACCGTCTTCGGCATTCTCTTCAGCCAGCAAGCCAAGCCCATAACGGAACTGGCTCTCTTCAAGCACCTCAAGAATCACCGCCTGACTGCGCCGGTCGACCTCGGTCACCACTTCCATCGCTGCGCTGCTGGCGCCAGCCTTGCTCTCAACCGTGCCGTGATGGCCACGGCCAGCCATGATCACACCGGCCGCCGTCAGGCCGGCGTTGATCGCAATATCGCGCAGTTCATCAAGGTCTGCCTCATTAAGCATGCATCACCTCCGCGACCACCTGGCGGGTCAAGTGCTCGCTGTATTTGTGCATCTTCCAATGTCCGGGGCTCCAACCCTTGAGAAAGCGATAGAAGTCGGCCCAGGCCACTGGATACAGCGCGCGCCAGTCGTTCTCTAACTTCGCTGCATCGATAGCCGGGTTGCCCGCACTGAGCGCCGTGCGCAGGGCCGCGAAGTAGCTGTCGAGCAGGGCATTCTGCTGGCGTTCGCAGTCGCGCTCATTGAGACAACTGCTGATGAAGTAGGCCACGTCCTTCATGCCACAGCCACGGCCTACGTACTGAAAGTCTACCGCTGCCACCGCGCCGCCATCAGCCGCGAAACAGAAATTGGCCAGCTTGGCATCCCCATGGACCAATGTCAGGTAGGCACTGTGCTCAAGACACTGGTCGATGGCGGCAGCGGCAGCGCGCAGCGGCTCGTCATCCAGCCGCGCCAGCTCTTCGCTGCGGGTTGCAAGGTGCCAGTAGGTGCCCTGCGGCCACAAGCCGGCGCCGTCGGTATCCATGAAGGTAGCGTGAAAATGCGCCAGCCATCCTAGGCACTGCGCGATCTCGTTCGCGTTCACGCGCTGGCGTCGCGCCGGGAAACCGGCCGCATCCAAGTCTTCAAGCACCAACACCACGTCACCGTCGATGGTTTCGCTACCCAAACAGTGCGGCACCCGGCAGCCACTATCGCAGCGCTCGGCCCAGTTTTGATACCACGCGGTTTCCACCTGGTACGAGCGCAGCTTGCGTTGATGACCGAGATCGGTGTTCCAGCCGCGGGGATGTTTGGCCGCACCACCCAGGCGCACGTGCTTGACCACCACGCTGGGCAGCTCGCTGCCTACAAGCACACAGCGCACAATCTCACCGTAGCCACTCCACAGCTCCTGGAGCACTACGCTGCTCGCCACAGCACGAGCACCCGTGGCCCGACAGACCGCTGCTTGGATCGCTTCGTTCACGGCGCGCGTCTCACGCGGGCATCAGAGCGAGCGATGGGGGGGAGTCCACTGGAAGTGGGGGCCTGCGGCCAGTTTCAAGTTCTCAACTGCGGCGCTAACGGGAAACGGCCGCACAAAATAGCTCAAAAATCGAAACGCAAACAGCTCAGCCCCCGCCGACAGGCACCGGCGTTATTAGAACGCGCAAATCGACTCCCGCCTTTAGGTCACTCCACTGCGCTGGCGCGCGCACGGCATCGCGCACACCCTGCAGGCCCACATCAACCGGTAGCGGGCCGTTATCGTCAAAGACCTCGATGCTGAGTTCGCGGTCAATCCCCGGCACCAGTTTGTCGAGACGCAGTTCATCAATCCAGGTATCACCCTCTGGAGCGATGTAGACGGTGAGCCCCAATTGACGAACCGGGCTGTCCGTTGGCAAGCGCACGGTGACTTGTTGCGTGCGCCATCCGGTATCCATCTCGCTCGAGTTGGCGTCAGCGAACACGGCCGTTTGGCCTTGATGCTGCACTAGATCGTCCTGGGCACTCAGAAAGCGCACCCGATTGCCGGGATACTGCAGGGTCGCTGCTTGGCTTGGATAATCACTGAGCAGGCGCTTCCAGCGATAGCTGAACACATAGGTGGCGCCGGGCTCCACGCTCACGGCTTTGTTGATGGAATACACGCCGTCCCAGTTGGGGTCGGCTGGGTGGAAGTGGATGCTGGCAGCGCCGCCGGCGTGCACAGTGTCATCGAAGGACCAAGTCCCGTTCGGCACCGTAACGCCGCCCTTGGTGCTCGACCACGCGCTGACCCACCAATCGCCGCGCGTCTGCTCCATGCCACCATCCGTGGTCCGCGCTTCGAAGGTGATACCGGTGCCACCGAGCTCAACCCAAGCTGCAGCCAAGTCGGCTACCGGCAGCCCCATTTCGGCCTGATGACTAAACAGCACCTGCCAGTTGATGGTGAGATCATCGCGATGCTGCAAACGGAACTGAAGCAACTCATAGGCACAGCGATACGGCGCCAGCGGATCAGCCGCATCGCTGACCGCCTGCAATAAGGCGTAACTGAGTTCGGTGTGGCGATGCGCCAACTGCAAACGCTCGAGACGCTGCCGCTGTGGCGCCGACAACTGACGCGCGCTGGCCCGCGTCAAGGCCGCACCCGCCTGGGCCAAGGCTGTCGGGCTGAAATAATTGCTGTAGCGACTCATCACACCGCCGACACGACCCCAGCGCAAAAATGCCGGGCCCCGTTTGGTGCGACTGGCCTGATCATCGGGCAGGATCTGCTGCTCAAACATGGACCGGAACACCGCATAGTAGGCCGCAACGTCATTGGCCGCCGCACCAAAGGCAGCGCAGTACTCGGCCTCAAAGTCAGCAAAACTCTTGGTGGGCTCCACGTGCTGGCGGGCAAGCGCATAGTAGCCCAAGCCCGACATGCCCGACCAGAATCCGTAGCAGGTGTCATGATCACTGCCACGCGCGCCATGTAGGTAGCCGAGTTTCTGCATCGCCACCCAGCGTCGGTCTTGGCCCAGCGGCAGGCCGATTTTGACGTTGAGATCATTGGGGCGATAGACCCAGTCATCGGGCGCGCCCATCGCCTTCCAGCCGGTATATATTCCTTCGGTAAAGCTGATCGGATCGGCCATGCGCGGAACAAACTGCATCTTGGTGCCAGGCTGCACGCGCTCACGGCGCGGCGGCGCCGAGGTCGTTTCATTATAGGCCTGCAGCCCCACCGGGTGATCGGCAAAGCCCGGTCGACTGTGCAACTCGGTTTGCAGGCGGTTAGCGAAGGCGACGTAGCGGTCGGTGAGATGGTCGCCAAAGGCTTCTCCCGGCAGCGGTTCATCCATCGCTACGCTCTCCGGCGTGTGGCAGTACTCCGCAACGCCATAGCCGCCGCCATCGTTCTCGGTGGTATCCAAGGCTGCATAAGCCGGATGCCCGCTGGCATACTGCAGCAAGTATTTATCAACCACCTTAACCCACAGGTCTGGGTTGCCCACGTTTATCTTGACCCGGTCGGGCTGCGAGAGATCCATCGGGCCATGCACGCCGTTACCATTTAAGGCGAACAAGTCTGGCTCACTGGCCCCGAAGCGCTGCCACCAATCGCTAAACGCGTGATGAAAGCGCAGATACATGCCTCGGTTGCCCATACGCTGGCGACGCTGCCACAACTCCAGCGCACGTTTGCCGGCTTGCGCGGCAGCCGCATCAAGCCGAAAGGGCTCAGGCACCACCGCCACTTCAGCGGCGCCAGATTCCGACCAATTGCCGCGGAAACCGCGTTGATACCGATAAGCGTGCTGCCACGACCACGAGCGTGCCGCCAAGGTGATCGACGAACGTGCCGCCGCCACGATCCCTGCTGCCCCGGGCTCAAGCCAGCGCACGCCGAACTCCTGCCCCAACAACGTCAAGACGCAGACCCATCCACGGCCCGTCATCGGCACGCCCGGCAACTGCCAGCAGGGCCTGCGGCTCGCCTGCGCCTGCGTTTATATCGGCGCGCGCCGGCTGCCAATGTGGGCGCCAATCGGGATGGGCCGCGGGCTGCGGCGCCAAACCGGCGCGCACCCGCACAGCCTGGCCGGCGGGCACGCGAACGTCTTTACCGGCACCACGCACTGCCACCACGCCTTCGCGCACCACCACCGCGGTGCCGTCAGTGCCATGTGCGACGGTGAAAGCAGTGCCGATGACCGTGACCGTGGCGTTAGCCGTGCCCACGGTGAACGGCGTGGTGCGTGGCGCGACGTGAAAACTTGCACTGCCCACAATGAGATCCAATCCATCGGTGCGCTGACGCGCCTGGGCACCGGCTGCAAGATCCGCGTGGGTGCCAACACCCCACTGCAGGCTCAGCGGGCCGTTCAACAGCGCAGCGGGGTCGGCTGGCGCAGCAGGGCCAGAGACAACGGGTGACACGTGCTGCGAGCTCGACCACTGCCGCACCACCACGTTCCCCACCGCCAACAGCAGCGCGGCCGCCAGTAAGACCCCAAGGCCAATCCCCGAACGCCGCCGCCGCTGCGAACGACGCCGCTGGCGCAGGGCACCGATCACACGCGGCGCCATCGCCTCGCGTTCACCCGGTGGCAGGCAGCGCATGATCCGCTCGGCGTCGATCGGCCGGGCCTGCTGCTGCGCCAACCAGCGGTCGATCAGGAGGTCTTCGGCGCAACGGCGACGCAAAGCGGCCGACTCGGCCAAGGCGGCGCGCAGGGCGGGTGACAGTTCGACGTCGTCACCGCGATCCAACAGCAGGTGGGCCTCGCTCACGTGGGCTCCATCTTCTGCCGCAGACAGCGCGCCAAGGCATGCCGCGCCCGATAGGCGAGGGTCCGAGCCCAAGATGCCGGGCGCCCCTCGGCTGCGGCCAAGTCGCTCAGGCTGGCGCCTGCGCCATAGTGCGCTTGCAGCAAGGCGGCGCTGCGCTCAGGCAGGCGTTGCAGGCAGGTGGCGAGATGCCGGCCGGCTTGGTCGAGCAGTTCGTCGCTGACCTGCTCCAGCTCCTCGCTGACCAGGTCATCGAGCTGGGCGCCGTCGCGCCGGCGCTGCTCGCGGCGCCAGGCCCGCGCGGCATTACGGGCGTGATTGTGCACAATCTGACGGCACCAGGCCACCAGATTGATGCCCGGCCGATACTGCTCGCGCTGCTCATAGATGGTCAAGAAGGCCTCTTGGACCACGTCGTCAACCAGGTGCGCGGTTGGCACAAAGCTCGCCGCCGTTAGCCGCAGACGGTATTCAAGACCATTGATGACAAGGACATAGGCCGACGGAACGCCGGCCTGCACGGCCCTAAACGCGGCCTCGATTGCCTGGATGTCATCATGCGTGGACACACTACTGGATGTCTCGATCGCAGCGGGCGTTTAAAGATCTTTCGAGCTCGCAGCCGGGGCGACGCGGAGCCTGCGACAAACCAGGCTTTGCACGCCCCACTTGCCCCTTCCGAGCGCGCCCAACACGCCACCATCGCGGGCGTGAGCAAAAGGTGGATCATCTGTGGTGTGGTGTGGTCGCTGCTGTGCGTGGCGGTTGAAGTTTATATGGCGCGGCTCGAAGGCCTGGCCCACCTGCTGTGGTTTTCGCACCTCGGCATGATTGCCTCGGCAGTGCTGTGGTGGTGGCCGCAGCGCGTGGCGGTGTCGACCCTGGCCGTGGCCGTGTTGCTACCCGAATTGGTGTGGACCCTCGACTTCACCCTTGGCCTGCCCTTTGGCGGATCGCTCAGCGGCGCCACCGCCTATATGTGGAATGAGCGCATCCCGCAAACCTTCCGCCTAGTGAGCCTGTTCCACATCCCGCTGCCCGCGGTGATTTGGCTGCTGCTACGCCGCAGCGGCTACGACTGGCGCGGCCTGCCCGGCGCAGTGGCGGTGAGCCTCGTGGTGCTGCCTGCGAGTTGGGTGCTCAGCACCGATTGGACCAATATCAATTGGACCCATAACTTTGACGAAGCCGGCGCCGGCTTGCCCAGCCCGTGGCAACTGGCGCTGGTGATGGTGGCGCTGCCGGTAGCGGTCTACCTGCCCTCGCACCTCGGCTTCAGCCTGATTGAACGGCGCTGGCCAGTTGCCACGCGTGGGGCGGGTGGATCGAACCACCAGCCCACGCACGACGCAGACTGAGCCCTCAATAGGCGCTGTTATCGCGGCAGCACTGCAGGGCGTAGCGATAGTCGGCCAGGCTTACCGAGGGCGGCACCGAGTGATCGCTCATCACGACATAGGGCGCACGCAGTGCGCGCATGCCAGCGGTTTTGCTTTCGATCTCGGTGCGCATGGCTTCGCGATCGCCCGATTCAAAGGCGCGGATGTCCAAATTACCCATGAAACACAGGTCGTTTTTCCAGTCTTTGGCCAGATCAACCACGTTCATGCCGGTCTTAGCTTCCATCGCCTGAATACAATCCACGCCTGATTCTGCGATCGCGGGCAAGTGCGGGCGGAAGTCGCCACAGGTATGCAAGATCACCGGCAGATCGTGACCTTTGAACAGGGCCATCAGATCGAGGTGGTAAGGATGAATCATTTCGCGATGGCACTTCGGCGACGCAAACGGCGCGCGGGTATAGCCAAGGTCTTCATAGAAGTGAATCCCATCAGGAAGACCAATCGTGTTGAACAACTCATCATAATAGGCCAGATAGGCATCTGCGATCACACGATTGAAGTCGTGAACGAACTCGGTTTCGAGCATCAAGCTCTCGAGCATGCACACATCGCCGAGAATGCTGCGCAGCTTCTCGAACACGTAGGCGAAAGAGAGGGTCACAAAGCGACCCTGCTCGCGCCGTCGCTGCATCTGCTCGGCCACCCCCGGCGCACGCTCGCGCGCAATCGCGCGCATATCCATGGCGCAGAATGCCTCGCGGTAATCCTTGGCCCAAGTCTCGGCCGTCACCGAAAAGCCGATGTGTTCGGGCGTACCGGCTTTGTTTTTCCAGTTTTTATAGATCGCGCCCCAGGCGTTGCGGCTGACCACGGTGTCGTCGGTCTCTTCAACCGTACCGGCCATATCTGGCCGCGGGCCGGGGACGTCGAACCAATCGACGCACACCAGGTCGAGATCAAATTCGTCGGTAAAGTCGCCGCCGTCGTAGCCCTGTTCGTCCCAGGCATTCTCACAAATATGTGGCCAGAAATGTTCGTGAATGCCCATGCGTTCGGGCAGCTCTTGGCGCCGCAGTAGGGCGTCGATGATGTCGCGCTTGGTCGCGCTTGCAGGCATGATGTCCACCTCCCAGACGCCCCATTGTACGGCACCCGGCACCAGGATGACATGGCCCCGCTCCGCCAAAACCTGTCTGAAATTGATTGCGGCGCGCTGCGGTCCTATTTAGCCGAGATACCGGCTAATGATAAACGGTGCTGCGGAGCTGCTTGTTACGCGCCACCGAGGCCGCCGCGCACAAACCCAGCCCGCAGTAGGTACCAAGCAAACTGGAACCGCCATACGAGAAGAACGGCAAGGTAATACCGGTCACTGGCATCAGGCCCATCACCACAAACAGGTTCACCGTGGCCTGCCCGAGAATCAGGCAGGTAAAGCCCACCACCACGAGTCGGCCATACGGCAAGCGGCACTGGGCCGCAGCGAACAAGCCGGCAAAGCCAAACAAACAGAACAGCGCAGGCACCAACATCGCGCCCAAGAAGCCCAACTCCTCACCGATCACTGCAAAAATCATGTCGGTGTGTTTCTCGGGCAACCAGCCGAGCAGGTTCTGGTCGCCCACCCCGTAGCCTTTGCCGGTCCACTGGCCGGAGCCAATCGAACGCAATGCGCGGATGGTCTGAAAGCCTTCGGTCAGGGCGTAGCTCTCAGGATCAATCCAGGCCCGCAGCCGTTTGATGTGGTAGCTGTCTTCCGGCAGGCTGGCCACACCCACCATCGCGGTTATCGCCACCGTCACCACCGAGAGGCCCAAATAGCGCAAGGGCATGCCCGCTACGATCATCATGCCGAGCACCATCGGCACGAAGGTAATGGCGCTGCCGAGGTCTTCCGAGGCGATCAACACGGCGGGCAGCAAACCAATGCCACCCACGAGCACGCACCAACTGAAACGCCGGATATCGACCTGGGGTTCTGTCAATATTCGCGCCGTGAGCAGCAAGCTTGCTAACTTGAAGAACTCTGACGGCTGCAGCCGCAACGAGCCGAGCGCGATCCAGTTGTGCGCGCCCTTGATGTTCGGCACCAAGCTGGTGCCAGCGAGCACGAACATCAAAGCCTGCACGACCAGGCAGCCCATGAACAGGGCCGGCGCCAGCGCGCGCCAAGTTGTCATCGGCACATGCATCGTGACCAGGCAGGCCACGCTAGCCACGCCCCACCACAACAACTGCATCTGACCTTCGCGGCCCCAGCCAGGCTCGCCGGGATCCATCGTGGCGGAGATCACAAAGGCGAGGCCAAAGCCGGTCATCAGCAGCGCCAACAAAATCGGCAACCACTGGACCTCACTGAAGCGAACCCGCTGGATCAGCGCCATAGCCCCCAGACTAGAGGGCATGCAGCGGCAGGACAGCGTTCACCGTTGGGCTCAGGGTCCTGGGTCCTGGTACGCGCCTAGCGGCGCTTGGGTCATGGGGGATGAGACATCAGCCAGTTCGACGATCGATCGGCTGTTCCCACAACCCAAGGGGCGCACGCCCTGTCCAGGACCCAGGACCGCTCATCAGGATGTCTCTGGACACCCACCCCACACCAGCCAGCCTCCCCTTCGGAGTAACACAATGGATCTAGATTCCTTGATGGGCGCCTTTGGCCCCATGCAGCAAAAAATGCAAGAAGCCGAGGCCAAGCGCGCCGATGAGCTGATCGAAGGGACCGCCGGCGGTGGCGCGGTGCGCGTGCGCATCCGTGGCAACCTGGCGATGGACGGGGTCACCATTGCCCCGGCCGCGGCCGCTGCCGTGGGCGACGACCCGTCGATGCTGGAAGACCTGATCCAAGCCGCCTTCAGCGATGCGCTGCGCCAATACCATAGCCGCTACGGCTCCACCGCCCAAGAACAGCTCCAGAAGCTGATGGGCGACAGCGACCTCGGCGGGCTTGGTAGTCTGCTCGGCGGTTTACTGTAGGGCTGGGGGCTGGTCCTGGGTCCTGGTACGCGCCTAGCGGCGCTTGGGTCTTGGGAACAGCCATCGCATGCCAGGCGACCGGGCCGGGTACGGGGCAGCAGCCCCGCGCCTAAGCGCCGCAGGCGCGTACTAGGACCCAGGACCCATCAATACCGAATAGGCGTCCAGCCCATATCCAACAAGCGCTGACGCACCTCTACTTCGCGGTGCTTCTCAACGTAGAGGTTGAGGCGTGCAAAGCCGCGTTCGTCGACGCGCTCGTCAACGGAGCGCACGCCGCCAACGCGCTTGATCGCGGCCAGGTCTTGCAGGAGTTGGGCCTCGTTGACGCCTTCGCGGCTTACGATCACGTTGATGGTATCGTTGGTGGCCTGGGGCGCCGGGGTTGAGCCGATGGTGTCGCCACCTTGGCGGCGATCGGTTGCCATCGACTTGCCGCCACGCGGCACGCTGGCGGTAGTGGTGCCACCCTTGGCCTTGCGCACCTGCACCGCGTCGGTCCAGGCCACGAGGCCCTGCTTGGTGTCGGTGAGGGTGGCCTCGGCCAAGTAGATCCAGGTGCCCGACTCGTCAGCCAAGCGTCGAATTGACCCGCTCAGCACAAAGGGCCCGGTATTGGCATCGGCCAGCACTTTGAGACCGCCATTGACCAAGCGGCGCTCGAGTTCGCCTTGAAACACGCTGGGGTCAACCCGATCGGTGCCGGTATCGGCGGTGAAGCGGTCGATCGCCACGGTGGTCTCGTTGTCGCCCTGCATCGCACCAGCGCGCCAGCGGCTATCGAGCAGGCTCTGCGCAAACTGGGCCGACACCTTCTCGGTGTCATCCATATTCCACACCCGGCTTTCAGGGGCACGGCCACAGCCGAGCGGAATCAAGACGGTGATGATGACAAGGACGAGCATGGCGATGCGCATAGTGGTTCTCCGACCGATATTTTGTGTTCACCCGCTCACAATGCAAGCGGGCACACACCAATCTGACGGCCTCGGTATAGCGAGCTTTCAAAGCGCTGCACGGCGCAGCATTGCACCACCCCACGGCCCCTGCTTAGAATCACCCCCGGGAGCAGGAGCAGGTGACGGCGTGTTGCCGTCATCATCCTCGCCCCCGGCGCTGCCATCGGGATGTGGGTTCTCTGGCAGCGCCGGGGGCTTTTTTGTTTTGGGGCCATTAGCAGGAGGGAGTTGAGGGAGTTGAGGTCCGAGTGAGTTTTTTGATGGGGCACAAA
>JAQIBG010000267.1 GCA_027859175.1 Planctomycetota bacterium | reverse complement strand
CCATGAAACCTCCTGGCGACGCCTCGCAGCAGAGCCCGTCAACCCACGTTGCAACAAGCCTTCAGGCCACTCTTGCAGGATTGCGAGCGCGGCTTGAGGGCGCAGCACTGTAGGGAGGTCGCCTGCTTTGACAAGGGCGCGAGGAGGCGCAGACCCAATTGTTATCCGTTGTTATCCACGGCGCGAGCGACCTCCTACGAGGCAAGGGCTTTGCCCCTCCCAGCCCAATCAATCACCACGCTCACGGTGGCCCGTCGCCGCCATCAGACACAGCCATTGAGCACCGCGCCCCACGTCTGAACCAAACATCGTCCGAGGGCCCCCGCAATCACCTCAACGCAAGTCGCAAGTATGCGTATATATGCCTACATCTTAATTATGCATATTTTTGCATATTTCGTCTGGCGACCGCAAGGTTAGACATCAAAGGGACTTAGCGATGGACCACGTTCTCAACCAAACGCCACTGATAGCCAGCCAGCGCATCCTGCGCGAAATGATTGCCGACGGACGGCTACCAGCCCAGGAACGTGTTCCGACAGAGGCAATTCTAGCAGAGCGCGCTGGCGTCAGCCGCTTCACGGTCCACCGCGCGCTGGAGGCACTGGCCGACGAGGGCCTCCTCGAGCGATCCGGTAAGCGCGGGTGGACCGTCGCCGCAGGTGCTGGCGCCCCGACTGGTGCCCTGGCCAATACCATCGGCGTGCTCGGTGGTGAATTCGACCTGACCTCGCTGGCCCGCCGCGGCACCCAGGCGCAACACCTCCTGGTGTACGCCGGCGCGCGCCAAACGATTCAGCAGGCCGGCATGGATGCCCTCGCCATCCATGCCGACCGCATCAGCACCACCGGCATCGATGAACTTCGCGCCGCCGGCCTCCACCGCCTCCTGGTCCTACTCGACTGCAGCGACCAGCCGGCGATTCGGCGCTGGCTCGCCGAGCAAGCACGCAATGGCGTACACGTTGTGCTCCACAGCGACCGCGCCGCACCCGCTGGTTGCCATAGCGTCACCAGCGACCACAGCGCCGGCGGCGCGGCCATTGTGCGCGCATTGCATCAGCGCGGCTACCGCCACCCACTTCGCATCCACGAAACCACGCCAGGCCGGAAACGCCACTCAGAGTGGGTCGCAGCACGCGATGCCGGCCACGAACAGGCCTGCGCTGAACTCGGCATGACCGTGCGTGCCCCTGAACAACTCTTGGTCCCCGAATCAACCCTCGGTCAAGACAACGCCGAAGGCTTCGAGATCAAAGTCCGCCTAGCCGAACACGTCTTGGCACCGCTGTTTGCCAGCGATTCAGCGCCCGACGCGCTGATTGGCATGGCCGACCGCAATTTATTCTATATCGCCGCAGCACTCCAACGCCTCGGCCTGCGCCCAAATCAAGACGTGGCTTTGATTGGCTACGATGCGACCTGGAACTTCTGTATCGAACAACGCTTTCAGCCGCTGATCCCAGCCCTCACCGTCAACAAACGCGAACACACCATCGGTGAACGCATGGTGGCCCTGCTCCGCACGCCGCCCGCCGCACCAACCCGCGAGCTGATCGCCCCCTGCGTGATTGAACCCCAAGGATAATAGTATGTACCGTGCCCTCGCCTTGCTCCTGCCCCTCGCAGCCCTGTTCGCCGTTGAAACGAGCGAACCACGCACGCTTCACGAGCGCAGCCTTAGCAACTTTGTTGCTGCGGATAAACTCAAGCTGCACGGCAAAGCCGACAGCAGGCCAAGCAAGGATGCCGGCTGGCATCTGACCCTTGCTGCCAGCGACAAGGAATATGCGCGGGCTATAACCCGCACCAAAGGGCAGTGGATGCTCCGATCTCCGGTAGCCCTGCACATCGACGCCACCCTCACCAAAGGCGCGCAGGTGGGTCTAGCGGCCATCCTTATCGATGAAGAGGGCGAACAATTCGGCCTCAAAAACACGCCTATCACGAGCACCAACACCGCTACCTGGCGCCTGCCAGATGACATCGGCGGCACCTGGGGCACAAAGGGCGACGGCAAGTTGACTGGCAAGGTCCGCCTCGAACGCGTTCTGATTGTGCGTTGGCCCGATGCTCAAGAGGCTACCGTGCACCTGCACGGCATGCGCGTCACCGAGGCGCGCATGGCCAGCGAATCGGTCACCGTTGGCCTCAACCGCGATGGCCCCACTCCGGTGGTGGCACCCGGCGGAAGCGCCGTATTCACGCTGACAAACACCAGCGACCAAGGCCTAACCCTGCCGTGGCGCCTCACCGCCATCACCGAAACCGGCGAACAGCAACTCGACGCCCGCGACCTGGAGCTCCCTGCCGGCGCCACCGTCAGCGCGGCAATCCCCGCGACAACGCTCGAACACCACGGCGTCAAACGCTTCGCCTGGCAACTCGGCAGCAGCAGTGGCCGGCAACGCCTCGCCGTGATGGCGCTGGCCGGTGCCAACCCCAGTTTCCGCGACAACTTCTTGTTTGGCTGCGGCGGCGGCAACGCCGAACTCTTGGCTCAGATCGGCATCGATCTGGTGCGCATCAGCTCCAACTGGCACGACCGCCTGCAACGCAAACAAGGCACCACCATTAATTGGGACGGCAAGCTCGAAGAAGTCGCCAATGCCCAAGCTGCCGGTATTGAGATCGTATGCCTGCTTGGCTACACCGCCGGCTGGGCCACCAAAGCCGAGTATGCTGAAAAATACGCCGACGATTGGCGCAAGCGCATCTCGTCGCCACCAGACCCCACAGTCTGGCAAGACTGGTGCACGCAGATTGCCACCACACTTGGCCACGGCATTCGCTACTGGGAAGTGCGCAACGAAGTTGACCTCGATCCCTTTGGCTGGGTGGGCACCACCGAGGAATACCTCGAAACCCAACGCATCGCCTACCAGGCTATCAAGGCCGTGAACCCTGAACTCAAGGTGCTCACTAGCGGCTTCGCGACATTGGCCGACCACGGCGGGCGCGGCAGCAACCACAACATCATGGAACGCACCGTCGCCGAGGGCGCCGACAGCTATGACTACGTTGGCTTCCACCAACACGGCACCTTCGGCGGAGTCTTTCAACGCATCGTTGACGGCGAGCTGGCACGCATCCTCGCCCTCGCCCCCGGCAAACAGGCCTTCTACACCGAAACCGCCATCATCTCGGGTGACACGTGGGCATCCGAACTCACTCAGGCCGATGAACTGGTCAAAAAGGTTGCCCTGGCACGCAATCGCGGTGCGCGCGCCTACTGCTGGTTTGTGCCGGTCAGCAACAACTGGGGTCTGGTGCGCAATGACTACCAACCCAAGCCGGCCTACCTTGCCTACAATAATTTAGTAGCCCTCACGCGCAGCCTGCAACCGGCCGCTGACCTCGATCTCGGCCCAGGCCGCTGGGGCCTCCGCTATCACCAGCGTGCCGGCGCCAGCACGCGCCAAGTCTTGCTGTTCTGGCATGAAGACGAAGCCCGCAGCGATGCCTTGGTGCGAGTCTACGTTGGCAGCAACGCGCAGTGCCAGCTGGTCGATCGCGACGGCAATTCCAACGCGGTAACAGTCACGCAGGGCAGCGTGGTCCTCGCGCCCGGCCCCCACGTGGCCTACCTAGTCATAGACGGTGGCGACGAGCTCCGCGCCGCGCCGGCCGCGGTCGACCCAGCCACGCTTGCACCTATCGTGCGTGGCACCGTGGCGCAACTGGGCGTCACCCTCAGCAACACGTCTAACCAAACCCAGCGCACCGAACTGCTGCTTACACCGCCACCGGCCATGGGCCTGGAACCCATCACGGCCGGCACCGAGCTAGCCGCAGGCGAAACCAAGACCCTGACCATCGACATGCCAATCGCTGCCGATGCAGCACTCCCAGTCGGCGCGTCTCTAACCGCCATGCTCGACACCACCCGGGGCAACCACACCCAATCGCTGCGCATTCCCCTCCAGGTGGCCTTAGTCATTCCTGCCAATGCCGGATCTCGCGCCAACACCGAGCGTGCGCCCGATCTCCTGCTTGATCGCGACAACATGGTCAACTATTTCGCCGCCGACCCGGCCAACGCCGACAAGGTGTGGACCGGCCCCGAGGACCTCTCGGCCACGGTCTGGTTCGCGCGCGATGCCGAAGCGCTCACCGTTACCATTGCCGTGACCGACGACACCTTCCAGCAAGACCACGCCGGCGGCCAAATGTGGCGCGGCGACGGCCTGCAAATGGCCCTCGGCGTACCCGAGCAAAACGGCCACTGGGAATGGGGCATCTACCGCACCAAGAAGGGCAACGGCGCTTGTCACATCTTCAGTATGCCGAAGGACACCGGCCTAGAGAACCCATGGCAACTGATCACAGCCGATACCGTCCTTGGCACTGGGAGCATACGCTACGCCGTGCGGATTCCGCTCGCTGCGCTTGGGCTTAGCCCAGCGGCCCTCGAGCACGGCATCCGCTTCAACATGGTGATCAACGACAGCGACCGCGGCCCGCGCGAAGGCTACGTTCAAGTGGCCAACGGTATCGCCCGTGGCAAGCACATGCATGACGCACCGATCTTGCGCTTCGCACCCTAAGCCAAGCCAACTCATGGCACCCATCCGGGGGCATGCCCAGCATGCCCCCGGATCTATTGGCTAGCCCCATGCACTCGTGAGGAGCGGATCGTTTGCCGCAGCAATCACTGCGCGATTGCGGGCAATCAGATCCATCCGTTGCTGGACACAGGCCGCACTACGTAGCGCGTCTTCCGGCGTATTGATGCAGTAGTCGACCAACTGATCAACGGTGGTTTCAGCAACCCACATCAGGGTATCGCAACTCGCATAATAAATCAGCAAGCGGCCATCCTGCTGGGCCACCGCGCCATTGGTGAAGGCAACGTTCAACACGTCGCCCCACAGCTCTGGTCCGCGCGGCGCAATCAGGTAGATGGATGACCTTCGATGGGTCGTCCTTGTCGCACAGAAAAGCGTACACCACATAGCGCAGGCCCGACGCACACGAGCGCACACCGTGGGCGATATGCAGCCAACCGGCTTCGGTTTCAATAGGCGGCCCACCGGCGCCGTTCTTAGCCTCTTTGATCGTATGGTAGACCTTGGGCTCGATGATGGTTTCCGCACCAAGCACCGCGCCTTCGATGGTGTCGCTCAACGCCCAACCAATACCGCCGCCTGAACCGGTTGAGATGAAGCCATCTTGGGGCCGCGTGTACCAAGCGTACTTGCCGTCGATAAATTTCGGATGCAGCACCACATTGCGCTGCTGCGGCGATTGGCTGACCAAGTCGGGCAGGCGCTCCCAGGTTCTCATATCACGGGTGCGCGCGATGCCGGCCTGCGCCACCGCCGAACTGGTATCGCCAGCCGGCGCGTTGAGGTCTTTGCGTTCGGTGCAGAACACACCGTAGATCCAACCGTCTTCATGCTGCACCACGCGCATGTCGTACACGTTGTCGTCGGGCAGCTCGGTTTCCGGCATCACCAGGGGTTCGTCCCAGAACCGGAAATTATCGACACCATTAGGGCTCTCGGCCACGGCGAAGAAGCTCTTGCGGTCGATACCCTCAACACGCACCACCAGCAGGATCTTACCATCCAACTCAATGGCGCCGGAGTTCATGGTCGCGTTTACGCCAATGCGCTCCATCAGATGCGGATTACTGCGCTGATCGAGATCGAAGCGCCAATGCAGCGGCGCATGCCCCGGCGTCAGCACCGGATGCTGATAACGGGCAAACACGCCACTCTCAAAGCTGTCGTCAACCACATTGGGCTGGGCCAGCAAGGCTTGGTGACTGCTGACAAGGCCAGCAAGACGTTGCGAAAAAGTCATCAGGGATCCCTCCGTTGAGCTCAGGATGAGCGGCATGTTCCACGCCGTCGTTTATGCTCAAACGCCTTTACGCAATTGATTGCGCACATTAACCACATACATCTACTCCACAGCGCACACGCATCCGTCACAGGCCGCGCCCCCAGCCCCACCAGCGCTCCGGAAGAGGCTGAGCACCACGCGCACCACACTGCTCAGCAGCGCAAGACCGCGATTCGCTGCACCGCCCACGAATACGCCACCATCCACCAACATGAACCACATCGAGAACCCCAACCTGGCCAACACGGCTGGCAGCAATGTCGCCATGATCCGACACGCTCTGGCCGATGTGGTGGCGCTCCCGCTCCCTCCAGGCCACACCCTGCGAGGCATGCAATCGGCAGCAGACATCGCCGCCTGGACCCACATCCAAGGTGAATCGGATCCATGGAACAGGGTCACTGACAGCCTATTTCGCGAGCAATACGGCAGCAATGACATCCTCATCGCGCAACGCTGCCTTCTCCTCTGGGACCGCGACACCCCCATCGGCACCATCGGCGCCTGGTTCAACCCCAGCTATCAGGGCGCCGACGCCGGCCGCATCCATTGGGTCGCGATCCGCCCAGCCTGGCAGGGCCGCGGCCTCGCCAAACCCATGCTCAGCGCTGCTCTCGCCGTCCTCGCCCGCCACCACAGCCGCGCCTACCTCCACACCCAATCCGAACGCCTCCCAGCGATCCGCCTCTACGCCCAGTTCGGCTTCCAGCCCCACTGCACCAAGCCTGCCGACACCCAGATCTGGGCCCACATCATCGAAAAACTAGGCCCCGCCTGGCCCCACTCCCCCAACC
>JAQIBG010000189.1 GCA_027859175.1 Planctomycetota bacterium | reverse complement strand
GAGGAGATGCAGGGCCGTCGTCAGTCTGCCGGCCGCAATCTGTTTTTGCTCCAGCCTAATTTGAAATCCAACCCCGGCTGCTTGCGCGACATCCAGTTTTTACGCAATGCCAGCTACATCATTTCTGGCTCACGAAATCTGCATGCCCTGCGCGATCTTGATGTCATCGAGTGGGACGACATCCAGCAGTTGTTTGCCGCCAATGACCACTTGGTTGGCGTGCGGAGCATGCTGCATTTCCATCATGGCCACGCGCAAGATGAATTGCGCCTGACCGACCAGCTGTGGCTGGCCGACCAACTTGGTTACTCCCGTGGTGGGCGTTTGCTCGCGGTAGAGCACATGATGCGCCTGCATTACGAGAAAACCCTGCATGTGCACCAGATGGTTGACATCACGGTGAACCGCATGCGCGGCCTCGGTTATGTGGGCCGTCGGCGTATCCTGATTAAATCGCGCCGTCGCATGGATGATGATTTTTCATCGATTGACGGGCGTGTTTACCTCGCTAATCGTGATTTCTGGCAGTATCCCGACGCCCCTCTGCGCTTGATGAAGATGTTCCGCCTGGCGCAACGCCGCGGCTTACGCATCGGCTTGGAGCTGCAGCGCGAGATTAAATATCGCGCGCATATTTTGCATCCGGAGCAAGTCCGTCAGAATCATGAAATTGCTCGGATCTTCCTCGAGATCATTGGTGATCTGGGTAAGGTGCGGAATATTCTTGAGGATATGCATTGGTCGGGCTTGCTTGGTGCGTACATGCCCGAGTTCGGCCGCCTGACCTGCCACATGCAGTTCAACAGCTACCACCAGTACACAGTGGATGAGCATACCCTGATCGCGTTGGGCATGATCGATAAGGTGTTCACCGGTGAAGTGCCCGGTGTTGCGAACATGCAGCAGATTTTGCAGAAGCTCGACCGCCCAGACCTGCTGATGTTGTCATTGCTGTTACACGATGTCGGTAAATTTATGGGCTCCGGTCACGTCAAGCGCGGCGCGATGATGGTGCGCATGATCGCCGACCGCATGGGGCTCGACGAAATTGAGGAAGACCTGGTTCACTTCTTAGTTGATCAGCACGTCACTCTCAGCGATGCGACTCGTAATCGAAATATTCACGATCCGAGTTTCTTGGCCGATCTCGCCAGCGACATGGGTGATGGGTATCGACTCGATCTGCTCTACTGCCTGACTTTTGCCGACGCCAAGGCGGTTGGCGTTGGCGTGTTTACCGGCTGGCAGGAAGCCCTGTTGGCGGAACTGCATGAAGCCTGCCGCAATGAAATCCGATGGATGACGGGGCAGGGGGCGGTCAGTCGGCCGCAGCGTGTGCGTGACGAATTGCACGCGCTGGGGATCGCTAAGGAAGACGCAGCCTCGTTCCTCGACCAGATGGGTGAGAGCTATGCGTATCAGGTGCAAACCCATGAAGTGGCGCGGCATCTGGAGCTGTTGAAGACTGCCAAGGCCGAAGGCTATGCGCTCAAACACGAAGTGCAGGGCGACGCAATCACGGTTGATATGGCAAGCCTCGACCGACCGCGCCTGCTGTCTGAAGTGGCCGCAGCGCTAACCGGCAATGGCTTCGAGGTGGTTGAGGCTCGAACCTGGTGCACCGACAAGGGCATGGTGCTGCACAGTCACCGTCTGCAGTCGACTATCCCGACGGCCGCCGCCGACCCCACGACCTGGGAGCGGCTCGATCGCGACCTGCGCAAGGTGGTGGCTAAGGAGGCCGATCCAGCCGACTTCATTGCACGTCGCCGTTCGCGCATTACCACCGATGGGCCAGTGGATAGCGGTTTCCATGAGATCGATGTTCGCATTGACCAAGACAGCGCACTGTCGGCCACCGTGATTGACGTACGCGTCAAAGACTATCCTGGGCTACTGTACGACCTGTGCCGGATCATTGCCGATGCTGGGGTTGAAATCGAATATGCTTCGATTGCGACCTTTGGCGATGTGGCGCGCGATGCGTTCTACGTCACGCAGGATAGTCAGAAACTTGAGGGCCGCGTGGCGCTCAAGTTGCGTAATGCGCTGCGTGACCATCTGCAGGCCGAAGAAGACAAGCCCGACCAAGGCACTGGCGTCTTACGCTACTGAGTCAATGGGCGCCGTGGTTGGCGGCCTGGGCGCTGAGAAAGGCGGCCAGGTCGAGGTCTTTGGCACTGACCTTATCGCCCAGGTCATGGGTGCGGAGGCGCACGCTGACGCGGTTGTAGACGTTGCTCCACTCCGGATGGTGGCCGCGCTGCTCAATGCCCTCAACACAGGCGCTCATGAAGCCCAGGGCGGTCGGAAAGTCGGCAAAGGTCCAGCTTGCTTCAAGGGCGTCGGCATCGCCAGACCAACCGGGCATGTGCTCAAGGGCGGTGGCGATCTGTTCAGGGCTTGGTAGTTGGCTCATGCTGCCACCCTAACACAACCCCGCCGAGGGTACACGGTGGACCGGGGCGGCTTGGCCACTAGCGTGGCGCGCTTCCCGATGGAGGACGCCCATGGACCTTGCTGCGCAACTCGAAGCCCTGCGTGATGATGGCGCGGCCCGGCTGACCGCCGCCGCCGATGCCGATGCCCTTGAGCAGGCCCGGATTGAACTGCTCGGGCGTAACGGCGCGCTCAAGGATCTCAAAGACGCCTTCAAGACTGCGTCGCCCGAGGACAAGCGCAGCTGTGGCCGCTTGTTGGGTGAGGTCGACCAGGCCCTCAAGGCTGCCTACGAAGCGCGTGACAAGAGCTTGCAAGGCGCCGTTGATAGCAGCGCGATCGATATCACCTTGCCAGGTGAGGACCGGCGCGCCGGCAGCATCCATCCGATCAGCCAAGTGGCCTGGGAAGTGGAACAGGTGTTCTCGTCGATGGGCTTCGATGTGGTAGACGGCCCGCATATTGAAGAAGACGAGTTCAATTTCACGCGGCTCAATATCCCGCCTGACCATCCAGCCCGCGATTCGCAAGACACCTTCTGGCTCAGCACCGGTAAGCTGCTGCGCACCCACACCTCGTCGGTGCAAAGCCGAACCTATCCCGACACCCAGCCGCCGATCCGCAAGGTGGTGGTGGGCAAGGTATTCCGCTACGAAGAGGTGGATGCCACCCACGACAATACCTTCACTCAGGTTGAAGGCTTCTTGGTTGACGAGCAGATCACCGTGGCCCATCTGGTTGGCACCTTGCAGACCATGATCAAGGCGGTGTTGCGCCGCGATGACGTTGAGATTCGTCTGCGGCCAAGCTTCTTCCCCTTTGTGGAGCCAGGCTTTGAGGTCGACGTGCGGTCGACCAGCGCCACTGGGCGCTTCAGCAATTGGGTTGAATTGCTCGGTTGCGGCATGATTCATCCCAAGGTGCTGAAGATGGGCGGGATCGACCCGGAACGCTACCAAGGCTTCGCCTTTGGTCTCGGCCTCGAGCGCCTCGCGATGATCCGTCACGGCATTGAGGATATTCGCCTGTTCAATGGCGCGGATCTGCGTGGTCTGCGTCAGTTTGCTGGTTAGTCGGTTCCTGGTTCCTAGTTCCTGGTGCACGCCTTTGGCGCGTCGTAGGCATGGTCACCGCTCCCGTCCGGCAACGCCGTATATCGGGGCCTGACGCGCGCGAGCACCTGTCGGTATCCAACGCGCAAAGCGCGCACCAGGAACTAGGAACCCTCAATACCTACCGGCTACGCTCAAGACACACCAGAGTGTAACCGTCATAGCGCTGGCTCGCGTAGCGCAGATTCTGTGCGCTAGCGAGCGACGGGAGTTCGGCTTCGAGGGTACTGCGTGGGTCGCTGAGCAGGGCTTGGCCGCCCGGCGCCAACGAGCTTGCGATGGAGCAGACGAGGGCCTCGAAGCACTCTCTGCGGTATAAGATATCGCCGCCGAGAATCAGGTCGTAGGGGGCGCCGGGTATCGGGTCCCCCCATTGATGGTGAATGCAATCGGCCGTGAGTTGGTTGGCCTCCAGCATGGCGCGGATGAAGCCGAGCGGATGGGCGCTACCGTCTGCGAAACAGACCTGGGCCCCGGCGCGCAAGGCGGTGAAACCGAGCTGGCCTTGTCCGCAGCCCAGGTCGCACACCCGTTTGCCAACTACCTCGACCAGCGTGAGCAGGTCGCGGGCAAAGCGGTCGCCGGCTGGCCAGTTATAGGCCCAGGTGGGGCGTTCATCGCCTTCGGTGGTGGCGGCATCCAGCGCTTGCTGCCAGTCGTGTTGCGGCCGCAGGAGGTCGCCATTATTCATGATGCGGCGTCGAGAAGAGGGAGCAGGGCGAGCAGGCCATCGTCTTGGGCGCTTGGCAGGCAGAGGTCGGCGCGGTCACGGAGTTCACTGCAACGGGTGCCCATGGCGAAGCCGCAGCCGGCCCAGCTGACCATTTCCAGGTCGTTGGCGGCATCGCCGCAGGCCCACACCGCGTCACGCGCTATGCCGCGCTGCTCACAGAGTTGGGCCAAGCCCCAGGCCTTGGTGGCGTGGGCGTGATGGACTTCAATCCGATCGGGCTCTGATGCCACCACGTGGAAGCGACCGGCAAAGCGTTCGCGCAGACCGGCGCAGGCGCGGGTGATTTCAGCCGGTTCGGCAACGAACATGATCTTCAACGAAGGCGTGTCCCAGTTGCTGCGAATACGCGGCTCAATGCCGATCGGCACTTGGTAGGACTGCTCCCAATCGGCCGTGCGCTCGGAGTAGTGGTCCATCAACCAGGTGGCGCTGTCGGGATAGGCGCAGATCACGCCCTCGTAGGTCGTCATCGCCGCACAGATTTCGGCGGCTTCGGGGCCTGAAAGCTGGGCTGCACACAGGGGCTCGCGATCGGGGTGGCCAACCCACACGCCGTTAAAGCACACCAGCTCGTTATCGAGGGCGAGGTCGGCCCAGGGTGCACGGGCCGTAATCAGCGGTCGGCCGGTGACGATAACCACCTCGATGCCGCGTTCGCGGACAGCTGCTACCGCGCGCTGGTGGCCCTCGGAAACGCCGATGCGTTGTTTGAGCAAGGTGCCGTCAAGGTCTAGGGCTAGAAGGGAGGGGGTTGTGAGTTTCAAGTTTCGCGTTTCAGGTTTTTACGTCCGGCGCTGCTGCCATGAGGCGGACAGTGCCAGTTTGCTGACTCAACAGGCCCATGTTGGTAGTGCCAGTGGTGGTCTTGGGCAACTCGAAACCCGAAACACGCAGCTCCAAGCCTCGTGCCGCCTGAAAATCGAAACTTGAAACTACAAATCTCCTCGTCTGCTGGGGGATATGTCCGCGCCCTGGAAAATCGTCATTACTGGCTGTGGTACCAGTCACGGCAACCCGCCCTGGGGCTGGCCACAGCATTGGTCTGAGGACCCGCGTGATCATCGTCGGCGTAGTGGCGCGCTGTTGTTGGGCCCGGCTGGGGAAACGATCTTGATCGACACAGGCCCCGATTTGATGCACCAGATGCGCGATCCATTCAAAACCTGGGATGGCGTGAGCTACCCGGCGGATTGCATTACTCGCTGCGATGGCGTGTTGATCACGCATGATCACGCCGATCACAGTCATGGGCTGAATGAACTCCGACATCTCAACCGTTTGATGAAGGGGCGCGAGATTCCGGTTTATGCCCACCCGGGTCACCTCAATGAGGTGATGCGTATGTACCCCTACTGCTTTGAGGATCCAACCAAGGCCTACAAGATGGCCACGCCGGCCCTGCGGGCGACGGAGTTGGAAGATAGCCGTACGGTTACGATTGGCGGCGCGCCGATCACCAGTTTTGCCATGAGCCATGGGCCCTACGGCCGGGTTACCGGGCTGCGCTGTGGCGATTTAGCGTATTGCACTGACTGTAAACACATCCCTGAGGCCAGCGTTGACTACCTGCAGGGTTTGGAGGTGTTGGTGCTCAATATGCTGCGCGAGCAGGAGCACGTGTCGCACTTCAATTGGGCCGAAGCTTCGGCCGTGATAGAGCGCCTGGCACCGAAACACACGGTGCTGGTGCACATGGGCCATGAAGTACGCTACGCAGACTGGGAACAGCGCTTACCAGCCGGCGTGACCATGGCGGTCGACGGGTATACCAGCACCTTTAGCATCGAGGGCCCCACATGGCCGTGAAATGGATCCGCTCCGCCCGCCAAGAATCGGATGTGGATGCCCGTACTGTTCGACGTCTGTCGGTGTCTGCCGGCTTGGCTGTGTTGCTTTTGGGGCTGGTTTTAGCCACCACGAGCGCCTGTGCCGCCCGTCAGCGTGGCGTGGCTAAACCCACCCCACCAGCGCGGAGCTACGAAGCGCCGCCCAGGGCGACGGTTGAACCCGTGGCGCCCGTTGCGGCTGATCCGGCTCCCCAGCCGCGGCAACTGCCGCCATTGCGTGGCGAGCCTCAAGTTCGTGTACTGCTGGACCGTGGCGACTTGGTGTCGGTACGCCTGCTGTCACCAGGGCGGAGCGCTGATGGCACGCACATTGCCGTGGGTGCGCAAGCGGTGCGCAGACAGGGTACTGGTTTTACCATGACTGGCGCCCGCCAAGGCGTGGCCGGTCCGGTGGCGGTGATTGAATTCGACGGGCCAGGGCCGCATTTCAAAGCGGGCCGAAACGGCCATAGTTTTGCTGGTGATCTGGTGCTGATTCAACACGAGCAGGGCATCGCCGTGGCAGAGCAGTTGGGCATGGAGGCCTACCTGCGCGGCGTGATCGAAAAGGAAGTTGAGCCCGATTGGCCGCTCGAGGCCCTCAAGGCCCAGGCCGTGGCCGCGCGCAGCTACGCCACCGCCAAATGGCTTGAGCGCTCAGATCGGCCATGGCAGCTCGACGCGTCCGAACAGGTCGACATGGCGTATGCCGGATTCGTAGCAAAGCCCCATGTGCGCTTGCAAACGGCGGTCAAGCAAACCCGCGGTGACTTGTTGATTTTTGCCAACCAACCGGTGCCGGCGTTCTTTCACGCCGCCTCAGGTGGATATACTGAAGACGTCACCTACGTATGGCCTGAACGGCGCATGCCTGATGGCGTTACCAAACCAGCGCCGGCGATGCCGGCTGGGCGTGATCCGTGGTCGGTGCGCGGCGAAAAGGTGGCGCCGCAGCGATTGGGTGCATGGCAGTTCAGGATCAGCTTTACCGAACTCGCCACGCGGCTGCGCAAACGCGGTCTCGACTTTGGCGTGATCACAAGAATCCGCATTGCCGAGCAAGATTCGGCCAGCGCCCGGGCGCGCAGCGTTGATATTACTGGCAGCAAGCACACCGGCCGCATCTCAGCCCACGCGCTGCGCATGGCCTGCGGCTCTACCAAGGTCAAGAGCACCCGCTGGACCAGCTTCCGCTTCTCCGACACCGCCCTGGTTATCGACGGCCGCGGTTACGGCCACGGCGTGGGCATGCCCCAGGCCAGTGCCTGGGCAATGGCGCGCGACGGCAAACTCGCGCCAGATATTTTACGACAATATTATGCCGGAGCCACGCTCAGCCGGAAGTGGTGAGCACGCGTCGGGCGTAGCGCAAGCTTTCAAGTTTTTTCCCAGCCGGTCTATTCGCCTGCTCATGTCAGAAAGGCTACGCACACGAACCAGCTCCGTGTGCGCTATGCCCTTTATCCCTCGCGCCCTCGCGCGCTCGCGTTACCCCACACGCCTATCCCGAAGGGGGTCAGGCGAAGGCTTCCATCCCAACGCACGAACAGACCAAATTCCGGTCGCCAAAGGCATTATCCACGCGGGCCACCGGCGGCCAGAACTTGCGCTCGCGGCTTGAAGGGCTTGGGAAGGCGGCCTGCTCGCGGCTGTAGCTGTGGTCCCAACTGTCAGACACCACCTCTTTGGCGGTGTGCGGAGCGTTGACCAGGAGGTTGTCTTTCGGGTCGGCTTCGCCGGCAGCAATCGCGTCAATTTCTTTGGCGATAGCGAGCATGGCGTCACAGAAACGATCGAGTTCTTCCAGTGGTTCCGACTCGGTGGGTTCGATCATCATCGTGCCCGGGACGGGCCAGCTCATGGTTGGGGCATGGAAGCCGTAGTCCATCAGGCGCTTGGCCACGTCAACTTCGCTGACGCCAGCGCTCTGTTTGGCGGGGCGCAGGTCGACGATGCATTCATGCGCCACCAGGCCGCCGGGCCCGGTGTACAGCACGGGGAACACCTCGCCGAGTCGCTTGGCCAGGTAATTTGCGGCGCAAATCGCAGCCTTGGTGGCGTGGGTCAAACCACTGTTGCCCATCATGGCCACGTAGACCCAACTAATCACCAAGATGCTGGGGCTGCCCCAAGGAGCTGCGGAAATCGCGCCGACTTGACCAGGTGCACCGTTGTCGACCAGGGGGTGGCCAGGCAAGAACGGGGCCAAGTGGCGTGACACGCAGATCGGGCCCATGCCGGGGCCGCCGCCGCCATGCGGAATGCAAAATGTTTTATGCAGGTTGAGGTGGCATACGTCGGCGCCCAGCTCGCCCGGACGGCACAGGCCAACCTGGGCATTCATGTTGGCGCCATCCATGTAGACCTGCCCGCCATGCACGTGGATCGCGTCGCAAATCTGACGGATGTGTTCTTCGAACACGCCGTGCGTGGATGGGTAGGTGACCATCAGCGCGGCGAGTTCGTCTTTGTGCTGCTCGGCCTTAGCCTCGAGGTCGGCCAGATCGATGTCGCCACGATCGTTGCAGCGCACCGCCACCACCCGCATGCCGGCCATCACAGCGCTGGCCGGGTTGGTGCCGTGAGCCGAGGTCGGAATCAAACACACGTCGCGATGGCCTTGGCCACGGCTGCGATGGTAGCCACGAATCGCCAGCAAGCCGGCGTACTCGCCTTGGCTACCAGCGTTGGGCTGCAGGCTCACGGCGTCGAAGCCGGTGATCTCGGCCAGCCACTGCTCGAGTTGTTGGAACAAGATTCGGTACCCAAGCGCTTGATGGCTCGGCGCGAAGGGATGCAGGCGTGCAAACTCAGGCCATGTTACCGGAATCATCTCGGCGGTGGCGTTGAGTTTCATGGTGCACGAACCGAGCGGGATCATGCCGTGGCACAAGGACAGGTCGCGTTCTTCGAGGCTGCGCAGATAGCGCAGCATGCCGGTTTCAGACCGATGGCGGTTGAACACCGGATGGGCCAAATAGGGCGAGGTACGCGCAAACGGGCCACTCAAACCGTTGCCGGCGGGCTCGGCCAGGTCTTGCGCGGTGAAGGGGGATGCCTCATCGCGGTTGAACACGCGCCACAGCAGTTCGACCTGCTCGGTGGTGGTGGTTTCGTCGAGGCTGATGCCGATGGTTTGCGAGTCGATCAGGCGCAGGTTGATTTCGTGCTGCTCGGCCAGGGCAATGATTTCAGCCGCTGAGCGATCAACCAAGTCAACACGTACCGTATCAAAGTAGCGGCGGGGGCCAACCTGGTAGCCGATGCGCCGGATGCCTTCTGAGAGAATACACGCGAGGCAATGAATGCGGGCCGCGATCGCACGCAAGCCCTCGGGGCCATGATAGACCGCATACATCGCCGCCATGTTGGCCAGCAAGGCCTGGGCGGTGCAGATGTTTGAGGTTGCCTTTTCGCGACGGATATGCTGTTCGCGCGTTTGCAGCGCTAGGCGCAGGGCGGGTTGACCGAGGCGGTCTTTCGAGACGCCCACGATGCGGCCAGGGATCTTGCGCTTGAAGGCATCGCTGCAGGCCATGAAGGCTGCGTGCGGGCCACCGTAGCCGAGCGGCACGCCGAAGCGCTGGGCCGATCCGATTGCGATATCCGCGCCCCATTCGCCGGGCGGGCGAAACAAGCACAGCGCCAGCAGATCGCAGGCTGCGATGACAACGGCTCCTGCTTCATGAACGGCAGCGGCCAGTTCGTCGTAGTCATGCAGGGCACCATCGGTGGCCGGGTATTGCACCACGGCGGCAAACACGGTGGGGCCGGGTTCAAAGCTCTTGTGGTCGCCAACGATGACTTCAATACCCAAGGGCTGGGCCCGGGTTTCGATCACGGCGATGGTTTGCGGGTGACAATCGTTGGAGACGAAGATCGCGTTGCGCTCGTCACTGCCACAGTGCCCGTTAGCCATGGCCATGGCTTCGGCCGCAGCGGTGGCCTCGTCGAGCAGACTGGCATTGGCGATGGGGAGGCCGCACAGGTCGCCGATCATGGTTTGGAAGTTCAGCAGGCCTTCCATGCGACCCTGGCTGATCTCGGCCTGGTAGGGCGTGTACTGAGTGTACCAACCGGGGTTTTCGAGCACGTTGCGCTGGATCACCGGCGGCACGATGCAGTCGTGATAGCCTTGGCCGAGGTAGCTGCGGAACACCTTATTGCGGGCCGCGATGGTGCGCAGGTCACGCAGAGCATCGCGTTCGCCGCGCGGTTCAGGCAAGCGCATCGGATCAACGCTGCGGATTTGCTCAGGCACGGCGGCATCGATCAGCGCGTCGAGGCTGGTATGGCCCACTGCCTGTGCCATCTGCTCGAGTTCGTTTCGACGTGGACCGACGTGGCGATCGACAAACTGGTCGGGGTGGCGGAGATCGTGCGGGGCGGTGCCCATGGTGCTGGCCTCGACCCGGGAGCGTGGTGCCCGTCACCAGCAGACCGGGTCTTCTGCTGGCGTCGTGCACCCCTGTCCTGGCACCTGAGAGCGTGACTCCGTCGGTGCCCGCTCAAACAGAGCGGGACTCTCCAGGGGGGCCGTCAGGTGGCGGTCCTTCGGCCTGAGAGCGTTACTCCTTCGGCATCCCGGGCCCGGCACAGCCGGCGGGGACTTCTCCCGCCACCGTCGTTCGGCGCCGGCAGTGTGTCGAGTGGCTCGGCTGGGCAAGGCTGTGTCTGTGACCAGGGCACTGGCCACCGCCAGCTTGCCAATTGGCCGCCGCTGACACCATCTGCGCTGGTATGGCAACGAGCAACGTTCTCCCTGATCTCGCAGCGGTTGATGCGTTGGCGGCGTCGATTGCTCCCCAGCTCATCGCAGGCGACGTGCTGCTGCTGTCTGGCCCCATGGGGGCTGGCAAAACCACCTTCACGCGCGCCTTGGTGATCGCGCTCGGCGGCGATCCAGATCAGGTCGCGAGTCCGACTTTTACGCTAATGCACCACTATGCGGCCACTATCCCGGTCGTTCATGTAGATGCATACCGGCTTGCGGAAGCTGAAGAGTTGGCCGCAATCGGCTTTGACGAGGCCTGCGAGGGGGCCATTGCCTGCGTTGAGTGGCCTGAGCGCGCAGCCGAGCTGTTTAGCCCCAAGGAGTGTTGGCGGATTGCGCTCGACCACCATGATGGCCATGGTCGACTAGTAAGCGTTGAGCTTCCGCAACGAGGGTCCGAGTGAAAAGGCCACAGCATTACCGCAAGATTCAAGACAACCCGGCCCCGGTGCGCGCCGTAATAGGCACTGCATGAGCCAAAGACCTGACGCAATCATCCGCATTGACGCCGCCGTTGGGGAAGACCCCTTGGTCGCCTCCTACGTTGCTCATCACAAGGCCGACTGCGCCTACCAGGTGTTGTCGTGGCCCTGGCTGATCATTGGCTTCTTGGCCGCCATCGCCGGTGGCTTGATCGGCGACCGCCTCGCTGGCGCACCTGCGCCGCTCGATGTGCTGGCCGCCGATCAGGTCTGGATCGTATTTGCCCACCTGTGTCTGGGCAATCCGGTTGCTGTGCTCTGGGGCATGCTCGGTGGCGCGGTGACGGCTTCGGTGTTAGGCAGCGTGGTGCGCTCGGGCGGCATTCCGGCCAGCCATGAACCCCTAATCGGTGCACCGGGCGCAGTGTTGCTGTACATTGTGAGCTATGACTGGCTGCTGGCCGTCAGCGCGATTACCGGATTGGTCTGTCTGATCTATCTCGGTGTCACCGCGTACCGACTGATGGCCCTCTTGCTGGGCGGCGCCAAAGGCCTGCACCAGGAAGTGCCGGCCGAACCAGCCGACGGGTGGCCGGTCTATACCGTGCTGGTGCCGCTCTACCGCGAGACCGCCGTTGCCGACAAGATCCTGCGGCATCTCGGTGATCTGGACTACCCCAAAGATAAGCTCGACGTCAAATTCCTCCTCGAAGCAGACGACCCCGACACGCTCGCTGCGCTTGAGCAAGCTGGCTTGCCGGAGTGGGCTGAAATCGTGGTGGTGCCCGACGCACAGCCCAAAACCAAGCCGCGCGCCTGCAACCATGGCTTGGAGCGGGCCCGCGGTGAGTACTTGGTTATTTTTGATGCTGAAGACCGGCCACAGAGCGACCAGCTCAAGCAGGCCGTTGCCGGCTTCGCACAGGTAAGTGATCGCCATGCCTGTTTGCAGGCGCAGTTGGCCTACCACAACCACGATCAAAACTTGCTGACGCGCTGGTTTGCACTCGAATATAATGTGTGGTTCCGGCGCTATTTGCGCGGCTTAGTGCGTTTGGGTGCGCCGATTCCGCTCGGCGGCACGTCCAACCATTTCCGCACTGCGGTGCTGCGCCAGTTCCAAGGCTGGGACCCATTTAACGTCACCGAAGATTGCGACCTAGGTATTCGCCTGCACATGCACGGCTATCGCACCGCGATTGTTGAATCGGTGACTTGGGAAGAGGCCAACTCGCGTTTGGGAAATTGGATTCGGCAGCGCAGCCGCTGGCTCAAGGGCTACTTGGTGACCCATATGGTGTGGTGGCGTCGTCCGGTGCGATTGATGGTGAAGCTGAAGCCGTGGGGCTTTGTTGGTTTCTTTTCCGCCGTGTTTGGTGTTGCTGGCTTGGCAGTGTTGAACCTGCCGCTGTGGATCGCACTCGGTGTTTACGTCAGCATGATTGGCTATGACATGAGTCAGGGTCACGAGCTGTGGGACTTACTGTCGCAACGCCGGCTCGACGGTGAGCGCCTGAGTTGGCCGATGGTGTTCTGGGGCGAGACGGAAGACCCAACCTGGTCACGCTTGAGCATCGCCTTCTTCGCAGCCAGCATGACCCTGCTCGCCGCCAACGTGTTTTTCATTTTGGTTAACGCCCTGTTCGGTCGGCGGCCGGGCCAGAAGGGCCTGATATTTGCAGCCCTGCTGAGCCCTTTGTATTGGGTGATTATGTCTATCGCTGCCTGGAAAGGGCTGTGGCAGATGCTGCTGCGGCCGCATTATTGGGAAAAGACCGTTCACGGCCTCAGCGACGAACACGATGCCGACAAGGCCTCAGGCCCTTAGCCGGCTGGTCTCTAAGTGTACCGACAGGCTGCCTACGGTGGCACAATACTGACAATTGCCTTGTTGGCCTGCGGGTAGTATACTAGTGATCGATATGTACGCGCTCGGACCATTGCAGAAAACACCATGCCAATGCGATATTGCCTGGCCGGGTGCTTTATGGACGTGAATCCGACGCATAGCAGCACCACAAGCGCTGAAGTCATACCGACTACCAGCCACCTGCCGTCGTGGCATATCATGAGCACGCGGCCGATGCTTGGCATGCCGCTGACGCTGCAGCTATTTGCCGTCATCGCCCTGGTCTGCCTGTTGGCATTGGGTTTAGCGGGCATTGGCGTGTGGCGCCATCTGGATCAGAGCAATCGCTCGCAGTATGAAAACGACATGCACAGTCTGGCTGGTTTACTGGCCCAAAATACCGAGACAGCCCTTGAACAGGGTGATCGCACAGCCTTGAAAACGAGCCTGCAAGGGCTGGAGCAGTGGCCTAACGTGATCCATGCCGGTATCTATGATCAGGACGACTTACTGGTGGCCAGCTACCGCCGTCAGGGCGACCTGAGCGCCATCTCCCACCAAGGCGGTATGGGCGTTAGCTACCGTGATACGCATGTCGTGGTGCAGGTACCGGTAGCGCGGCATGGCTACGTCATGGTACGGAGCGATTTGAATGCCTGGACTGACGGGCAAGCGTCTTTAGTGACGGCGATGGTCATGAGTGGCGTCATGGCCTTGCTGGTAGCCTTGATCATAGCCCTGTTTCTACAGCGCAGCATTACCGGACCGATTATCGGATTGGCCAAACAGGCTCTGCAGATTCGTGATCATCGTGATTATTCACTGCGGGCTATGGCGGCCGGCAGTGGTGAACAGGTTCGCTTGATTGCCGCCTTCAATGATATGCTTGCCGAGATTCAACGGCGCGATGCGAAGCTCAAGCGCGCCAACCAGCGGCTTGAACAAAAGGTGCTGGAACGCACTCAGGATCTCGAGCGGGCTCGCGACGAAGCGCTTGCGGGGGCGCGGGCCAAGGCCGAGTTCCTCGCCGTGATGAGTCATGAAATCCGCACGCCAATGAATGGTGTCATTGGCATGGCTGACATGTTGGCGCAATCATCGCTCAACGATGATCAGCGTGAGTGCCTTGAGACTATCCAGTCGAGCGGGGAGAACCTCATTGCGCTGATTAATGATATTCTCGATTACAGTAAAATAGACGCAGGCGTTCTTGACCTCGAAGAGGTGCCGGTTGAGTTGCGCAGCCTCGCTGAAGAAGTAGCCGATGTGGTTGGGCCACGCGCTCTGGATAAGGGCATCGAGATGATGGTCAGTATTGATGAGGATTTGCCGCCTGCTGTGCTGGCTGATCCGATGCGGTTGCGTCAGGTGTTGCTGAATCTGTGCGGCAATGCGGTCAAATTTACCAGCAGCGGCGAAATCGTGTTGGCCCTTGAGCCCGTTGAAGTGGATAGATTGCGGTGTTCGGTAACCGATACCGGGATTGGTCTTCCGCAGGGTAAAACGGCGATGCTGTTTGATGCATTCACCCAGGCTGAAACCAGTACCACGCGGCGTTTCGGCGGCACCGGTTTGGGGCTCGCGATCTGCCGGCGTTTGATTGAGGCCATGGGTGGTCAGATTGGCGCCGAAAGTGACGGCGAACACGGCTCCTGCTTCTGGTTTGAGGTCCCGATGCGGTCCGTGCGGAGCAAGGTTCAAGAAACCGATCTGACGCTTTTGGCTGATTGCCCGGTGGCGGTTATTGCGACGGCCGAACGCTTGGGGCAGATCATGGTGAGCAACCTCAAGCACCTCGGTGCTGTGGCGCGGCACGCTAGCACCGTTGAGGACGAGGGTGACCGTGCGCGGGTCGTTATTACCGACAAGGTTGAGTCGGTGGCTGCGATCAAGGCGAGCACCTGGGGTGGGCAAGCCGCAATCGTATTGATGTGCGATAGAGGCATGCCCTCTGGGCAGTTGCCAATGGGTGTTGATCGCCTATTGGCTAAGCCGGTCCGTCTGCGGTCACTCGCACGGTGTTTGCGTCGTTGCCTGGGGCAGCGAGATCTGACTCGTGACTCCAGCGGCGCTGCCGCAATTACGGGGCGCACGCTCCGGGTGCTGGTGGCTGAAGATAATCCGGTCAATCAGCGGGTCGCCGTCGGGATGCTCGAGCGATTGGGTCATTCGGCGACGGTGGTCAACGACGGCCAGGAAGCCGTTGAAGCCTTTGATCGTGAGGTCTTCGACCTGGTGCTTATGGATTGTCAGATGCCCATTCTCGACGGCTTTGATGCCAGTGTCGCGATCAGGGCGATGGAGGGGGCTAAGGCGCGTGTGCCAATTATCGCGCTGACCGCCAATGCCTTGGCAGGCGACAAGGAACGCTGCTTCGAATCAGGTATGGATGCCTATTTGGCCAAGCCGGTTCGGGTTGGTGAGTTGGCTAAGGCTATTGATAAAGTGACTGGGTAGGTGGTTTTTTGAGTTGAGGGTTTCGAGTTTCGAGTTGTTTGGTCCGGCATTGTGCCTGTTTAACGGGACTTTTGGTATCACACGCTGCTAGCGCTTGGCGCGTCAGAGAATCTTGCGGTTTTGCCGGGCGCTCTGTGGACGCAAAAACTCGAAACCTGAAACGCTTAACTCGAAACTACCACGGTCCTCTCGACATAACGGCTACGGTCGAGAGATAACGTCCTGTTTCGAAGCCAATCGGCCACGGATGGTCAGCCGGATGGCCGCTGACGGCGATGACATCGGCGTACATCTGCTTTTTGGCGGCCTGCTGCATGATGAGCTTGCGCATGTCGTCTTCGCCGATGGCTTGGCTGCACGAACTCACCAATAAAATTCCACCTGGCGGTAGCAGGCCGAGGCATTTGTCGATCAGGTACCGGTAGGCCTTGAGGCCCTTGTTTTTGTCGCGTTTGCCCGGCGCCAGTTTGGGCGGATCGCAGATGATCAGATCAAACGGCCCTACTTCATGCAGTTCACCGAGGGCGTCAAACACGTCGGCTGGGAGAACGTCGAGGGCTAGGCCATTGCGTGTGGCATTGGCTTGGGCTGCACTCAGAGCCTTCTCGCTCGAGTCGACCGCTAGGGCAGATTTGGCGCCACCGGCCAGACAGCCCAGGGCAAAGGCGCCGTGGTAGCAGAACAGGTCGAGGACCTGACGGCCGCTGGCCCAGCGTGCGGCTAAGCGCCGATTGTCGCGTTGATCGAGGTAGAAGCCGGACTTCTGATCGGATCCGAGCGCCACATCGAACACCACCGCATTTTCGGCAAAGCTGATGGTGGCAACAGGGGGGTCGATTGGGTCTATGCCTTCGCGCTTGGCAGCGTCTGCGCCCATGCGCAGCAAGAGCGGGCAATCGCCGAGCGTTTCGCTGAGAACCTTTTCGATCAGCGGCATGCGATCACGCATGCCGCGCGAATAGCAGTCGGCCACCATGGTGCGGCCAAACATGTCGATCACGAGGCCGGGCAGACCATCGCCTTCGCCATTAACCATGCGAAAGGCGCCGCCCTGGATTTGATAGCCGAGTCGCAGCCTGCGATTGATCGCGTGATGGATCGCTTCGGTCAGCCACTCTTCCTCGTTATCCAAGGATTTCGCGCGCGTCAGAATCCGGCCAGGGATGGGCGCGGCCGGATTGAAGTCGCACACGCCGAGATGATCACCGCCGTCGGTGCGCACCGGATAGGTGCCGGCCGTGTCTGGCACATCCAGCAGTGCATTGGGGTAGATCCAGGGCGACCCATTCAGGACGCCGGGCACCTTGCGGCGACGGACAACAACGGCCTTGCTCATACCGAGTATAGGCCCTCAGGCCCGTTCTTTGCGGGCATCGGTGTCGGCATCGCCATCCGATGGGTCACCGTCTTCGCTGGCGTCGGGCCCAGTGAAGATGCTCTCTTCGCCTTCAACCACACCTGCGGTCACCAAGAAGCGTTTCTGGAACGCAACCCGCTGGGGCAGTTCAAACATGATGTCGAGCATCACGTCTTCGAGAATCGAGCGCAGAGCGCGCGCGCCAGTTTTGCGCTCCTGGGCTTTGCGGGCCACGAGGCGCAGGGCGTCTTCGGTGAATTCGAGTTCGGCGCCGTCCATAATGAACAGTTGCTGGTATTGTTTAATCAGGGCGTTCTTGGGCTCAGTGAGGATGCGAACCAGCGCATCTTCAGGCAGCGGCTCAAGCGCCGTGACCACCGGGAGGCGGCCAACGAACTCGGGAATCAGGCCGAAGTTGACGAGATCTTCCGGCGTGACGAACTGCAGCAGCGCTTCGCTGTCTTCGTTGGCGGGGCGCTCGAGGGCCTCGGCGCCTTCTTCCAGGCGGAATCCGACTACCTGATCGCCAAGGCGACGACTGATGATTTCGTTGAGACCCGGGAAGGCACCGCCGACAATGAACAGGATGCTCTCGGTGTTAACCTGGAGATATTTCTGCTCGGGGTGCTTGCGGCCGCCGCCAGGGGGCACGTTAGAAACCGTGCCCTCAATAAGCTTGAGCAGGCTCTGCTGGACGCCTTCACCGGAAACATCGCGCGTGATCGAGACATTAGCCGAGGTCTTGGCAATCTTGTCGATCTCATCGATGTACAAGATGCCCATCTCGGTGCGCTGGATGTCGAAGTCGGCCGACTGCACCAAGCGCAGCAGCAGGTTTTCAACGTCTTCGCCCACGTAACCGGCTTCGGTGATGGTGGTGGCGTCGCCAATTGCGAAGGGCACGTTGAGCACCTTGGCCAAGCAGCGCGCGATCAGCGTTTTGCCGCAACCAGTGGGGCCGAGCAGCAAGATGTTCGACTTCTCGATGTCGACGTCGTCGTTCGATCGATCGGCGCGGTGGCGCAGGCGCTTATAGTGATTGTAGACGGCTACCGAAATGACGCGCTTGGCCTGCTCTTGTCCAACCACGTGTTCATCAAGGTGGGCCTTGATCTCGGTGGGGGCTGGAATCTTGTCGAGGTCGGGAGCGGTGGCCGAACTCGCGCGCTTTTTATGGTCTTTCAGCAGGGTGCTGCACACCTCAACGCATTCATTGCAGATGAAGACGCCAGGGGGGCCAGCGATCAGTCGATCAACCTGCTTGCCACTGCGACCGCAGAAGCTGCAGTGATCGACCTTGCTGCCGGTCCCAGTAGTTTTTCCCTTGCCTGCCATAGAACTTTCCAAATTAGCACACAGCCGGGCAGACACAAGGTCTACCGGCGGTGCAGTACGCCATCGTCGGGATGCCTATTTGGCCCCGTCGTCGTCGGAACCGGAATTGAGAACCTTGTCGATCAGGCCGTATTCCAGGGCTTCATGGGCACCCATGAAGTAGTCGCGCTCGGTGTCTTTGGCGACGCGCTCGAGCGGTTGCCCAGTCGCGCCGGCTAAGATGGCGTTCATGCTATCCTTGAGCCGGAGAATCTCCCGGGCTTGGATATCGATGTCCGAGGCCTGACCCTGGGCACCACCGGAGGGCTGGTGCAGCATGATGCGGGCGTTGGGCAGCGCGAAGCGCTTGCCCTTGGTGCCAGCAGCAAGCAGGAAGGCACCCATGCTGGCCGCCTGACCAATGCAGATGGTGGCCACATCGCAGTGCAGATACTGCATGGTGTCGTAGATGGCCAAGCCAGCTGTGACCAAGCCACCGGGGCTGTTCAGGTAGATCTGGATGTCGGCGTCGCGCTTCTGGCTCTGCAGAAACAGCAACTGAGCGATCACCACGTTGGCGGTATGGTCGTCGATCGGTTCACCAAGGAAGATGATCCGGTCTTTGAGCAGGCGCGAATAGATGTCGTACGTGCGCTCGCCGCGTGAATCTTTCTCGATGACGTATGGAATCGGCATGCTTGATGGCTCCGGTGGGCGTGTCCGCGCCGACCATAGCTGGACAGTCGGCGGCACCAAGCCCCAACCCTGGGACCAGCAACGGCTTGGGTAGTGGCTGTGCTAGGGCGATGAGAGACATCTACTGCACGACAATTGTCCAACTGGCGCTCTGAACGCGGATTAAGCGGGTTACACGCAGATTGCGCAATCTAAACCGATTGATTCCGCAGCCGGAGCACAGATTAGGATCTGCTGGTCTGGCCCGGATGTAGTACACCGGGCCCTGTGAGGAGAGAGCCTGATGTCGTTACGTTTGGTGATGATCTGTTTACTGACCTGTTGCGCCTGGAATGCGTATGCGGTTGCTTCGTCTGAAGATTACGCCGAGCAGCTCGCCAAAACGGATCTCACCAGCGCCGACGAGGTGTTCATGCTGGCGGCCTGGTGCAAGGAGGGCGGTCTCCACTTTAGCGCCAGCAAGCATTTCAAACAGGCACTCAAGATCGATCCCGACCATCAGCCAACGCGCGATGCCCTCGGCTATGTGTGGTATGATAAGCGCTGGGTCCATAAGTCGCGTGTCCCTGGGGCCAGTAATCCGCGTCCGGCCACAGGTAAGGGGGGCGGGCGCTCGAAGCCGGGCCGGCCCGGCCCGTCAACGGCCGATGTCGATTGGGATCTCCGGCTTCCCGAACGCTCAAGCGAACCCGATGCGCGGTGGCTGATCAACATCATCGCTGAGATGAATACGGTCGGCAATTTTGCTCCTGAAATGGAGCAGGCTTGGCGCACTTTGCTCCTGCCGCAGTACTTGCCGTACAGTGGCAATGAACTGGCACACGCCCTGAGCGACCCCAGTTTTACTGACATTTACGGTGCCACGCAGTTTGTGCAGACCTGCCTCCAGAGCGATGACCCGGCCAAGCAGGCTCAGGGCAAGATGGTTTACCCATTCGTAGTCAAGGCCAGCGAGCGCGTGACTGATGGCGAAGAGCTCTACTACTTTGCCCTGGTAGTAGGCCAGGCTGGCGACAAGCGCGCGGTGCCACGGATGATCGACATGCTCGACGGCGAGGGCGACGCCCAGGCCGGTGCTATGGCAGCCTTGAGCATGTTGACCCTGATCCCGGAAGACGAAGTCACCAAAGACAGGGCCCAGACGTGGTGGAATCGGTATCATAGCGCAAGCGATGGCGAGATTTACGGTCATCTGCTCAAGTCGGCCGACCCCCTTGTGCGCCTCGGTGCCTGCGATCGTCTGTATCCAGAGCAAGATCCGCGCATCGTGCCAACCCTGATCGACATCTGTAAGTCAGATAACGGCCCAGCTTTTGACGGCGCGGTCACCCTGCTGCGAACGATCTCAGCGAGCGATTGGGGCCTAGCCAAGAGCGAGCTCAGCCCAGACGAGAAGGCCGAGCGGATTGAGCGCCTAGAAGAGTGGTGGGACACGGAGGGGGCCAAGTTCACCTTTGTTGAGTTTCGCAATCTCGCCCCGGTTGATGCGGCTACGAGCAACGCGCAAACGGCTGAAACCTGGATTCGGGAGCTAACCAGCCTCGATCAAGGTGCAGCTCGTGCAGCTCAGGATCGCCTTCTGCAGGCAGGAAATGACGCGGTGCCGGCTTTGATTGACGCTCTCGAAAGCAGCGACGGCATCCGGAGTGCCAAGGCTCGCGATTTGTTGCGCACCATCACCAAGCAAAACTTCGGCTTTGAGCCCAACCGTGGCAGCAAGGCCGAGCGCGAGCAGGCTGTTGCCAGCTGGAAGGCCTGGGCCAAAGAGCAGCAGTTGCTCTGAGCGACAAGGGCCGACACTCGGCCGTGGTATGGAAACCATTGCTGAAAATCTCCAGGCTGTTCGTGACCGGATGGCTGCGGCTGCAGATAGCTGTGGGCGCACCGCTGCCGACATCCGCCTGATTGCGGTGACCAAGAACCAGGGCCCTGAGGTGCTTCCCGAATTGGCGGCCAATGGCGTTGCGGCGTATGGCGAGAATCGCCTTGAGCATCTCCAGGCCATGCATGCAACTGCGTCTGCCGATATGGGCTTTCACTTTATCGGACGCGTGCAGGGCCGGCAGTTGCCAAAGATTGTGCCGTACTGCACCGCCATCCACAGCTTGTGTGAATTGAATCATATCACGCGGCTGGCGCGTGCCTGTGACGAACAGAGCCGGACGATTGAGGTATTCCTGCAGGTGAATACGGCTGGTGAGGTGCAGAAGGCTGGGATGGAGCCGGCAGAACTCGCTGAACGGATTGCCCTGGTCCGTACCTTCCCGCAGCTTGAGTTGCAGGGCCTTATGTGCATGGCCCCAGATCGTAGCGTCGCCAATGAGGCAACGATTCGGTCTGGTTTTGCGGCCTTGCGTGAGCTCGCGGCTGATCACGGGCTTGCGCGCTTGTCGATGGGCATGTCGGGCGATTACGAGTTGGCCATTGCTGAAGGTGCCACCGATCTACGCATCGGCACCACCTTGTTCGTATGATCAGTCCGTACGTCAGGCTTGGGGCATCCTTGCGGAGCCTGGGCTACGGGTTGCGCGTAAGCGCGGCTGCAGGCAGCTTGATCAGTGTTCGTGAAGACGCTTCCGGCGGCGAAGTTCGCGTGCATCCATTGGTGTTTTTGCTCGATGAGTGTGATCAGCAGATTGTCACCGCACTCGCAAGCGGCCGCTCGCTTGGTCGGATGCCAGGATTGCGGACCTTGCGGGCGCACCTCGCTGAGCTCCAGGGCGCGGCCGTTTTTGCGCCGGCACTAAGCGATGACGGCGCGGCGTCCTTGCTCGCACTCGATGCAAGCTTGAGCCGGCGTGGGATTCGACTGCAGCCGATGGATAACCGGCGGACTTTGATTAGCTGGACCCGTGAGGGGGGCAGTCTGGCGCTGCGGGTCCACTTCGGCCTGTTCGATCAAGCGCAGGCGCGTGACGAACTGGAGCGATACGCGCTCAAGCGTGGGCGTGGTCGCTACCCCCTTCTTGATCGGGCCATGCACGTGGTGTTTGCTGAAGTTCAGGCGCGTCATGGGCACCGTCGTCCCGTAGCGCCAACGGTGCCAGATCTCGCCACCATGGTCACGCCGTGGCGACCCAGCGAAATGGGCCATATGATATGGCAGCGCTTTTTCGGCGACTTGCCCGAACTGCCGATTGGGTGGTCGAGTGAACCCGGGCCACGGGCACTGCGGGGCATTCGCTTTGGGAGCTTTCGATCGAAGCCTCAGCCACGGATTGCATTGCATCCGCGTTTGGGCGCTGCCTGGGTTGCGCAGGTCTTCGTTGAGCACGTGATTCATCACGAGTACTGCCATTGGCGTCAGCACTGCGAACCGCTGCGTGGCGAGAAACCGCATTCGGCTCGGTTCAAGGCCTGGGAACGCGGCTATCCGCATTTTGCCGACGCCCTGGCGTGGCAGCGGGCGCATCTTGACGCCTTGCTGGGCGCGGCGCCGGCGCCGGTTTAGCTGTCGTGCCTTTGGTGCCCTGGGGCTGTAGCGGGCGGTTTGGCAGGGGGGCTGAATGTCAGCCGGAGGGGTCTGGCCTTGGGCATTTCGGCCCCCTGTTGTTTGATCTCGAATTTGGGCCTGCTTGGGCGAGCGGTTTTGGCCTGATTGGCCATGCGCGCACTGGCTGCGTGCCTGGGTACGGCTGACGACGTCTAGTCGCGTCACGATCTGAATCGGGGCCGACCTGCTGGACTGATTACGCGTGACGGCGTTGTCCTTTCTTGGTCTTCACGGACGGGCTGTTAGCGCTCGCCGCTTGGTCTGGCTGTCAGCGCTACCGGCCAGTCATCTGGATTTGAACGCAGGATGCGTCTGGCAGCCTGGCTGCCTGGCCTAGCAGGCAGGACCGTCGGCCAGCGATTGGCCTCGTGGCCGCCGCAGGTCATCGGGCCGAATGGACTGATTGCGGACCGGAGCCGTCGTTGGGAGCGATGGCCTAGACGGCCTAAGCTCCAGGCCGGTTTCCAGACTGATTTTCCACAATCGACGTAAGTGCCGACGTGGGAGCTGTATGCGTCATTTAAAAAATGACATAATATACATTATCGGACATTAAATTAACCAGTACAAGGGGGCCTGCACAAGCCAGAAATGGCGAAAATGGGCCCTTCCCAAATCAGCGTTTTGCTAGACAGCCTATCAGGGTTTGCGAGCCCAGCTTGTGATTGGACTGTGCAGCCGTTCACAAATGGCCGCGTTTCGGACGGCATGCTCGTCCACAGCTCCACACGGCGCTGCATCGTTTGTTTGGTAACAGCGCTCATGGCTGGCTCGATCGCCTGATCGCTAACCAGCGTTTGAGCGGCTTGATCCTTTGAGCCTGCCGGTTGTGCCGGCTGTACAGCACTGGCCTTTTGCTCAGACGCTATAATCCTGCGCCACCATGCTGTTCATCGCGATTCTTGCGCCGTTCCTGGCTGCCGTGCTGTTGGGCTTCCTGCAGCTCGGAATCTATAAGCTTCTGATCAAGGCCGGTCGCCTGGAGGTCGAGCAGAGTCCGTTTTTTGGCATCCTGCTGTTCCGCGGCTTCATTCTGGTAATCGCGGTGATTTTCGTGTTCGCCTTGCTGGCCAAGATGGAAATGCCGAATAACGAGGATGACCCGATGTGGAGCGATGCTGCGAAACAGGGGATTATTGAGTTTAAATACGGCAGCGATAAGAATAAGGATGAGGAACAGGGGGCCCAAGTCGAGGACCCCGAAAGCGAACCTGCTGGCAC
>JAQIBG010000153.1 GCA_027859175.1 Planctomycetota bacterium | reverse complement strand
CAATTACGTTCCTGAAAAAATTGAATTCTGGGGTGATGTCGACGGCAAGGGCAAATACACCCATAAACTTGGCGAAACCGCCAATCTCGGACCGGATCGCCAGAACATCCAGATCCATGAATTCGAAAGCCCCGCCAAGGCCGTTAAGGGCATCGAATTGCGTATCGTCAAGTATACCAAGAAGGGCGTGAATCGTGCGCCCGCTATTGGTGAATTATGGTTGGTTGGCCGTAGACGTTGAGTTGGACGCGCGGCCAGTCTCGACCTTGCTAGTCTCGGTGTCGACGGGGGCTCTTTGCCCAAGGGGTTACGCTCCGCCGGTTGTTTTCCAATAGCTTGCTGGGTGCCCCAACTGATCTGCTCAATTAATCGTGATCCCCAATGAGGACCGAATCCATGCGCCGTCTCCTTCTGCTTGCACTCGTCATCGCTTCCGCGGCCGCGGTGGAGTCTCAGCCGGTGCCGGTGGGCACCGAGGTGACCACCGACTATCGCACTGAGGGGCGCCATCCGCCGGAGCATCTGATCGATGGCGACGTTAAAACGCATATCGGCGGCGCCGGTGGTTCGGGCGTGCGCAGCCCTTTGTGCGTGTTCCTGAAGTTTCCCGAGGCCCTACCGCAACTGGCCGGCGTGGTGACTGGCGATAGCGATTATAATCATAATTACTATCCACTCGAGCTGGACCTGTGGCTTGACACCACCGGTGACAACCGCTTTGACACCTTCGCCGGTAGCGTGACCGGCCTTGGTGCCGGGGCCGAGTCTGCTGGCGACCGTGTGTTTGCGCAGCCAATCGCCAATGTGCATGCCCTGTGCATGCGGGTGACCAAGCAAAGCCAGAAGGGTCTCAAGCGCGCCTTTATCATGAACGAGTTGCGTTTGATTGCCGACGCCGGTGGCAGTGCAGCCACCGTTGCGGCTGAGCCCTTGTCGGCCAAGCCGGTGCCGCAGTTGCGCGCCAAGCCCAAGCCCATCGTGGCCGACATGAGCGAACTCATGCCGCTAAATCCGGGCGGGTGGAACGTGGTGAACGCTAATAAGAATAAGCACGGCGGCAACATGACCGATATTGAGGGTCGTGATGACAAGGTGTTCAACGCGACTTGGAAGCCGGGCGCCAAGCCCTTCATCGAAATCGCAGCTCGTGGGCGGCCGTGGCTGGCCGGTTACCAGGCCGGCGTCGGGCTGGAGTTGGATCTCAACGTCGATGGCTGCCCGGGGCTGCGTGCCTTTGCGGTGCGCGCTGTGGATGCAGCCGGCGAAACCTGGCACTTCGGGGGTCAGTTGCCTGAGGAAGGCAGTGGTTGGCAAACGGTTCGCTTGACCCTCGATCCGGCCAGTTCGAAGACCAGCAGTTATGGCGGCCCGCAGGATCGTTCTGGTTTGGTTGATGCGCCCCTGCGTTTGTCGACCGTGTGCTTTGCTGCACCCGATAAATCCGATGAGCAGCGCTCGATTTTCATCGGCAAGCTGCGGCGCAATGCCGTGCCAGAGGGCGCGCGTGAGCCGGCCTTAGACTTGATGGCCGTGAAGGCCGAGCTCCGCGTTGACGGCCCTTTAGCAACGGTCACGGCGAGTGGTCGTGATCAGGCGGCCGTGGTCTTGAGTTTGGGTGATGGTGATCCGGCTTTGAATTGCGGCGTGGCCTTGCGTTTTATCGATGATGCGGGGCGAGATCGCGAAGTCGTGCATGAGGGTCTCAGTATCGCTGCCGGCGGCAGCGTGGTGGTGCCCTTTGGTGAGCAGCTCGATCGCTTCGGTTGGTATCAGGTTACCGCCATCGTGCTGACCGCTGATGGGTCTGGTCGGGTGCCCAAAAAAGCCATGCCGTTCTGCTATATCGACCCAGTGGGTACGCGTGAATTGCGCCCCGATGACTTCTTGTTTGGCATGGATATTCGCTTCGGCGATCCGAAGCGCGATATGGCCTTGGCTGACGGTGCGGCGCAGGTGGGTGTCGACATCGTGCGCGAAGGTGTGACTTGGTCAAACGTCGAGAAGTCGCAAGGCCAGTATGACTGGGATAAGCACGATTTCTGGATCAAGGCCCTCAATGAGCGTCAGATACTGGCGCAATATGCTTTCACATTCTCGCCGGCCTGGGCGGTCGACAGCAAGTGGGTTGAAATTCTCAAGAAGGCAAAGCAGCCCTCGTGGAAAATGGCGATGTGCCCGCCGAGGCCAGACGCCTTCCGTGCCTATGTGCGCACCGTGGCCCAGCGGATCAAAGACCAGGAGATGGGGGTTGATTACTTTGAGATGTGGAACGAGCCCGATCTGGAAGGGTTCTGGAAGGGCAGCACTGATGAGTACCTTGCCCTGCAGCGCATCGCGAATGAAGAACTCAAGGCCGTTCTGCCCGATGCGCATATGATGACTGGCGGCATCGCCACGGTTGGGGCGCATGGCGGTCACGGGCTCAATCCTGACCTGATCAAGCGTAGCATTGTTGAGTCGCAGGATGTGTACGACGTGATCAATCTCCACTTCCATGGTCCGTTCGGCAATTTTGTACCGCAGATTGATGGACGTATTGAGTCGTATCAGCAAGAGATGAAGCAGCGCAAGCCCTTGTTCTTTAATGAAACCGGCGCTGGGGCCGGCAAGGATAAGCGGGTGTGGCAGGCTTCGGAATTGGTCAAGAAGTTCAGCTTCGCCAAGCTGCGCGGCGGGGTTGGTTTCAATTGGTTTGCGCTGTATTTCCGCGGCGAGCATCAGTACTCGATGCTGGATCATGGTTATAAGCCCTATCCGGTATACCCCGCCTTTAACGCCATGACGCACATGCTGCGTGACGTAGATGCCGGGGAGCAGGCCGAATTGCCCGCTGGCTATTGGCTGATCGCATTCGAGGGCAGCGACCGTCAGGTGTTTGTTGGCTGGGATCAAGATGCCGCCGTGTCTGGACAACGCGTGCCGGTTGTGATCCCTGATGGGGCCGCGGCCACCTGGTACGACGTCATGGGTAACCCCTTGGGAACTCCGGTGAACGATGGCCTGCTGTGGTGGGCCCTCGACAAGCCGGTGCGATACCTGGAGGTGCGCGGCGGAACCGCGCGCGTTGCCAAGCCCTTGGCTGCGTTCCTTGAGGAGCCCTATGGTGAACCTGGCAAGGAGATCACGGTTCAGGCCCAGTTGTCCAATCCGATTGACCGGGCGGTAAGCGCCACCGTGACCTGGACCCAGCTTGATGGCAGTGAGCTTCAGCAACAGCATCAGCTTCCGGCGCGTGGCCAGGCGACTGCCGAGTTGCCGATCGTGATGCCGGTTGGTGGCAGCACTGCCTCCGTGATCGGGCTGGCATATAGCTTCGATACCGGATGGACCGGCAGTTTGAGCCTGCCCCTGCATGCTGCGGTTCGGATTCCATCTGCTGCGATTGCCTCGCGCGAGGCTGATTTCATCGCCGAAGGAGAGGCGCAGATCTTCAATAATAACCATGCCGACCCAACCCGCGCTCAGTGGGCGTGGAAGGGCAATGACGACATCAGTGCCCACGTGTGGTGGGCCCTGGCCGACGGTTACCTCGACCTGCGCATCGATGTGAAAGACGATAAGCACATGCAGCCGAATGACGCCAAGAACACCTGGAAGGCCGACGGCATTCAGCTGGCAATTAGCATTCCTGGTCGTGGCGGCTTGTGGCAGCTCGGCTTCGCGCGCAACGATGCGGGCAAAGACCTCGTGGTGCAGTGGAATGCGCCGGTTGGGGTGCCGTCTGGCTACGACAAAACCATCCAGTTCAGCACCGAGGACCTGCCCGGTGGCCTGCGCTACCAAGCACGCTTGCCTGTGAAGGGCTTCGGCGCTGATGCCAACTTCCTGCGCAGCAAAGCCATCGCCTTTAATCTCATCGTCAACGACGAAGACGGCGGCGGCCGCGAGGGCTGGGCTTTTGTCGCTGAAGGCATGGGCAAGGGGAAGAACCAGGTGGAGTTGTGGCCGCTGATTAGCTTTGAGTAGAGGGTTCCTGGTTCCTAGTTCCTGGTTCCTGGTGCGCGCCTGCGGCGCGTCGTGGGCGCGGTCACCGCTCCCGACAAGCGGCCTGTCGACCAAAGTGTGACGCGCGCGAGCACCTGCCGGCATCCAACGCGCGAAGCGCGCCCCAGGAACTAGGAACCAGGAACGGCTGTCCCACTGGCCGCGGCATGAAGCTGCGTTAGCGTGGGGGCATGCCCGAGCCGATTTTTCGCGATAGCCCGCGTTCGCTGGCGGTGCGTCGTCTGCGCGAGTGGATTCATGATGGCACCTTGCCCGACGGCAGTGACTTGCCGGCTGAGCGCGTCTTGGCTGAACGTCTGGAGGTGCCGCGCACCACCATCAACCGTGCCGTCCAGATTCTCCAGACCGAAGGCTTAATCCAGCAGACCGCCGCGCGGCGTCGCGTGGTGTGCGCGCCGGGTTCGGGCTCCGTACTCGGCGCCACGGTGCTGGTGATTGCGCACCCGCTCGATGATCCAGCGATAGAATTGAGCCCGTATCTGGGTGAGGCCTTGACCCTGGGTGTGGTCTGCGCCTTGCGCAGCGTTGGCCTGCGGGCCCTGGTCGTCGATGCGCGCGAAACCGATGCTGAGCAGTTTGAGGTGTTACGGCAGCAGCGCCCAAGCGGCGTCATTGTGACCGCGCACACTGCGCCAACGCGCGTCAACACAACGCCGTATCGCGCCTTGCTCGATGCCTTCATGGCTGATCGGGTGCCGGTGGTGCTGTTCGGTAACGAGCTTGATAATGGCTATGACCACGTGGTGCATGACCATCGCAGCGGCGCGGCCGAACTGGTGCGGTTTCTGCATCAGCGTGGGTGTCGGCGCATGGTGCCGCATTTTATCGGTACGTCGGATGGCAGTGATTGGTGCCGGGAGCGCCACGCCGGGTATATGGACGCGATAGCCGAACTCGGCCTGACGCCGGAACAGCCCTTGCTGACGCCCGACTTTGACGATGGCCTGATTGACTTGGCGAGCCGAATCGAGGATGGCGCCAAGCGCTGTCTGGGTTTTCTGCTCGATCGTTTTGGGCCCAACCAAGCCAACGCACCCGATGCAATTCTCGCGCTGAATGACCACGCCTTGCCGATCTTATCGGCGTCTTTGGAGATGCTGGGGCGCCAGGCTGGCGGCGACGTGGCCTTGGCTGGGTATGACGGTGTGTGGCCGAAGGTGCGTGGTGCTGAGCTGCGGCCTGAGGCAGCGCCAGTGGCGACTGTACCGATTGATTTCTTTAGTATCGGCCATGCCTTGGTGCAGGCGCTGGTGCGGCGTCATGAGGATCGCGATCTCGCACCGATTCTTGACCGGGTGCCTGCGCAGTTGCGTTTCAGCTGACCCTTGGGATGGGCGCGGGCGGGCGCTATTCGAGCATCATCGGCTCCGTGAGCATGCGCTCGGCGCTTCCCGAGCCG
>JAQIBG010000070.1 GCA_027859175.1 Planctomycetota bacterium | reverse complement strand
CTGCAGAGGTGAGGGGGGGCTCAGCTGGTGAGCATGACTGGTAAGAGCGGGGCGGCCGGCGGCTTGCTGTAGGGCCGACCCCGGTGCCCGGGGGCGCCGTCGTTACTGCGACGGCGCCTTGGGCAGCGGCTCGCGCGCAATCAGGCGGCGATGCCGAAGTCGATGAGCAAGCTTTCGAGTTCTTCGATCTCGAGCGGCTTGGGAATCACGAACATCTTGTTTTCATCAATGCTGCGCGCAAGGGTCCGATATTCATCGGCTTGCTTGCACGCGGGATCCCATTCGATGACGGTTTTACGGCGCAGTTCGGCGCGTTGTACGTCGTTGTCACGCGGGACGAAGTGGAGCATCTGGGTGCCGAGGCGGCGCGCCAGTTCCAGAATCAATTCGCTCTCGTTGTCGGTGTTGCGGCTGTTGCAGATCAGACCGCCCAGGCGCACGCCACCGGCTTCGGCAAACTTCACGATGCCTTTGCAGATGTTGTTGGCCGCGTACATCGCCATCATCTCGCCAGAGCACACGATGTAGATCTCCTGGGCTTTGCCTTCACGGATCGGCATGGCGAAACCGCCACAGACCACGTCACCGAGTACGTCGTAGAATGCGTAGTCGAGCTGTTTGTCTTCGGTGTAGGCACCGAGTTGTTCGAGCATGTTGATCGAGGTGATGATGCCGCGACCGGCGCAGCCAACACCTGGCTCTGGGCCGCCGGACTCGGTGCACATGGCGCCGCCGTAGCCGGCTTTGAGGATGTCGTCGAGGTCGACGTCATCGCCTTCTTCGCGGAGGGTGTCGAGAACGGTTTTCTGGGCGAGGCCGCCCAGTAGCAAACGGGTTGAGTCGGCCTTGGGGTCGCAGCCGACCACCATCACCTTTTTACCCATCTCCGCGAGGGCGGCGACGGTGTTTTGGGTGGTGGTGCTCTTGCCGATGCCACCCTTGCCGTAGATGGCTACTTTACGCATGGGGATGCTCCTGTGGGTTCGTGGTGCGCCGGGTATCGACGCTTGAGAGTTCTCTTGCGCGCGGCGTGCCAAAGTGCGTATCGGAAAGTGCCATGGGAAATATGCGCCGAAAAATCAAGGGAAAGTGGTGTTTTCCTGTGATATTCGCTTTGTTAACGGCGACTGGTGACACGTGCGAGAGTGACGGAAATGTCCTTCGAGGGCGATGTGCGGTTTCGTTGTAGCGCCTTGCGATAACGCCAACTGATTTCTGTGTGCGGACTTGGGTTTGATGCGAACAAAAATGTCAGCCCGTTACGGGCAAGTGACGAAATTGTCGTCTTGATCTCGCAGGCTAATGCGATGGTCGCGTGATGCAGCAGAGCTTGCGGTGCCGCGCTCGCAGACCGGCGCTAACATCGCTCGTGGGCAAGGATGTGATAATGGTGGACTCCAGTCCAGGTAGTGAGCCGTCGGCGCGCAGCAGCGACGCCGAGTGCGCGTTGCGCCGTGAGGCAGGCCTCACCGGGCATCGTTGTTTGCATTGGGATGATCGCAGTCAGAAAACCCAGCGCCTGCGGGTGCTGGAGGGCATCGCTGCCTTGTTAGCGGCGGCAGAAGTAAATGATCGTCCGCTCGATGACGTTGTGTTGATTTTGGAAGACGACCTCGCGGTTGAGCGCGTGACCATCACCTTGATCGACCCGGCTGGTGATCAACTGACGCTTGAGGCAGCACGCGATTCGAAAGAAGCGCAACGTCGCGTTGGTTATCGACGCGGTGAAGGGATCATTGGCCAGGTATTTGAAACCGGTGAGCCGGTGATCTTGCCGAATATCGCCGATGTCGGTGCATTTACCGATCGCATCCATCGACGTGGAAGCACCGTTCGGCGTGACTACGGCTTCATCTGCGTACCGATCGCATCGGGTGCCCGCGTGATTGGCACCCTGTCGGCTGATGTCTTGCGGACCAAGGGGCTAAGCGAGTTGGCCGGTCTCGGCGGCAGCATGAGCATCGTGGCCGCCATGATTGCCAATCACGTCAATGCCCGGCGCTTGGCGCGGGTGCAGGTAACAGCCCTGGAAGATGAGAACCGTCGCTTGCGTGAAAGCCTCGGTGAACGGTGTCGCCCAGAGAGCATGATTGGCGCGTCGCATGGCATGCGCGAGGTGTTCGCGCGCATTGCTCAGGTGGCGGCGTCTGATGTCACGGTTTTGCTGCGCGGCGAATCGGGCACCGGCAAGGAGCTCGCAGCTTCAGCAATCCATTTTGGCAGCGATCGCAGTGAGCGCCCCTTCATTCGCGTCAACTGTGCGGCGCTGAACGAGAACCTGCTGGAAAGCGAACTGTTCGGTCATGAGCTCGGCGCATTTACCGGCGCGGTTGAGCGGCGCATCGGCCGCGTGGAAGAGGCCGATGGCGGCACCCTGTTCTTAGATGAGATCGGCGAATTTTCGCACGCGATCCAAGTGAAGTTGCTGCGCATGCTGCAGGAACGCGAGTACCAGCGCGTCGGTGGCAATGAAACGCGGCATGCGGACGTGCGCATCGTTACGGCCACCAATCGGGATCTCGAGGCGGCGGTGAGTGAGGGCATGTTCCGCAGTGATCTGTACTATCGGGTCAACGTATTCCCGGTGCACTTGCCGCCCTTGCGCAGTCGGCGCGACGACATCTTGCAGTTGGCCAACCATTTTGTGGCCGCATGTAGCGAGCGCCTTGGACGCGGAATCCGGCGCATCTCGACTCCAGCCATTGATCTGTTGATGAGTTACCACTGGCCGGGCAACGTGCGCGAGTTGGAAAACTGCCTCGAGTTTGCGGTGGTGGTGGCCGATGGCGACGTGGTGCATAGCCATCATTTGCCACCCACATTGCAGACCGTGCTGCCAGACGGCGGCGGCGACGGCAGTTTGAAGGAGCGAGTTGAGCGTCTCGAACGCGATGTGATCTGCGATGCGCTCAAACGCAGCAGCGGCAACGTGGCAGCAGCAGCCCGCGAGCTCGGCATCACCGCGCGCATCGCCCGTTATAAGATCCGCAATCTCGCGATTGATCCGATTCATGTGGCGCGCGAGGGCGTGGAGTGATTCGTCCCGCGCAGCCTGCTGATGTGGATGCCTGCGTCGAGTTGCTCGGAACCCTGTTCAGCATCGAGCAAGATTTTGCGCCCGATCCAGAACGGCAACGCAATGGCTTGTTGATGCTGATCAACTCGCCAGGTGCCGTGTTAGTGGCCGAGAAAGATCAGCGCGTCGTGGCCATGGTGACTTGTCAGGTGCTTATCAGCACCGCTGAGGGCGGCCCGGTTGGCATTTTGGAAGACATGGTGGTGGCGGCGGCCTATCGCGGCCGTGGCATTGGTAGCGAGTTGCTATCGTCGCTGGCAACCTGGGCCCGCGGCGCGGGCCTGAGCCGGCTGCAACTCTTGGCTGATCGCGATAATCTCGCTGCCTTAGACTTCTATCTGAAGCATGCCTGGGATCAGACTTCGCTGATCGCCCTCCGTCTGCATCCGTGAGGAACATGGGTCGGCGAGCGAGAACGGGATAGTACCAGGCCGCTCGCTGGCGCCGCTGCTTGTATCGGCGCAGCGGTACGCAGCCTTGGCACGGATGTCCAAGCCTTTGCCGGTGGTGGTGGCAGATCTGCCACCGGAACAGCGACTCCACGCGATGCGGCGCTGGGAGTTGGTGCGCGCGAGTTTAACCGGCGGTTTTGAGAGCGCCTTCGTGCCCAACGGTTTGTTCCTATTGGTGGCCGTTCAGTACTTCGAGGCTGGGTCTGGCCTCAAGGCCCTGATTGCGGCCGGGCATGCGATTGGACTGCTGCTGACGCTCGGGCTTCTCACGGTGGTTGGCCGGCGCGGCTGGCGCACCACGCGCGTGATTGCGATCTGCTATTTCTTGGCCTCGCTGGCCTTGGCCTGCGGCGCACTGCTTCCGAGCCTGCCGAGCTTCTTGGTGGCGTCTTTGGTGGGCACGCCCTTGGTGGTGATGTGCGTGCCCTTGATTACTGCGACATGGCGGCAGAACTGTCCAGACGAACTGCGTGGGCGCTATTTCAGCCAAGTGGTGCGGGCCGGTCGCGGTGCCGCTATCATCGCTGGTGTGGCGATATCGTGGTGGCTCGGCAGCGATGCTGGGCGCTATCCGGTGCCGCTCTTGGTGTTGGCCGTGCTCGTGGGTGCAGCCGGATTTGCCGTGTGGCGCGTGCCCTCGCAAGCAGTTGCGCAGCAGGGGCGTAACCCCTTCGCGGCGCTGCGGTGGCTGTGGCACGATAAGATTTTCGGTTATCTGAGCCTCGTGTGGATGTTCATGGGCTTGGGCATGCTCACCACCTTGCCGCTGCGAGTGGAGTTCGCTGCCAGTGCCGAAACCGGGCTGGGCCTGAGTGCTGGCTTGGCCTTGGCGATCAATGTGGTGGTGCCCTTGGTGGTCCAACTGCTATCGATGCCGTGGTGGGGCCGTTTGTTTGACCGGGCCAATTTCAT
>JAQIBG010000107.1 GCA_027859175.1 Planctomycetota bacterium | reverse complement strand
ATGTTCCACAGCGCGCGCTGGGATTATGCCTATACCGGCGGCAGCAACGAAAATCCGGTGCTCGACAAGCTTGCCGAGAGCAAGCCCGAGCAACCCAAGGTTGAGATCATCAACACCCTGCCCAAGTACTACGCCAAGATGTACCAGCAGCACATTGAGGTCATCGAGCAAAGTCTCAGCCCAACCCTTGCCGCCCTCGGCAAGCACCTCGACAACAACGAGCAGATTCGCACCAACCTCAAAGACTTGGTCGACTATCTGCGCAAGCTCATCACCAAGTCGCAGGCGGCCGAGAATCTGAATCTCAATGCCGAGGAAGATGCTGGGGAGATTTAAGCATGGGATTGCTTGGCAGTATTTTTGGACCCAGCCGCAGCGAAATCTGGGCCCAGGTGGCGGCCGACATCGGTGCCACCCACGTGGAAGGCGGCTGGTTCGGCCCCGGCGATGGCATTCGCTACCGGCATGGCGATTGGGAAATCGTCCTCGACAGCTACACCAGAAACAGCTCGGGCAGCAACGGCCATAGCCATTCGCACACCTACACCCGCATGCGCGCCCCCTTCATCAACGCCGACGGCCTGCGCTTCGAGATCTATCAAGAGAGTTTATTTTCTGGCCTTGGCCGCCTGCTCGGGATGCAAGACATCATCATTGGCGACCCGGTATTTGATGACGCCTACGTGATCAAGGGCAACGACGAGCACCAGATTCGCCGCCTCCTTGATGACCCCGAGGTCAAGCGCCTGATCAGCTATCAGCCCGACATCTCGCTCGCCATCGAAGACGACGAGGGCTGGTTCGGCCCCAACTTCGGCGACAACGTCGATCAACTCCGCTTCACGGCCTCCGGATCAATCTGCGACCCAGGCCTGCTCAAAGACCTATTCGATTTATTTGCCACGATCCTGGAACGCTTGGTCGCCATCGACTCGGCGTATGAAGCCGACCCTGGTGTACGCCTGGGGACGTGAGGTTCCTGGTTCCTGGTTCCTGGTGCGCGCTTCGCGCGTTGGATGCCGGCAGGTGCTCGCGCGCGTCACACTTTGACCGACGAGGCCGCCTGTCGGGACCGGTGACCATGCCCACGACGCGCCAACGGCGCGCACCAGGAACCAGGAACCCGCTACCGCACCACTGAGATGGCCAAGCCATCATACCCCTTACTCCCCACAGTCTGAATCGCTGTCGAGAGCAAGTCGCCATTCGCGCCCACATCGCTGAGATACCGTCGCACGCCGTCGAGATCCGGGTCCGAGCGCTCAGCGTCGGCCACGGCGCCACCACGCACCACGTTATCGGCAATGACCACGGTGCCCGGGCGCGACAGCTGCAAGGCATGGGCTAGGTAGATTGGCATGCTGGCCTTATCGGCATCAATGAACACCAGATCAAACGGGGCAACCCCTTCGGCCACCATGCCGGCCAACGACGCGGCCGCGTCACCAACACAGATCTCCACCTGCTCAGCGCAACCAGCGGCAGCGATATTCTCTGAGGCCACGGCGGCGTGCTTGGGGTTGGCCTCCAGGGTGTACACCATCCCGTCGGCGGCCAAGCCGCGTGCCAAGCAGATCGTGCTATAGCCCCCCAGGGTGCCCACCTCGAGGATGCGCTGCGCCCCACTGATCTGGGCCATCACGCGCAACAGCGCGCCCTGACACGGCGACACGCTTATCGCGGGCAAGCCCGCTGCAGCGCTGCGCTCCAGCACCGCGGCCAGGATGGGATCCTCACCGAGCAAGCGCTCCTGAAACAATGCGTCGACGGCGGTCCAAGATTCGGTCATGACAGGCTCCTTGCGCTAGGCGCATCTGAGCACCCGGTGCCAACAAGGGAAGCCAGGACAACTGAGCGATCAGTGCAAATCCGAGTGATCGCTGCATGGCCATGGCTTTCGCCGATCGCTAGGATCAGGGCTCGGTGTCAACACCACCAAAGGAGAGCCATCATGAGCACCACCGCTACTGCGGTGCTGAAACGCACCCAATTGAGCACTGCCGAACGCAGCAGCTACCACCAGCAGGGTTATGTGATCCTGCGCGACATGATCCGCGCGGAGATACTCGCCGCATGGCGCAACGAAACCCTCGCCGTTATCGCCAGCCGCAACATGCCCGACTCATTCCTGGCCCAAACCAGCGAATACCTGGCCGGCAGCGTCATCGACCAAGTCGTCAACGGCCCTGAACTCGCCGCGGTCGCCCAGCAGGTGCTCAAGGATGAACCACAGCTCTACCTGCCGTTCTCAGCCGTAAAGGGCCCCCACCAAGGCGCCTTCGGCTTTCATCAAGACAATAATTACACCTACCACGACGGCGCCTCATGTAACGCCTGGTGTGCGCTGGTCCCGATGACGGTGGCCAATGGCTGCCTGCGCGTGGTGCCCGGCAGCAACAAAGGCGGCACCCTGGCCGCCGTGGCATCCGAACACGCCGGCCATCGCGAAGTGGCCAGTGAACCCGCCACCTGGGATGACATCGTCATGAACGCCGGCGACATCTGCCTGTTCGATCGCCTCACCGTTCACGGCAGCGGTCCCAATACTACTGACGCGCCGCGCATCGGCTACGCCGTTCAATACACCGGCGCCAACACCCGCTGGCGCGATCCAGACACCGGCACCATGCATCGCCATGCCGACCGCACCCGCTTCTCAGTAGGCCCCGTTAACGCGCTCAGCACCACAGCTCAGCTTGGGGAATAGGGTTCCTGGTTCCTGGTGCGCGCTGCGCGCGTTGGATGCCGGCAGGTTGCTCGCGCGCGTCACACTTTGGTCGACGAGGCAGGCCGCCTGTCGGGACCGGTGACCATGCCTACGACGCGCCGTAGGCGCGCACCAGGAACCAGGTACCAGGAACCGATCAATACCCCATGCCAGCGTGCATAGTGCGCCCGGCGGCGGCGAGTTCGGCGGTGGCCTGGTCGATATCCAGGTCTTGCTCGAGAATTCGTCGCACGCCGCGCATCAACAGGCGCATCAACTCGCCATTGGCCAAGGGTTGCTGCGAGGCGATGTGGGGGATCTCGGCTGCAAACAGGGCGTCGCGCGGCTCATCCATCGCGATGCTGCGCGCGGCGCTGCTGCGGCGAATCGGAATGCCATAGCGCTGGCCTGCGATGAAGTCTTGCACCGGGGCCGACAACATCACGCGCACATACTTCTCAGCCAAGCACGGATCACGACAATCCTTGCGCACGCACAACACATCGGTGGCCTGACTCGATACCTCAGCTCCACCGGGAATTCTCGGCAGCGGCACGGTCGTCCAATCGTGATCCATCTCGGTCAAGCGCGGCAACAGTTCGCGCTCACTGAACAGAAATGCCGATTCGCCACGACAGAAAGCATCGCTGTCTCCCGCCACGTCAGCATGCTGACGGCGCAACAAGTCGCGCAACTCAGCAACGCAGCGCAGACCCACCCGAGTCTGCACATCATCAACGCAAATCGGATCAGCTGCGTTTGCATCAAACACGCGGCCACCAGCACGCAGGACAATATTCAACCAGAAAAACGACTGCGACGTCCAATTACAGCCCATCACTGCCGGGTCGGCCGCATGAACGGCGCGCAAACTGTCGAGGAACTGAGCCCAGGTCCAATCCTGACTTGGCACCGGCACACCACAGCGTGCCAGCACCGCCGTGTTAACGAACATCACGCGCGGTGAAAAGATGAAGGGCACCGCGATCAAACGATCACCAACACGAAATGGCGCAAATGGCTCAGAGAAAAAATCCGCACCCTCACCGTAAGCCGCCATGAAAGCCGGCGCGAGGTCGAGGTAGTTTTCCTGATGGGCCTGCACGCTCTGCGTGGTCTTAAGCTCCAGCACGCCCTGGCGAAACACACTGGTGAACCGCAAACCAGGTAACTCATCAGCCACCAAGGCCGCTAAACCGGGCAGCCACGGCATGCGCGGGCCACTTTGGTACAAACTCAGATTTTCGCGCAGCGCACGTTCGCGCCACCGTTGCTGCACAAAGGTGCCAACGCGTGACCGCACCTCAAGCACACCGTCCATCACCAAGGTCTCGAGGGCCTGCTGCACTTTGAGAAACGAGATACCGAGCTGCTGCGCCAGATCGCGCGCACCAGGCAACTGCTGGCCCGCCAGCAACTCCTCGCGCTCCAGGCGCGACAAAATCGCATCACGGACGATTCCGGTTTTATCGGCCCCGGCCGCAACCCTGGTTTCGCTCATCCGTCACAGCATGCGTTGCGCTGGTGTCTGCACAAACAAACAGCCGCCTCAGGGCACCGGTACGGCGCTCTGCGCCAACCACGCCCGCACTTCGCTCAAGCCCCCGATATTGACTACCTGGGTGTAGCCCAGGCGCTGCAAACTGGCCTGCGCCTGCCCCGAACGATTGCCCGACCGGCAGTACACCGCGATCGGCGTGGCCTTGTCTGGAACCTGGCCTGCGATGGTGTCAGCAATCCGATCGTGCGGCAGATTGACCGCCTGCGGCGCGTGCCAGTCAGCGAACTCCGCAGCAGTCCGCACATCAATCAGCACCGCGCCCTCCGGCACCACCACCGGTTCAGCGGCACCGCAGCCGGCAAGAACCAGCACAGCAATGACAACACAAACAGGGATCACAAGGGCACGGTGCATCGACGCTCTCCTGGGCTGGCAAGCAGTCGAACCTAGGATGCGCCGGAGGCCAGCTGCATCTCGGCTTGACGCTGAGCGCCAAAGATTCAGCCGCTACTTGAAATTACTTGGATTCTGCAGGGCCGGCTTGGCCTGAGCGGCCGTCAGCGACTGCACGTGCCCATCAACAAACAGGGCATTGAGGCGGTTACCATGGCGCGTGGGATCTTCGCATGAATACCACCCTGCCGCATTATGCCACAAGATGTGATTCAGCCACCAGTCTGAACTGTCAGCGATCAAAATCCGCTGACTGTGATGGTCGACGCTGTCGAGATGGTAATATTGCGGCGCGTGGCCAGCATTGACCAGATCGTAGACGCTGGTCTTGGCGCTCCAATCCGGGGTTTTGATGTAGTAGGCCATGCCGTACCCGGTGTAGCCGATATTACTGCCGCGCCCCTGCCATTCCGGGCAGCCCCAGGTCACGCCGGCGCCGTCACGATTCACGCCATCACCGAAGTAGGGCCGAATCAGATCGTGCCAGTGAGCGCTGTCGCGGCTCGGCCCCATCAGATCGGCCGCAACCGGGGTGTCGGTCCAGGCGGCAAAGGTCTTTGATGGCGGCAGCACCCCGTCAGCGTCATCGGTATAGCCCATCATGCCCATGCCAACCTGACGCAGGTGCGCCATGCAGGCGGCCTGCCGGGCCTTACCGCGCGCCATCGTGATGGCCGGCAGCAGCAGCGCGGCCAGCACAGCGATGATCGACACCACCACCAGGAGCTCGATGAGTGTGAAGGCACGATGCATGGCAATCTCCTGTCAACGCAGGAACCATACCATTTGTAATACCTTTGGTCAATACGTATCAAATTGGTATTGTCCGTGCACGCCACGACGCTAGCATGGACCTGCCTGACAAGGAGTCGCCCCGTGCGCTATCTCAGCCTCATCTTGCTCACCTGCTGTCTCAGCGCCGCGGAGGGCCAGCCCGAAGTGCTCGCTGTGCAATGCGTGGCCCCTGACGTGCTCGCGGTCGTCATCGACAGCCAGGCACGCCAAGGCTTTGCCCAGGAGCCCTACACCCCTCAAGCCGGCGATGAGGTCGAGGCCTGGAGCGAACATCAGCGCTTTCTCAAACGCACGGGCAGCGCGATCGGGATCCTGATCTGCGGCGACACCATGCTCAAACCCTTCGACCGTCACCTTGGCGAGCCCTTGAGTGCCGACGCCACCGTGCCTGACCGGTGGCAACTCAGCGCACCGGGCCAAGCCCCCCTGACACCGGTGGTGATTCATCGCAAGTCGAAGCCCACTGCCACCGCGCGCCTCGGAACCTGGCGCTTCGGCTACCCCCAGCATCACGTGCTGTACCTGCGCTTCGATCACCAGTTCGTTGCTGGCACCACCTATCAACTCAAGGCCACCGGCCTTAATCTCGATCGCAGCAGCATCAGCTATCGCCACCAACCCGACCAAGCCCGCAGCGAAGCGATCCACGTTAACCATCTCGGCTTTGCCCCCAAAGACCCAGCCAAGGTCGCCTACATCTCACTGTGGATGGGCACCGGTGGCGGCCACGACTACGGCCCCAGCCTCAACTGCGAGCTCATCAACGAGCACGACGAGGTCGTTCACAGCGCCACGGTCGCCATAACGCATCCGGCCACCCAGCCCGATGCCGGGCGCGAGAAGGCCAACAACGTTGGCGCCGATGTGTACCGCTATCGTTTCGACGCCGTCACCACGCCCGGCACTTACCGCGTGCGCGTGCAGGGCATCGGCTGCAGCACACCGTTTCAGATTGCCGACACGGCCTACGACGCCGCCTACATCACAGCAAGCCGCGGCCTCTATCACCTGCGCTCGGGCATCGCACTCGAACAACCTTTCACCAGCTGGACCCGCCCGCGCTGCTTCCACCCCGATGACGGCGTCGTCATCAATGCCACCACGGTCCGTAGCGCTGACGGCCTGAATCAAGGCGAGGTATTCAAAGCCCTGCCCGCGCACCGCACTGGCGCCACCCGCAGCGACGCCTGGGGTGGGTATTTCGACGCGGGCGACTGGGATCGACGCACCTCGCACCTGTCTGCGTCCATGCGGCAACTCGAACTATTTAGCATGCTGCCCGAGGCCTTTGCTAGCGACACCGAGTTAAACCTGCCTGAATCAGGCAACGGCATTCCAGATATTATCGACGAAGTGCGCTGGAATCTCGATTGCTACCGCCGCATGCAAGAACCCGGTGGCGGCATCCCGCATGGCATCGAATCAGCTGAACAC
>JAQIBG010000074.1 GCA_027859175.1 Planctomycetota bacterium | reverse complement strand
GAGCCGCAACGTGCTTGGCCCAGCAATCAGCGCTAGTCGTGAAGTAGCCGTGAGCGTGCGCGCCACCGACGCCGGCCCGGCCGGCCTCGCCAAGATTCAACTCTACTACAGCATTGACGCTGGCAGCACCTGGAGCCCCGGCCCCGAGGTCAGCGCAGCCCCCTTCGAATCGATCCCGTTCACGGCCCCGGCCGACGGCGTATTCCTGCTCGACGTGGTTGCCACCGACGAAGCCGGCAACGCCAACCCGCTCCCCAGCGGCAAGGGCCCCACCGCATTCAGCATGCTGGTCGACACCGAGCAACCGGTCATCAGCTTGGCCTCGGCCAACGGCGTGCGCGCCGTGGGTGGCGTTGAAGATGGTCGCCGCGTGTACAAGCCGGGCGATAAGGTCGAAGTGGCCTTCACCATCAAAGACGCCACCGTTGGCAAAGAAGGCGTAACCGTTCTGTGGCAGCCGCAAACCGATGCCCGCTGGGAAACCCTCGGCACCGGCCTCGCACCCGATGCCCCCTTCGCCTTCGCCATTCCTGACATCGCCACCACCACCGCCATGGTCAAGGTGATGGCCGTAGACGCCGCCGGCAACACCGGCGAAGTCAGCGCCGAACAGCCGATCGCAATCGACAACAAAGTCGAAGGCGGCGCAGTCGACATCGACCTGTAGCCTCTCTCGAATTGAGTTTACGCACAAAGCCTGCGGCTATTCCGCAGGCTTTGTCGGTTCCTGGTTCCTGGTTCCTGGGGCGCGCTTCGCGCGTTGGGTGCCGGCAGGTGCTCGCGCGCGTCAGGCCCCCGTATACGGCGCGGCCCGACGGGACCGGTGACCAGGCCCACAGGCGCGCACCAGGAACCAGAAACCCTCTACTTCACCAATCAGTAACGCCAGTCTCGGCCTCTTCAGTCGCGTAATACACCGCGCCCACGCCGGCAGCGCGGAGGGTGTCGACCACGCCGAGAACGCGACCGTGCGGGGCCAGGGCGTCGGCCTGTAGCACCGCAACGCTGTGCCCCTGCACCAAGTCAGTCAGGGCCTCAAGCTCCACGGTACTGCCGCCGCACACCACGTCACCGGCAGCGGTGATGATGACCTCAAAGGCGCCACCATCTTGCTCCTCGCCGGTAGCGGCAGCCGGTAACTGCACCGGAATCGCCTGCGAATCCACCACCTCGGAGGTTAACAGCAGAAAGATTACCAGCATCAAGGTCACGTCCACCAGGGGCGCGAAATCGGCCAAGGCCGGGGCATGGCCATGTCGTCGTCGCAAGCGCGCCATCAGGGCTGGCGCTCGCATAAGAGCGGCAATTCGGCAGCGGCAAACTCGAGCCGATCAATCAACCTGCCGGTCAAGCCGCTCAAGGCAGCGTAGGCAATCCACGCCGGGATCGCCACGCACAGCCCAGCGGCGGTGGTGCCCAAGGCATGGTAAATGCCGTCGGCTAGCAGGGCCGGGGTCACGCGCTCAGCCGCTGCCGCAGCGCGAAAGGCCTGCATCAAACCAATCACCGTCCCTAGCAGGCCCAGCAGCGGCGCCACTTGGCCCACCACGGCCAAGGCACCGAGCCCCCGTTCAAGCCCGGCCACCTCTTGCTGGGCCGCCTCTTGAGCCACAGCGCGCACATGTTCGGTGCCGCCAGCGCTGGCTTCGAGGCCGCGCCGCAGCGTGCGCGCCATCGGATCATCCTGCCCGGCAAGGCCCTTGAGGGCCGGCTTCACGCCGCCACCGCCAGCGCGCAGGGCCTGCTCCACCTCGGCAAAGCCAGTGCGAAAACGGGTGCGCAAAGGCAGCAAGCGCATGCAGCGCTCCACCACCACCGCCATACCAGCGATACTGGCAAGGGCGATGGCCACATAGATGACTTGGCCACCAATTAAGACTGCGTCGAGCATGGGCGCCATGCTGGCGCACCGGCGATGACGGCAATCCTGTTTTCCTTGTCGCCAGCTACGTGCCCCCTATGGTGACCTAAGTATGACCAGCGTAGATGTTTCCGGTGAAGCGGTTCCCGTTCTTGTCGGCACCTCCGGGTGGGTCGACGGCGAGCTCTACGTCCTCAAAAACGGTGAGTCTGTTGTCATCGGCCGCAGCCGTAGTTGCGACATTAGCCTGCGCCGCATTGTGGCCTACCTTGAACGGTCACCAGGCGAGCGCGACGCTGATCATGACTTCAACACCGTCAGCCGTCGGCACATGCGCATTACGGTCGCAACGGCCAACGCCAAATTTGAAGATCTCTCAACCAATGGCTCGTTTTTCAACGGTGAAGCCCTGTCAGAAGCCAAAGAAGCTGACCTGTCAGATGCTGCCGTTGAGATCCGCCTCGGCACCCGCGAGACCTTCCGGCTTGAAATGGCCGACCCTGAACGCCTTGAAGCCCTGCGCAACTCGAGCGCCCTGGCCAATGGGGCCGTCGCCGAAGGCGACTCTGATGCCGGCAACAGCGGTGATGCAGACAACAGCGCTTCCTAATCGGCGCCCAACCCCACAATTTCACAGTTATGAATGACGTCAGCTACAGCACCGCCTCCCAGAAGGCGATCCGCGTGCAACTCGACGCCGAGATCCTGCGTGATCTGGTTTACGGTGAGATCAATGAGGCCGAACTACGCGATGAGCGCAGTCGCCAAGCCGCGGAGCGCAGTTGCGCCCTGCGCGAGCATCAGGTCTACCGCATGCTGCGCAGCATCGTGAGCCAGTTTAATGGCAAGCTCAAGGGCCGTCGCGAACGCTTTAAACTCATCGAAGAAGGCGACGGCCTGATTATCGAGTTCAGCAACTAGCCCACCTAATCGCTTATCAACTAGAAGCTTACATGAGCCGAATGGTGTTCCACCATTCGGCTCATTTTTTGGCGCGGCATGTGCGTTTGGCCTCCGACCCTTACCGGAGACCACGATGGCAATGGAAACCCTGCCGCTGATGGACGTCGACAGCATGCGCTCGAGTGCCAACACCGAGCGTAGCAAGGCTGACCGCAGCACTGAGATTGAGACCAAGCGCAGCCCCGAGGGTAAGCCCGAGGCGAGCCGTGAGACCCCCAAGGAAGACTTCCAAGGGCACCTCGAGCGCCAAGACGGCCCCGAGCAAGTCGACGCGATCGAAGCCGAAGCCCCTGCGCCAGCGAGCACCACGCCCAACGCGCCCAAGCCCGGCGCTCTGGTTGTTGCCGGCGCCGTGCTCCTGGCGGATCAGCGCCCCGCCATTCCTGAGGCCGTGCCGCTCACCCTTGAGAACTTGGATGCTGCCAGCCCCGGCCTCAAAGCCGTGGTCCCAGCCCTGAGTGACCTCACTGCTATCGATGACCCAACGACCGCTGCCGCCGGCATCACCGGTCCCACTGGCACAGGCGGCACCGGCGATGGCGACACCAGCAGCGTTGCGCAAGGCGCAGGCCCCCTACTCATGCCCACTGCGGGCGCCACCGATGCCGAAGCCACACCGACCGGCGAAAGTGGCTCGCTGCTTGGGCTCGCCGCTCAGACCGGCGCCGCGCCCGAAGCAAATCTTGGACTCGCCGCCACCAGCGACGGCGCTCAGATTGCCGCCAACCCAGGCACCGCCGCAGGAGCGAGTCGGTTCGGCCAACAGCTCGCGCCGCAAGCCCGCCAGGCTGCCAGCACCGAAACCGCCGCCCCGATAGCCATCGCCATCGAGGGTAACGCAACCGATGATCTGACCGAGGTCCAAACCGTCACCCAGGGCCGCGCGGCAGCCGCGCTTGGCGATGCGCCGCACACCCTTCAAACCACCGAAATGCGCGCCAGTGTTGAGGCCAACGCCGCCGACCGCGCGGTGTCAGCCCAGGTGGCCCGCGCCGCCTTGAGTCAAATCGCCAACGGCCAACGCGTTCTCACCTTGCGCCTCACGCCGCCTGAGCTTGGTACAGTCCGCATTCAGGTGATTGAGCAGAACGGCGCCCTAAGCGTTCGCATGAGCGCCGAAGACGATGGCGTGCGCGCGGCAATCGAGCGCGCGCTGCCCTCATTGCGGCAAGAATTACGCCAAGCCGACGCGCCGATTGCAGAACTGAGCCTGGTTGATCACGACCAGAGCATGCTGCACGACGGCGGCCGCGAAGCCGGCGATGGCAATGGCGATAACAATAATTCGCAGCGCTCCGGCTTCAGTCTCAATGGCGAAACCGAGCCAGAATCACGCGCTACATCCCCCAGAAACGCCCTCGGTGGCAGCATCGGCCCGAACGCCGTTGATGCCCGCGCCTGATTGGCACGCGTCGAGCGTAAGCAACCCAGCGACCACGATCCCAGGAGTCCATCATGAGTTCAGTTCGTTCCTTGTCGTCCGGTGTCAGCGGCATGCTCACCAACCAGTTGAGCATGGACGTCACGGCCAACAACTTGGCCAATGCCACCACGCCTGGCTTCAAAGGCAGCCGCGTCAACTTCGCGAACAACTTAGTGCAAACCGAGTTCGCCGGTTCGGCCCCTGGTAACAACCTTGGTGGTACCAACCCACTGCAGGTTGGCTTGGGCGTCACCGCTGGTTCGATCCAGGTTGATATGAGCCAGGGTGCGCTGCAATCAACCGGCCGCACCCTCGACCTCGCGGTGCAAGGCCAAGGCTTCTTTGAAGTGACTGACGGCGTTCGCGCCTTCTACACCCGCGTTGGCAACTTTGGACTCGATGCCAACAATGACCTGGTGCATCTCGGCACCGGCTACCGCGTTATCGGCGACACCTATAACCTGACCGCCAATCCCGACGGCACCCAGAACATCGACCAGGTTGGTGTTCCGCTGAACATCCCGGTGGAAGACGCCTTCCCGCCGCAACGTACCGAAAACGTAGAATTCCAGGGCAATCTCGACAGCGCTACGCCGGCGCTACGTGGTAGCGCGGTGCAAAGCCTGTTCCAGATCCGCGACACCAGCACCGGTTCGGTTGCAACGGAAACCTCGCTGCTGCGCGAACTCGACCTGTTCAACGCGGTAACGCCAATTCCAGCCGCCGGCACCACGCGTACCATGACGGTGTACGGCACCAAACCCGACGGCACCACCTACGCCGGGATACTCGACCTTCACCCCTGGAACAATCCGGTTGCCGGCGACAATCGTGGCACGGTCGGCGAACTAGTCGAAAAATTCAACGATGTGTTTGCCCAAGGCGGAACCCGCTTTGGCGCTGCTCGCGTAGAAAACGGCAACCTAGTGATCAACGCTGTGGGCGACGGCGATGGCTTCGCAGTGTTCTTCGGCGAAACCACCGACAACGTCGACTTCTCAGGCGCCGCCCCTGCCATCAATGCCAGCGCTGACTCACCAATCAGCGGTATTGTTGATATGGGTGCCCCGCTGAGCCAAGTCTACGCCTATAACCCCGGCGTTAGCGCACCGATTACCGACACCATCGCGGCCGGTGAACGCGGCCTGATTGATCCAATCGTGTACCCAACCGGTAACGTCGACGACAACCTGCGCATTTCAGTTCGGATCAATGGAATTGAAACTGGTGTTATTGATATCCCTGCCACCGACTACACCGGCCTACCACTGACCCAACGCGCCTTCCGCCTGTCTAGTTTCCCGCACGTCCAACCTGGCGATGTCATTGAATACGAAGTCAGCGGCACGCCGAGCGGCGTCGTCAACCTAGGAGTCACCTCATTCTTAGTCGACGACACCGACGCCACTAATTTGACCACTGATAGTTACGGCGGCGGCGCCAATGGCATCCCCGACATGTTCGAGGAAAACAGCCCAACCGACGTCAACGCGTGGCAGTACGAGAATGAACGCAATGCGACCTTTGACTTTTATCGCATGCGCGCGGTGCCCGAAACGGTGTCATCGTCTATCGAAGCGTTCGATGCCCAAGGTGGTAGCCATATTCTCGAAGCGCGCTTCTTCCGCTCTGGCACCCGCACCGACCCCGCCTCTGGTGCACGCTCCAACGTGTGGGACATGGTGGTTGATGTAGACGCCAGCGAAGGCGAACTGATTGATGACCTGGTCGTGGGTATCGAATTCGACCAGCTCGGCCGCTATACCGGCAACGTTGGCACCACTGCTCACGGCCGCACGCTCAATGCTACCAACTATGTTGGCAACCCGTCGATCAACGGTGTCCAGGTTGACTGGGCCACCACGGGCCCCACCGACCCGGCCGACATCTTCACCGACTTCGGCGAACCCCTGACCTTTAGTGGCCTCACCGGTTTCGGCTCAGATTCCACCGCCGCCATGGTTGACCAGAACGGTTTCTCAGACGGCCAGCTCGACTCGCTCTCGGTATCGGCTGAAGGCATCATGATTGCCCTCTACACCAACGGTATCAGCCGCAGCTTGGCCCAGTTCAACCTAGTCACCTTCCGTAACCCGGCCGGTCTGGAAAGCCTCCAGAGCTCGATGTGGCGCCAAACCACCAACTCCGGTAACCCCATCCGCCGCATCCCCGGTCAGAGCTCCGGCTTCATTACCTCGGGCGCGCTCGAAGGCGCCAACGTAGACGTAGCGGTTGAGTTCTCACGGATGATCGTGGCCCAGCGTGGCTACCAGATCTCAGCCCGCGTCATCCAAACGGCTGACGACATGCTCGAAGAGTTGGCCAACCTGCTGCGGTGATCTGCAGTGATTACTTAAGCGCCTCGGCTCTGCACCAACACATCAGCCCGCTACCATGTAGCGGGCTGATGTGTTGATAAGCGATAGATTGAAAAGGTGCTTAGTTGACCTTGGCCCAGAACGCGTCGGGGAATTTGCCCTTGAGCGCATTCTCAATTTGCCGGGCGCGATCATCATCCTTCTGGATGCCGTATGCACTGCCCACCTGACCATAAATAAACTGCAAGCCCCCGCTCGAGGTGCGACGAACACCGAACAAAGGATCAAAAGTTCCACGCCCGGCCGAGTTAAATTTACGGACCGATTCCATGAAACGCTGCTCTTGCTCGCTGCTGTAGCGGGCCACCGAGCGCAGCACCAAGACGTGGTCGCCTTCGGCGCGCACAACCGGACCACTCCCTGGTGGCGGTTGACCGCGGTCAACCGTCTCACTGCCGCCAGCGAGTACGCGGTCACCAGCCAGCGCAACATTGCTACCGCCCTCGCCGCGCGCAGGCGAGGTGCCGATAAATTGACCTTGCCCAACAAAGAATGCCACCGCGAGGGTAATCAACCATGCCACCATCAACACCGATGCGAGTTCGATGCTCAACTCAATGCGGCGCGGTTTACCCTCACTCGCTGCCAAGCCGAGCGCTGGGTTCACTGGTGGCGGAGGCGGCGCCTCAGGCTCTTCGTCACCACCCATGGTCATACCGCTGCGTTGCGCCGTGGCCTGTGGCGGAGGTGTTGTTGCCGGCGCGGCGGCCTGCGAGGCAGCGGCCGAGGGCAGGGTGGCCCCGCCGCCTGCCGAACCAGCCGGCAGACTGATACCACGATCACGCGGGGCCGGACGGATCATCCCACCTGCGGTGTAGCCGGTATCACGCGGCGCCTGGGTCTCACGTGTCAGGTTTTGTGAGATTGCATCTGGGTCATCGTCGATCCGGCGTCCATCCGGGGTTACCAGATAGCCAGATGAGGTACCACCGTGATCGGCACTCCAGCTGCGCGGCTCGGCGCTCGCAGGGGTGACTGGGCTGCTTGAACTGGACGGAACAGCCGTCGGCGGCACCGAACTCGGACCACCGGAATACGCCGTATCGCCAGGTTCAGTGCCCTGAGACATGCGCCGCTGAACCTGCTGCAAGGTCGCGTAGATTTTATCGGTGCGGCGGCGGAACATGTGGCTCACTGATCCTCTCCTTGAGCGTAGATCGAAAAGCCTATGAATGCCATGGCCAATCCCAGCGCACACGCGGCCATCATTGAGATACCTCGCACCTGAAGCGGCGCGTGGCGCGCCAATCCGGTCGGCGGCAGCACAGGCCTTGTCGCCAAAGCCCAACACAGAGTATCCATACCATGGAATTGGCGCTCGCCCTAGAGCTCCTTTCACCCTATCCGCTTAGCGTGGACCAGCATCAGGCCAGCTGTCGTGGCGCCTGGATGCCGATTCACGTCCCCCTGGGGTGGCTGGACACTGAGACCCGTGCCGAATGGTTGGTCACCAGCGAAGGCGTGCCGCTGCCGATGCGGGTGCGGGCCGCCCTTGAAGCCAAGCGCGAAAACGATGCCTGGCACTTACTGCGCGGCCTTGGTGGCAGCGCCATGAGCAACATGCACCTCTCCGCCACTTTGGGCATGTGGGCAGCACGTCGCCAGGCGCAGCTACGCCTCCCGGCCACCGGTGAACCGGTCATTATGCCGGCCGAGGGCCGCGAGCGCCGCCACGAACACCTCGCCGTAGCCGCGTTACGCGACGCTCAAAGCATGTTCAGCAGCCTGCTGTGGCCGCGCTGGGCCGGCCCCGCGGTCTTAGTCAGCGGCGACCAGGCCTTTGGCGCCCTCGCCAGCGACGAAGCCATGCTGCCGCGCCCGGCCCTCCCCTTGGTGCGCATCCCCGCTGACATTCCGGAAGGCAGCCTGCGCGAAGAAATGGCGGCACGCTGGTGTGCGCTCATCTTGGCCATCGAAGCTGGCGATGCGACCTGGCCCGCTTGGCTTGTGCGCGGCATGGATGGCGTAGCTCGCGCCAAGGCCCGCGGCGAAGGCCCCAGCCCGCGCGCCATGCAGGCCAAGCGCAGCGCCGCTGGCAGCGATGGCCTGCGCCGCTGCCTGCTTACCGCCGAGCCCGACCCTGAACTCGCAACCGCTATCTGCGCGTACTTGGTTCACAGCCGCCGCGTGAGCCACCTCCCCGCCCTGCTGGAAGCCTTGCGCAATGGCGCAGACAGTCTTACCGCGCTCGAGATCGCCTACGCGGCCACCCTCAACAAGCTGCAGCAACGCCACTAGCAGGCTGTTGGAATACACCATCCTGCTAGCCTCAAGAAAACCTTGGGCGACCTACAGTCGGCATTGTCCAAGGTTTTCTTGAGGTGGCTCTTTACCCAGGGGGGTCGGCGACCCCCTTCAACCCCCCGCCAGGCTGTATTTCAACAGCCTGCTAGGGAGTGAGTCAGAGAGCCGCACTCAGCGCGCGTCGCTGACGCCAACCTGCGGACAGGTTCCAGCCACCGGGCAGCGACTACACCACGGACGCATTGGGCGACAGCAGTCGCGTCCGAGCCGAATCAACTGATGACAGCGCCGCACCCAATCAGCGCGCTCGAAGGCCGCCTCGATGGCGGCCTCAGCCACTACAGCGTCGGCGCGAATGGCCCAGCCCAACCGATGCGCAATACGCTGCACGTGGCTGTCGGCAGCCACGGCCGGATGGTTGAAGGCATTGCCAGCCACCACGGCGGCGGTTTTACGCCCCACGCCTGGGATCCGCACCAATTCGTCGATACTCCGTGGCACCGTGCCGTCACAACGATACAGGATGTAGCGTGCTGCCTCGGTTATCGCGCGCGCCTTCTGCCGATGCAGCGGCAAGCGCGCGAGAAAGCTGCCCAGGGCGCGCGGGTCGAGGTCTTGGTAGGCTTCAACGCCAGTGAAATGCTCGTTGAGTACCGCCATCACTTGGTTGACCCGCGCGTCGGCAGTGCGTGCCGACAAAATCACCGCAACCAACAACTCCCAGGGATCTCTCGCTAATAACTCACAGCGTGCCTCGGGCCAGCGCTCGTCCAAAGCCGCCGACACAACGACAGCATCGGCGCTACGCTGCTTACCCGCCACCTAATCCATCCTGACCAAGCGAACCGCGAGCCGATTCGGGATAAATAACATCAAAGCCGCTAAACCGATGAGTGGGTGGAAGGCGGTGGCAATAAGCGCATCAAACAAAATCATGCCGCCCAAACCGGCCCCAACCACCTTGCCAACATGGCGCCGCTTGGCTGTACGCAAGGCGTCTAGGTAGGGCCGGCCGACACGCCAAGCGAGCAGAGCCGCCAGCGCCAGTACCAGCACCAAAGCCAAAATCAGCAGCACCGTATGTCGCTGGCGATGCAGTAGGTTGACCCAATGCGCCGTTAGGCCCATGCGCAGGGCAAACACCAGGGAAACCGCCACCAGAATACCACCGAACAAAAGCTCCCAGCGCATCCCGCGCCGGCTTTCCAGCTCGCTGATCACGGTTAGGCCCAAGATATAGCTTCCGAGCAAAAGCGGATACACGCTGTGGCCACCCAGGGCACCAGGATGAATCGGCATTACCAAGTCGAGCAAGGACAACACGCTGCGATCGAAGTACGCGGTACCAAGAATCAACAAAGCGAATATCGCATGGCTGGCACGCACCAAGGCCATGGTCAGACTTCCCAGATAAGGCACCGACTTGGTCGCGAAATTGTAAATCAGCGACAGGCACAACACCACGCCAGCGGCACAGAGGCCACGGTAGCCTGACTGCGCCGCAGCCAACAAGGCCCCAGACGACAGAAACAAACCGGCAATCCACGCCGTGCCAAGATGGATCCGACCCGAGGCCAGCGGCCGACCCGGATGGAGCACCCGATCGCGATCGGCGTCAGCCACGTCGTTCCACAGCATGCCTGACAGAAACAGCAGACAACTCGCCACCACGATCCACACCGCATTCGGCAGGTTCTCGCGCAGCTCCCGGCCCAGTAGCGAATAGTCGAGCGACTTGGTATAAATCGCCGCAGCCACCGCCGCCAAGTAGTTACTGGCGACGGTGAACAGACCGGACGCACGTGTCAGCCTGAGCCAATCCAACATCATGGTCAGTGGTACGAGACCGGACGCCGACGCGCAAGGGCGCCGGACCCCCTACTCGATGCCGAGCAGTTCCACCTCGAACACCAATACGGCGTTCGGAGGAATGTCGCCACCGGTCCCCTGAGCGCCGTAGCCAAGCTCGGGCGGGATGTGCAGACGGTAGCGCGAGCCAACCTTCATCAGCTGCAAGGCTTCGGTCCAACCACGAATCACGCCGTTAACGGCAAAGCTGATCGGCTCACCACGGGCCTCGGAGCTATCAAACACGGTGCCGTCGAGCAGCTTGCCGGTGTAATGAACGCGAACCTTGTCGGTAGGGCCGGGCACCGGGCCGTCGCCAGCGGTGATCACCTCGTAGAGTAAGCCAGTGCCGGTGGCGGTAACGCCTTCCTTGGCGGCCGTTTCGGCCAGGTAGGTCTTACCCTTTTCAACATTGGCCGCAGCCGCCTGCTGCTGGGCTGCCTGCAGCTCTTGATCGTAAGCCATGAACACGGCCTGGGCCTGGTCCATGCCGATCAGGCCCTTGGCGCCCGCAACCGAATCAGCAACACCCTTGATCATGGCATCGGAGTCGAGCTTGCCCGACTTGATGGTGCGGGTCATCGGCACGAAACCAAACAGGTACGAGACCTGGCGCTGATCATCCCACTTGGCGGGGTCGGCATCAGCTACGGCAGGCTCGGCGGCCACGCTGGCCGGGTCGCGCTCCTGCCAGCGCTCAAACAGGGCTTGGGCCCCATTCAAGTCGAGTTTGGATTCCTCGCCAGCCTGCGAATCGGCGATACCCGCCTGAATACCGTCGAGGATCAGC
>JAQIBG010000058.1 GCA_027859175.1 Planctomycetota bacterium | reverse complement strand
CTCTGTGGGTCCTTGGGTGGCGTGCATGTTGTCCCAACGCGCGAAGCGCTGGCCAGGACCCAGGCTCCAGGACCCTCCCCCCAAGAGCGCATGCGCCCGGGATCGAGCCCTCGCCATTGCCTGTGCCTCTGCTCATCTATGCTGCCCCGCTCTGGAGGCCTGACTGATGAACATGCTCACCGACGACGAATGGAATCGTTTGCTGCCGAAGCTGCGGGAGCAGTGCCCGCGTCTGACCGAGCAGGACTTCGTGGATGCGGACCAGCGCATCGACACCTTGTCGGCCAAGATTCAGAATCGGCATTGGATCAACCGGATTGAGGCCCGCCGCATCGTGCTGGCTTTGCTCCAGGACATCCGCAGCCCTGCCGGGGCCTGATATGAGTCATCCGCTTGTGGATTGGGACCAATTCCCGCCTTTCTCCGCCGTGACCACCGACGGTTTGGAGCAGGCCGTGCAGTCGGCCTTGGCTGAGGCCGAGGACCAGATTGCTGTCATCGAGGCGGCTGAGCCCGATACCTGGGACGGCTTGGCCGCTGCGCTCGAACGCGCTTTGGACCCGTTGGGTCGTGTGTGGGGTTTGGTTGGGCATCTGACCGGCGTGCGCAATAGCGACGAATTGCGCGCTATGCACGAGCGCTTGCAGGCGCCGGTGGTGCGCTTCTTCACCCGCGTTGGTCAGAGTCTGGCTTTATACCAGGCTTGGCGTGCCGTGCGCGAGCGCGGTGGCCTGGATGGCCCCCAGCAGCGCATTGTTGAGCAGGCGATTCGCTCGGCTGAACACAGCGGCGTGGGCTTGAGCGGCGCGGCGCGCGATCGCTTCAATGCGATTCAGGAACAACTGGCGGCAATTCAAACCAGTTTCAGCAACCACGTGCTCGACGCGACCAAGGCCTGGTCGGAAGTCATCACTGATCTTAGCGTTCTTGCTGGGGTGCCGGCGACGGCGCTCGCCATGCTGGCAGCGAATGCTGGTGGCGATGCCACCGCCGAGGCTGGCCCATGGAAGGTTACGCTCGATGCGCCGAGTTTCCTCGCGGTGATGCAGCATGGCCGCAACCGCGCGCTGCGTGAGCGGGTTTACCGTGCCTACGTGACGCGGGCCGCCAGTGGCGACTTGGATAATGGGCCCTTGATCGAGCAGATCTTGAGCCTGCGTAAGGAGCAGGTTGGCTTGCTCGGTTTCGCTAGCTACGCCGAGCTGTCGCTGAGTACCAAAATGGCGGGCGAGGTGCCGGCCGTTGAAGCCTTGCTCGAAGAGCTGTGGGCGGCGTCGCGCCCGGCCGCCGAGCGCGACCTCGCCGAATTGATCGCTGCGGCTGAGGCCGCTGGCGCCGAAGAGGGCAACGACTTCAAGCCCTGGGACGTGGCGTTTTGGGCCGAGCGCGAGCGCGAGCGGCGCTTCGCGGTGTCGGACGAAGAGTTGCGGCCCTACTTTCCCTTGCCCCAGGTGCTCGACGGGCTGTTTGCGCTGTGCCAGCGTTTGTTTGATATCCGCTTTGAAGCGGCCGGTGGCGAGGTCGAGGTATGGCATCCCGATGTGCGCTTCTTCCGCGTGCGCGATGCCAGCGATGCCATTATTGCGTACTGTTATCTCGACCCCTACGCCCGCCCCGCTGACAAGCGGCCGGGCGCATGGATGGATGTCTGCGTTGGTGCCAGCACCGCGCTGGCGCCGGTTTCGCAGGCGCGCCGAACCCCGGTGGCCTACCTGGTGTGCAATCAGACGCCGCCCGTGGGGACCACGCCTTCGCTGATGAGCTTCCGCGAAGTGGAGACCATGTTCCACGAATTTGGTCACGGTTTGCAGCATATGCTGACCACCGTGCCCTATGGCGAGGCGGCCGGCATCGAAGGGATCGAGTGGGACGCTGTTGAGTTGCCGAGTCAGTTCATGGAAAACTGGTGCTATCACGCGCCAACCCTGCGCGGCATGGCTCAGCACTATCAAACCGGCGCAGTGATCCCTGACGAGCTCATCGAGCGCCTGCAGGCGGCGCGAACCTATCGCGCTGGCAGCGATATGTTGCGGCAGCTGATGTTTGGTTTGACCGACTTGGCCCTGCACGATCGCTATGATCCAGCGGCCGACGGTGACGCGTTTGCGGTTGAGAACCGTATCGCCGAACGCTGCACCATCTTGCCGCGCATCGCTGACGACCGCTTCCTGTGTGCCTTCAGCCACATCTTTGCCGGTGGCTACGCGGCTGGTTACTTCAGCTACAAATGGGCTGAGGTTTTGTCGGCCGATGCGTTTGCGGCCTTCGAAGAGGCCGGGCTCGATGACGAGGCAGCGGTGATGGAGCGCGGTCGCGCGTTCCGTGATACCGTGTTGGCGCGCGGCGGCGGCGAGCATCCGATGGACGTGTTCCGCGCGTTCCGCGGGCGCGAGCCGTCGACGGCTGCTTTGCTGCGGCATGGTGGGCTGGACGCGGGAGCCTGAGTGATCATGCGCGTGCTCGCTGCGCTGTTGGGGCTGGCGGCTTTGTGCCTCACGGGGTGTTTGCGCGAGCCCGAGCGGCTGACGGCTGCCGAGGCTGAGCGCATCGCGTGGTATTGCGAAGACATCAGCCACGGCCTCGATCGCGACCCCTACGAGTTGGTGCGTGAAGATGCGTCGGCCGGCATGCGCGCTATCGCGCTGTGGGCCCTAGGTGAGCTTGATGACAAACAGTCGGTCAAAAACCCGCAGTTGCTCGCGGTGCGGGCTGGTCGCTGGCCTCTGTTGCACCAGGGCATGCGACGCTCGATCGTGTTGATCGAGGGGTCCGGCATGTTGCGGCTAGATCCAGAGGCGAGTAAAGAAGACCGTGAATTATTTGCTGACTTGGTGGCGGCTGAGAACAGCAGCCGTTTGGCGCTGACCTCGCTCCTGGTGTCGCAGGGGGGTATCGCTGCTGATTCGCGACGTGGTGAATACCTCGTGTACCAATTGCGACAGGCTCGGCGCGAGTTGGCGCTGCAGGCAGGCGCGCGCGCCTGGCAGGAGCAGGCAACGGAGGCCGACGCCGAGGCGCCGGTTAGGCCGCGCGCGCGGCGTGCTATGTAATTTTTTTCGTGGCGGCAGTCTAGCGCTGAGTGGTGGTCGGACCGAGCACTTGGTACAGGGCCGTTGCTAGGTCAACCCTGGTGAAGGGCTTGGCGAGCGGGCCTTGGGCGCCGGCTTTGATCAGGCGATTGACGTCTTGGCCATCGGCGTAGCCGCTCATGAGGATAACCGGTGTGTCTGGCGATAATTCCCGTAAACGGTGGAAGGTCTCTTCGCCGTTGGGGCTCGGCATGATGAGGTCGAGCATGATGAGGTCGTAGCTTTCGCCGGCCTCAATGCGTGCGATGGCTTCGCCACCACCCGGGGCACTGGTGACGGTGAAGCCCAGGCTGGTGACCAAGCCATCGGTTGACGATCGCACTGCGTCGTCGTCGTCGACAACGAGGATGTGCCCACTCCCTCGCCATTGAGCGGCCGGGTTGGCGCTGGGGGTTGGGTCGAGGCCTTCGCACAGCGGGAGGTAGATGGTAAAGGTCGTCCCCACGTTGGGCTGTGATTCTACCGCGATGGTGCCGCCGTGGGCGCGAATCGTGCCATAGGTGGCGGCGAGGCCGAGGCCGGTACCGGCGCCAACTGGCTTGGTGGTGAAGAAGGGGTCGAAGATTTTTGACAGTGCTTCACTGGCGATGCCGGTGCCCGTATCGCTGACTTCAATCCGGGCGAAGGCGCCGGCTTTCAGTTCGGGGTGGATGTCATGGCATTGCTGGCTGTCGAGTTCGCAGTGTAGGCTTGCGATGTGGAATTCGCCGCCGTTGGTCATGGCGTCACGGGCGTTAATGCCAAGGTTGAGCAAGGCGTTGACCAGGGCTGCGAGGTCGGCTTCAACGATCAGCGCGCGTTCACAGTGATCGATGGTGACGCTGATACGCCGATCGATGCTGTGACTGAGCATGTCGCAGGCTTGGTCGATCACCTCGCGTAGCGCGGTTGGGCGGCGTTGGATCGGGCCCTTACGGGCAAAGGCCAGTAACTTACGGTTGAGGTCGGCGGCCTGTGACGAGGTCGATACGATGGTGTCGAGATAGCGCGTGCGGCGTTCGACATCGTCGGGGTGGCTGGCAATCAGCTCGGCCGACCCGCTAATCGCGGCCAGCATATTGTTGAAGTCATGCGCAATGCCGCCGGCCAGTTGCCCAATGGATTCGAGTTTGCGCGTTTGCTGCAGTTCTTGCTCCATCGCGTGGACTGCCGTGAGGTCGTGCAGGACCAGCACCAGGCCTTCAACGCGTTCGGCTTGCTTGATGGGGCTGGCCGCGAGCGCGATGTGACGCGCCTGCCCGTTGACGGTGAACTGGAGGCCCTTGGCCGGACGGAATTCGCGCCCGCCGAGCAATACGTGTTTTTCCAATTGGCGACCGAGTGCCTTGCCGTCGACCTTGCGGGGTAACAGCCCGGCGAGAGGGGCGCCGATCAGATGATCGGCTGGCAGACCGAGTAATTCGCAGGCGCCGGGGTTGACGCGCTGGATGCGCAGTTGCGCATCGGTGACCACGATCGCATCGCCGATGGCGTTGAGAATCGTATGCAGTCGTGCCAGTAGGGCTTCGGCGCCGGCGCTGATGACGGCCACCGGATCGCGTTCGGCGCTGCTGGGCAGGTCCATGTCGGGGGCATCTTCGATGGCCTTGGAGATGCCGCCGAGCTGGCGTAGCAATACGCGGTTGAGGAGCACTGCGACCAAGGCAACCAGGACGGCGTCGAGGAGCAGGATTTCGATGATCTGCTCAAGTGCGCGTTCGTGCAGGGCGTCTGAGACGAAGCGGTCGGTGGATCGGGTTGTGATAGTCGCGATCAGGCGGGTGCCGTGGTAGACGGGGTGGCTGGCGTCAGACCCGGTGAGTGGCAGCCCGCGCAGGGGCGTCCAGCCATCGTCGCGCTCGAAGGTGATCGGCTCGTCTTCCTTGCCGATGACCTGCACGCTCACGGCAGCGAGATGGCGGTTGGCCATCATCTCGGCAACCACTAGGTCATCAACCAGGGCGAGGTTGAGATCCCATAGCGGCTGGCGTAGGGTGTGGCCAAGGCGCGCGAGGCTGGCCTGAATGCTGTGGGTTTGTTCGGCGCGCAGCGTGTTGGCCAGGCGGAAATGCAAGAGGGTGCCCACGCCACCGAGCACGAGGCTACAGGTGACTAAAAAGGCCAAAGTCAGGCGCCAGCGCAGACTCATCGGGGGATGCAGGTCATCGGTGGGTTTGGTACAGAATTGGGGACATGCTCACTCCGTCATGCTCAGGCATAGCGGACTGATTGTGGCACCCATCGTTGCATAGGTCAATGCACGGTTGAGCGGCACAGTTGGGCCTGCTGGACGGTGTGCTTGTGGAGGGCTGTTCCTGGTTCCTGGTGCGCGCCTGCGGCGCGTCGTAGGCGTGGTCGCCGCTCCCATCCGGCTGCCTCGGATGCCGATGCGTGACGCGCGCGAGCATCTGCCGGTATCCAACGCGCGAAGCGCGCACCAGGCACCAGGAATCCAACAGGGCCGGCGCATGCCGCGCCGGCCCTGTTGGATTATCAATTCGCGTCGAGGTCAGACCATCAAGGCCGTTTGGTCAGGTTCGTGCTCGGGCACGTCGCCGATTTGAATCTGGATCTCGTCGAGTTGGCGCCGGAGATCGGTTTCGATCGTGGCGGCAGCCGGGGTGCCGGCGATATTATTGATCTCAAGCGGGTCGGCGTTGAGGTCGTACAGTTCCCAGGCTGGTTCACCGCCGCCGGGGTTGGAGCCGGGTTGGCCCAGGTCCTTGTTGTAGTAGTAGATAAGCTTGTGCGTCTTGGTGGTGATACCGTAGTGCGCGTACACGTTGTGGGTTGTGTCTTTGTGCATCCAGTAGCGATGATAGCTGGCCTGCTGCCAGCCGTCGGGGGTCTCGCCCTTGAAGATGCCGCGGCATGATGCGCCCTGCATGTAGCTCGGCACCTTGACGCCGGCGTAGTCGAGAAAGGTCGGGGCAAAGTCCACGTTGGTGAAGATCTCGTCAACCACGCTGCCAGCCGGAATTTCCTTGGGGTAGCGCACCACGAAAGGCATTTGCAGCGATTCTTTGTACATGAAGCGCTTGTCGAACCAGCCGTGGTCGCCGAGGAAGAAGCCTTGGTCGGAGGTGTAGATGAAGATCGTGTTGTCGAGTTGGCCTTCGGCTTCGAGGCAGGCCATGAGCTTACCGATATTTTCATCGACGGCGGCGATGCAACGCAGGTAGTCCTTGATGTAGCGTTGGTAGCGCCAGCTGCGTTCGGCCTTGAGGTCGAGGCCTGGCGGCGGCGCTTCAACCTTGAGGTCTTCACCGAGCTTGAGGTCTTCCATCCGCATGCGCGCGGCGCGCGGCGCTTCGGTGCGGGTTTCAAAGTCGTCGAACAGCGTTTCGGGTTCAGGGATGTCGACGTCGGCGTACAGATCCTTCAAGCGCTCGGGCGGGTTCCACGGGCGGTGCGGTGCCTTGTGGTGCGACATCAGGAAGAAGGGCTTGGACTTGTCGCGGTTCTTGACGAATTCGCACGACATGTCGCCGATAATATCGGTGCAGTAACCCTCGAAGATCTTCTCTTCGCCGTTTTCAATCATCATCGGGTTGAAATAGGCGCCCTGACCCGGCAGGACACACCAGTGGTCGAAGCCGGTGGGGCAGTGGGTGGGGCCCGTGCCGAGGTGCCATTTGCCGATAATGCCGGTTTCATAGCCCGCAGTGCGCAGGTGCTTGGCTACGTTGGGCAGGCGGTTTTCGATGTGCGTGGCCAGGGTGGTGACGGCGTTTACGTGGTTGTAGGTGCCGGTTAAAATCGCGGCGCGCGACGGCGTGCAGATCGAGTTGGTGACATAGCAGCGATCGGCGCGCGCGCCTTCGTTGGCGATGCGGTCCATGTTCGGGGTCACATTGATGCGACCGCCCGAGTAGGCGCTGATGGCGTGGGCGGCGTGGTCATCAGACATGATGAACACAATGTTGGGGCGTTGGTCGGCCATGGGAGTCTCCTGAAGTCGAGCGGTTTGCGTTAGCTTGGGCAACCGCAGCGGCTTGAGATCTGTGCGGCTGTTGCGGTGAGGGCGGCGGCGGCGCGTTGGTCGCCGTTGGAGGTGCGGGCGCTGTGTAGGCGGGCCAATGACAGCACACCAAGCAGGCCGCCATCGGGGCCGCGCAGGGGGGCGGCGAGGCGGGCGATGCCGAAGCTGTTGGGGGCGAGGTCGTCGCCTAATCCTTGGCGTGCGGTTTCTATGCGTTGGGTGACGGCTTGTGCGTTGAGCTGACCGCGCACGCCGCCCTCGACCCAGGCCCAGTAGGCAGGACACGGCGGTGTGTCGCTCCAGGCGTGAACGATTTGGCTCACGGCTTCCAGTTCATCGAGGTTGCGTGAGGTGCCAACGCGGTTGCGCACCACCACTTCGGCGGCGTCGGGGTCGGCGCGGTCGATCATGACCAGCTCGGTTCCGTCCCACACGAAGAGTTCGCTGCTGTGGCCGGTGGTTTCGGCCAGGCCCACCAGTTCGCTGCGCGCGGCCTGATGCAGACGGTTACCACCGGCGCTGATCGGCACCAAGCGCAGGGCGGCGCGATAGCGCTTGGAGGCCGGGTCACGGTCAACGGCGCCGAAGGCTTCTAGCGAGCGCAGGATGCGCAGGACGGAACTCTTGGGCCAGGCGGTATGGATTGTCAGCTGGTCGAGGCTCGAAGCGCCTTCGCGCTCGAGGATCTGCAACAGGCTGAGGCCTCGGGTAAGGGCGGGGGCGGGATCCCCAGGTGATTCCATATTTGAAATGTATTCGGTATATGGAATTCAGGCAAGCATGGAGTGCCTACCACGCGGAGCACTACCTCTGGTGGCAGTTGACCGGTCCAGTCTGCAGGGCTTGGGCAGCACCGCCTTGGCCGGAGCGCCAGGGTCAGTGGACGGCCTTGCTCGGCGATCAGGTGGGTGGCGCCAATCCGAGCCAGCGGGCCAGCACCCCATAGGTGAAGCCCCACAGGGGGTGGCCATCGAGCGGCAGGTAGGGGTAGTCTTGGTCTGGCCGATGCGGATTGACGGGTCCGCGTTCGTGGTCGTGGTATTGGCGCAGTTGGCTGAGCGGGCACCACAGGCTGGCTGCGACTTCGCGTGGGCAGGGCGTGGCCTCGGGTTGCGCATCGAGGCAAAAATGAAACGGTGCGACCAGTAATGGGTGGCCCACGTGGCGTCCGGCGAACACCGGTTTGAAGGCCTCGCTGCAGGCGCTGCGCGGTAGTTCGATGCCGCATTCCTCATGCAGTTCACGTAGGGCGGTGGCGAGGCAATCGCGATCGCCTGGATCGCGGCGACCGCCGGGGAAAGCCCAGTGCCCGGCCCAGGGGTCGCCCGGGCGCTTGCTGCGCCGAATTAGCAGCACGGCTGGCTCGGCGTGCGGCGCTTCGATTAGGGCGACGGCGGCGGCTGGTTTCATAGGGCTTTGCGGGCCATGACCCGGAACGGCTGGTAATCGAGTGCGTGCCAGGTGGCAACGGCCTCGGTGTTGGTGCTGAGGTAGCTCAGCTCAACCCAGGCAGCGCCTTGGTGGCGGAAGAAGTCCTCCATCTCCTGGCACAGGCGGCGCGCTAGGCCGTGCCGGCGAGCCGCGGGCACCACGTGAAACATGGCGATGTGGCCAACCTGACCGATCCCAGATATTGGAATCGCCGGGTCTTGCATCCGGCCCAGGGCGCAGGCCTGATAGGCCCCATCACGTTCAGCGATCAGGCCGTGGCCGCCGGGATCAGCGAGGCAGGTGTCGACCCAGGCGCCCGGGTCGGCATCGGAGCGGATGCGATGCAGGTAGGGCTCCTGGGGTGCGATGTGGTCGACCAGGGCCGCGAGGGCGTCGATCAAGAGTTGGCGATCGCTGGCGGCGGCGACACGAATGTCCATGCGCGTCAGTCGAAGCCGTGGGGTCGACTAAGGGAAGCTCCGAGTCGCCTGCCCGGAACGCGGTAGCCGATGGGGTGGCAGCTTGCTAGGCTGCGGGCTCCCCGTGGAGCGTGGCGTGGCCGACATCAATGCCGTCATCAATCAGTTGATCGACTATGACATCAAACAGGCCACCCAGCCCGAGGAGCGTGTCTACCTGGAACGGCTCAAGGTGAGTAGTGATGAGCTCCTACGACTGTTCTATGCGCGCAAGGTGGCGGCGGTTCAATTAGCGGCGCGGCAGGGCTCGGTTCAAGATGACCGCGCCATTAAGATGGGCATCGTTAGCTCTGCCAATGTGGCCAAGTTGGCGCTGGTGGGGCAGTTGGAGGGCGTGATGGGTCATATTGACGCTCGCATCAAGGCTCTATCAGCGCATTCAGACTGAGCTTGTGACTGCGGAGCAGTTGTGGGCATCCTTTTACCAAAAGCCCTTTGGGATTAGATTCAACGCGCACCGCATGTGACCGGTACAGTCTTATTCCGGGTCAGCAGGTGGTGCTGGCCCCCTTTTGCCGGCCAATAGGACTACGTAGTCTTACTGGAACGGAGGAGCCCCATGAGCCAGCGCGTGACGCAATCGGATATCGCTCGCCATCTCGCCATCGGTCAGAAGACGGTGTCGCGGGCGCTCGGGGCGCCGGGCTACATTGCGCCGGATACCCGGGAGCGGGTGCTGGCCGCTGCTGGGGAGTTGGGCTATCGTCGCCATTCCTCGGCGGCAGCGATGCGCACGGGCTGTTTCCGCAACGTCATCCTGCTGCAAGGCAAGAACACTGCGGCCTCAACCTTGCCGCAAGGGGTGCTGCACGGCATTTGCGATCGCCTAGCTGAAGACGACATCGCCCTCACCGTGGCCCGCTACGACGACGAGGCGCTTGCCACCGACGGCTTTTTACCGCGCGCCTTGCGCGAGGTGTCGGCCGACGGTCTGCTGATCAAGTACGACATCAATGTGCCTGCGGCGCTGTCGGAGCATCTCGAGCGGCATCACCTGCCAGCGGTGTGGATCAACTCCAAGCACGAGTCTAACGCCGTGTACCCCGATGACTTCGGCGCGGGTCAGGCGGCCACCCAATGGCTGTTGGCCCAAGGGCATCGCCACATTGCCTACTTAGACGCGGGTTATGCTCATAACCCCGTGTTTCATTACAGTCGTGACGACCGCTTGGCCGGCTATCGCGCTGCGATGCATACGGCCGGTTTGGCAACGCGCGAGCATCTCACTATATCCCGCAGCGATGCGTCTGAGGTGGCCGAGCATGTTGCCCGGGCCATCGAGCACGATCGCCCAACGGCTCTGCTGACTTATGGTGGCGGCGAGGCGGCGATGGCGGTGCGTGCCTGCGCCCTACGCAACTGGGTGGTGGGCCAGGATGTGGCGATTCTCAGTGTCGGCAGCGAGCGCGTCTTTGCTGGCCTCAGCGTGACGAGCATGGTGTGTTCCGATGAACTCTTAGGACATCGCAGCGCCGACCTGCTGATTCGACGACTTCATAGTGAAGGTGCTTCGCAACCCAGTGAAGCCTTACCATTCCAACTGGTGCCAGGCCGAAGTGCCTCGGTGCGCTGAGGGAGGGAGACCCCGGCATGCGTTATGCATTTGCAATTACAGTTCTGCTTGTGGCGAGCCAGGCGATGGCTGCCGACGAGGCCTTGCCGCCAGATGAAACCTATGTGCAGGTGGTCGATGGCCATCTCAGCCTGCTCGGTGAACGGCAACGCTACTGGGGTTTCATCGGCCATTTCTGGCTGACCGGGCACATGAAAGAATGGTACACCAAGGAAGGCGACAGTCCCGAGGTCATCAAAGAAAAGGTTGAGAAGGGCAGAGCCGTCATCGACGCCTACGTGCTGCGGATTCGCGATCTTGGCTTTAACTTGGTGCGCTTGTGGGCCCAGGATAGCGAGTGGCGTACGGATTATGAGCCGGGTGACGGTTCGCGTGCCGACTACAACGCCTATGCGATGTATAAGCTCGATCAGGCCGGCATTAAGCTGTGGACCACCTCCTTGGGTAAGCACGGCAATCTCGAGGAAGCCGATGCCGACTTGGTTGACGGCCCGGATAAGGAGGCGTGGCTGGCGGCGCTGGATGAGATTAAAGAAGACGGCAAGAAGCGTAAGAATTCGCGCTCAATTCGCGGTCTAAAGATGCATGCCTGGGATGAGCGCGCTGCGCTGGCCGGGATCCAGGGTATGCAGGAGATGGCCGATTGGCCGAACAAATATAAGGGTGGCTTGCGTCTTGGTGACGATCCGCAGACCGCAATCTGGGAACTGACCAACGAAGAGTGGTACTTCAAGAGTTTGGTAAACGGCTACTGGCAAAAGCTGCCGCCGTTCTTCAAAGACGAGTTGCGGACCAAGTGGCGAGATTGGCTGCGTACCAAGTATACCGATGACGCTGGCCTAGCGACCGCATGGGGCTTCTTGCTGCCGGGTGAAAGCCTTGAGGAGAATAGTGTATTAATTGCGCCGCTGGCGCGGCCAGTCAAGAACGCGGCGGTGTCTGACGCTAACCCGGCTGCGCTGGCAACCTTGCAGGCGCTCGGTGGCGCCTTTGACCGTGCCGACTTTACCGAGCAGCGCGCGCGCGACGTGATGCACTTCTTCCACGAGATCCATCGCGACTACAAGATTCGCTATCGTGATGCCGCCAAGCAGATGGGTAAGGGCCTGGCCTTGAGCCCGCTCTTGCTCGACACCGGTGGCGGCTTCGAAATCCAGTCGGTTGACTTGCATCAATACGGCGACGCAACCGCGATGTGCGCCTACATCTGGCAGGTTGCGGTCGACAAGCAGCAGCCGCGCTTCCCCTTCATGTCGGGCTTGGATGAGCCGCCGCGATTGGCGATGGGTGTGCCGTGGCTCGAGGTCGGCCGCATTCCTGGCCAACCGTTCTTTGCCTACGAGTTTGGCACCAATAACCCCGACAAGTACCGCGCCGAAGTGGCGTATCGGGTTGCCGCACTCGGTGCGATTCAGGATTGGGACTGCATCAACTGGCACATCTTCGGTCGGCCTAATGATCCGTCGGAACAGAAGCCGTATACCAAGCGCATGAATTATTCGCACAAGAACGTGACCATCGAAGGCGTGCACTACAAGAATGATGAAGTGGCGTCTTCGGCGATGCGGGGTGCGGCGTATCTGTTCCGTAATGGTGTGATCAAGCCGGCGCCGAAGCCCACCCACATCACGCTTGGTGCCGACTTGCTGTACGATCCCGAATCGGGCGACTACGGCGGTTCGTTTGGCAAGTATGGCGACACGATCACTCCCACCGAATGGCGCTATGGCCTGACCATGAGTGTCGACGCCGAGGCCGAGAAGACGACCGTTGACGGTCCGCTGGTGGAACGTGGTTTGATGGAAGCCAATCCAATCCGCCCCAGTGAGGGTCTTGAGTTTGATTGGCAGCAGGGCCATCTGATCGTTGATCGGCCTGAGGGTGTCAGCTATACCGGATTCAGTGCGCAGAAGCGTTCGCCGATTAGCTTCGCTAACGGTATCGGTCTGAGTGATGTCACCATCATCAACGACCCCGACATGCCCTACCCGATGACTGAAGACGAGAACTATCTCTCGTTCACCGTGGTTGCCGAAGACGGTCTGCCGCTTGACCAGAGCAAGCGGGCGATGGTGTCTTTGGTGTCGACCAGTTTCAATACCGGCTTCAGCCTTAATTTGGACAACGTGGCCAAGGGCGACATGCCGTATCGCGGCACCTGCTTTGCCGGCATGGAGAACCCGAAGACGCCCGAGGGTCAGCCTCCGGTCAAATATGCCCGCGTTGGTGGCACGGTTACCGCCGGTCCGATCAAGGGAATGAATTTCCGTTTCCTTGATTGGCACTTTCGCGAACTTGGCGCCGGCACCGTTGGCGACACGCTCGTGATCCCCGCCGACCAAGAGGTGTTTTTCATTGAGTTGACGCGCTGATTCCAGCGCTTGTTGACTCGCTTTGATTGCCACGAACCCCGCGCAAGAAAGACTTGCGCGGGGTTCTGTGGTGCCACTTTGCTTGATGACGCCGTGCCGCGTCAATCGCTAGGACAACACCATGAGCGACTGTATTGACATCCCTGACGCCGATTACGTTCGCGCTACGCCAAGCGGTGAGCTGGAGCTACGCGGCGAGCGCGCTCGCTTCTGGGGCTTGGTGGTTGCCGTCGCTGGGGAGGGCTTCCTCGGCACCAGCGCTGACGCTGCCGGCATCGCCGATAAGGTGGCGGCCAATCAGCGTGCGATTGAGCGCTTTGCTGACCGCATGGTGGCGATGGGCTATAATATGATGCGCTGTTGGGAGGGTGGCTACGAGCGCCAGCGGTCCGAGGCGCCCTTGCTGGCGAATCATGACTATCGCCCCGGCGATGGCTCCAATGCCGATGCGATTGCTTATGCCTTTCATGCACTTAATAAACGCGGCATCAAAGTGTGGATGAGTTCCACCAACACGCTGGGCACCGTGAGTCCTGATGACGTTGCTGTCTGTGATCGCCCCGATGCCGACGCGTGGCGCGCCGCGGTTGGGGAGATGGCGCAGGAGGGCCCAATCGAACTCGGCCGCGTGACCAAGTCCTTATTGTTGGGCGCGGTAGACGAGCGGTTTGAGGCCTTGATGATTGCGCGTTGGCGAATGCTGACCGACTTTCCGAACCGGTATAAGGGCGGCTTGCGCTTGGGTGACGATCCGCAAATGGCGGTGTGGGAACTCAGCAACGAACACTTTCCGTTTCGGCATTTCTTCAATGCCGACTGGCAGAAGTTACCGGCATTTTTCCGCGATCAGTTCACGCAACGTTGGAACGCGTGGCTGACTGAGAAATATGGCGACGACGCGGCCTTGCAGGCTGCGTGGCGTTTTCTGCTGCCGGGTGAAAGCTTGCAGACCAACTCGGTGGCCTTGTTGCCGCTGGCCAAGCGCGTTGACGGCGCCTTGTACGTCAATGATAATAACCCGGCCGTGCTCGACAGCCTGCAGGTTACCGAGCAGCACTACAGTCGGGCCGATTTCACCGAACATCGTGCGCGCGATGTGGTGGCCTTTGCCTGCGACCTGATCATCAGTCACAAGCAACGCTTGGCCGCCGCCCTGCGGACCATGGGCAAAAGCTGTCGTCTGTCGCCAGTGCTGTTTGACAGCGGCAATGCCTTCCGCATCCAGAGCGCGTGGATGCATC
>JAQIBG010000373.1 GCA_027859175.1 Planctomycetota bacterium | reverse complement strand
CTGTCTGAAAGATGAATGGCAATAGATGGTCGTCCCACAGTGCCCATAGCGTCTCCTTGCAAAAGAAGACGCCAGGGGCCTCTAGCTCTTACAGTTATTTATGGGACATAGCACTAGCGCGCTGCCTGTGCGAGTGGCAATCCTTCCCCGCATCGCTGCATGAGCTGCGCAAGGATCTGGCCGCTGGCTCCGAGCTGCTGACATGAATCCGATCACCGTGCGCAAACGCCTGCTGGTCGCTGAAAGCGATCTGAACCGCGCCCGCTGCGTGGCCGAGGTCGGCGCTGCGCTCGCACCGGCCCGTCGCTGGCTCGATCGTACCGTCGCGGTCGCAGCGGGCATCGCCACCACCGCGACCGCGATCGGAGAGCTTCTGACACCAAATCCAAACCGGACGGCGCGCCCGCGCGCGGACCGTTCCTGGATCCAATCCGCCTGCGATGGCGTTGAGCTGCTATCTTCGATCTGGTCAGCGCTGCGCCCGCGTCGGGCGCGATCGGCATCGGATCATCCATCACCATGAACGGGAACACCATGTTCTACTGGGCCATCATCTTCTTCATCATCGCCGTCGTCGCCGCGATCTTCGGATTCGGCGGCCTGGCCGACGACAGTGCGTACATCGCGAAGATCCTCGCCGTGATCGGCATCATTCTGGCGGTGATCTCCTTCGTCTTCCACACCCGGCGCCAGCGTACCTGACGCCAGCGCTGCCCCAGCGACCTGGCGGACCAGCCGGTCTGCCAGGCGCCCACGCGAATCGTCGCGAGCGCGGAGACACCTAGCCGTCCACCAACTCGTAGCCGGCGATCACCTCGAACAGCCCCTCGTCGATGGCAGCCGGCTTAGGTCGACGCGGAGCTCCCGGATAACATTATCGAAACCGCCCCATCGCGGCCAGCCAGTTGGCGTGCTCGCTGGCCACCGATTCCAGGCAGGCACGGACAATCACCATTGCTGAACCCGTCGCACCCGAGGCAAAGCGCGCACCCATCGGACCGAACGACAGCGGCGATCCCAAGACACCGGTCCGCCGTCAGATCGGCGCATCGCTCGAGGGACTCAACCTTCCACAGCCAAGTACTGTTCGCGCGCGAGATATCCGTGAACAGATCGGCAGTGTCCGGATCCTCCATGTCGAGCGCCTCATCAATCATGGCGCGCAACCCACCACCAAAGGTGGTCAGGCCTGAGCGACGGCCTGGACGTGACTCAGGCCATCGGTGATAGCGATCGGGTGCGCCTCGAGGCAGGACCACTGCGCCGCGATGCGGGTGGTACCCTCGGCGGTGCCGCCGAGCTGCGCGATGCGTTCTGCAATCAGATCGACGGAATCCGCCACCGATGCCGCGACCCGGTCGAAAAGCTCATGCAGTGCGATGAACGACGGCCCTTTGACGTTCCAGTGGGCCTGCTTCGTCTGCGTTTGGAGGTCGACCGCGGTTGACAGCTGGCAGTTCATCAGGGCTATGAGCTCGATCTGGTGGGTGGTATCGGATTGGCACTGCGCGACCTCGTCGACGGGTACGGGGGCGGTCTCAAGGCTAGTTGCTGTGGTCACCCCAGCAGACCGCAGACCGCAGAGTCGCTGGGCATGGGGCATCGCCCCAGACCGTCGGAACATAGGGGCAGCGCATATGTCTACGGACCCCATCGTCTTGTCGTGCTGATCAGACGGCTTCCTTCGTTCCACGAAACAGCCCAAACCCGCTGATCGAAATCAGCACCACGCCTGTGATCAGCAACCAGATGGACTCATCCGTAGGCGATCCGGTGAAGAACCTTGAAAAACTCGATGCGAATGAGTCCATAGCGTTTAATCCGACAATGACGAGGGCGACCCCAATTACGAGCAGGATGAGGGATATTAGTTTAATCATGGCATGGTTCCAATGTGGTTTGGGTGAAGCGCCTGCGTCCTGAACGTGGCGATCGTAGATACAGGTCATCGATGCGTCGACGGAATGTTCTCCCTGATCAAATAGCTATCGAGGAGAACCTGTGTGGGGTGCCCAGCATCCATAGGAGATCCCATCCGATCTTCACGCTATGAGACTGGCAACACGCGGCGGGTGCCGTCGCTGCCTCGCCTATGTCCCCATTTATATCTTACCTGCTAAAACGAGTACGAGTATGATCAACGCGACCACTCCAAATCCACTGCTGTGATAGTACCCCCATCGCTTGCTGTAGGGCCACGTCGGCAACGTACCCACGAGGACAAGGACAAGGACGATCAGCAGAATAGTTCCGAGGCTCATATAAGATCTTGGCGCATCAGGAGCCCCAGGGCCATGGGGTTATCACCCCATCCGAGTCGGGCCTCTGTTCGGTCAGTTCGCCGTAGAATTGGATCGAATATTACTGGTAGAGAGATGTGCATCTCCATGTTAGCGATCGCCTCCCAGCCGTATCCACCCTGCCGCCAACCCGTGACTCACTTCCACGGCGGCCCTTCAGTCACGAGGCAGGCCGGCATCAGCGTCAGCACGCTACACGCTAGATGCATCACATTCCAACTGATCAACGGTAGTGTAATCAACCCCACCATGCTCCACGCCCCTATGGGTTGGCACCAAACGACCTCGCCCCGACCATCAAGCCGGGGCGATTCCAGTTCCGCGATATCGAACCGGCCCCTACAGATCAGGCGGGCACAGCAGCACCTTCCAGTCATAGACGCCCGGTCCATCAAGCTAGACCTTTGCAATCAGATAACACAATAGGTCAGATCGTGGGATTTATTGGATATCTTCGCGATAGATTGATTAGCGCTGCGTGGACTCTGAATCATATCCGACCTTGGCCAATTCGTCGTTGGTCCACTTGTCGATCTTCAGTTTGTCTGCCCTCGTGGCTTCCCTGGCCCGGGACCGCTCCTGGTCCAAGGCGCTGATCGCCTTGGATTCATCGTGATCGATGGCGAGGATGAGCTGTGAAGTCCTGATCTTGCTTTGTGCCGAATCGCTGGCTATCGGCTCGAGCTTGCCGGCCGCTTCGGTGTCAACGTCGGTCTTGCGTCTCGCGGCCTCGGCTTGGACCGCGCCGAATTCCTCCGGGCTGATCAACCGCATCTTGCTGGCCAATTCGGAGTCGATGACATCCTTGTCGTACTCGGCTTGGCTGTGGATATCACGCTTCCTGGCCGCGCGAGACGCTGCTTCACCTTCGGCCTCATTCAGCAATGCCTGACGTTCGACCTTGTACTTCTCATGGATCTGCCGCTCGTCAAAATCCATGCGTGTTGACAACTGATCTGATTTGATATCGACGGCTTCCTTCTGATCATACGCATTCTGTTTGATGTCTTTGACGCGCCTCGTGGTATTGACGGTATGGTCAGGATACTCGTTGGCCCGTGGTGATTCGTAGCAGCCTGAAAGCAGGAGCATGGAGGTGGCTAGGGCGATGGCGGTGAGGGTAATATGCTGTTTCATGGTGGTCCTGTTGCTGTTGGTTGATGCGATGCGCGCGTGCTAGTGATTCCATCATCACTGATGAGCCCTATTTCACGGCGTCCTTGAGTTGGTCCTTGGCGTCCACGGCGGCATCTTTGACGCTGTTTGAGGCGTCGCGGACACCGCGCTGGATATCCTTGCCGACGCCTTGGAATTCGGCGCCCGGTGCAGGCTTGCGCATGAATGCGAACACCAGCACAGCGATGGTACGAGTATGATGGTGATGGATTTCATGGCTTCCGCGTGATCTCGTGCAGGGGTGATTGGGGCCCCAGGGTGTCACATCATGGCGATGTCCATCGCTGCCGGCCCCGCCGAGTTGACCATTACTGCTTCGAGGCCCTGACTGGCATGATGGCCATGTCGGACTGACCTGACTATGGGGTGATCACCCCAGCAGCATTCGAATCCTCACTATGCACCGCTGCACCCAGCCAGCACTGACCCGCCGAGGGCGAGCATTAAGCGGTGGTTGGCTGCTTGAGTTGGTGTGGGATTCGGCGATCAGGATAGGTGCTGAGTGCGGCTTAACTGGCCACGCGATCCTGGCCCACCAAGTGGGCACCACCACCAACGACATCACCCCTATCATCCGGCCGGGGCGATGTCGTTGGACAGGTCAGACTTCGATATCTACAGATTCGGCGGGCGCAGCAGCACGGACCAGCGTCAGACGCCCGGCCCTGCTCGATGCGGACCAGCACCGGCTTGAAGCTCTGACTGAAGGACCTTGCCGTAATTCTCATCGAGGCGCCACGCTGAGATGCCGGTGTCCTGCCAAGCAATGATTGCGGTGCAGGGGACGCTGAAGGGACCATGAGCAGGAGACGGGTGGATCGGCGCGACACGGATGTGCCGTTCGTGGGCCGCCGTGATAGCATGTCCCTGATCGACCCGGGCACAGCGGCACGACCGCTCCGCCGATTCAGACGGCCCGAACGATCACCAGAGGAGAAGACCATGCACATCCAGTTCAATACCGACAGCAGCATCGACGGCACCGACGGGCTGTTTGACCACATCCGTCCCCAGCTCGAAAAGGCCCTGGAGCGCTTCGCCGCGCACATCACCAGGGTCGAGATCCACCTCACCGACAGCAATGCCGAAAAGGGCGGCGAGGACGACGTCAGGGCCGTGGTGGAGGTCCGCCGCGAGGGCAAACAACCGCTGGCGGTCACCAACCACGGACCAAATCCGATCCTTGCCGCCATCGGCGCGGCCGAAAAGGCCGCACGAGCGCTTGCCAGCGATCAGGGCAAGGCCCGCGATGCCGCCCGTAGCCAAGTATAATCAGCCCCAGTAACGGCAACGTCCCCAAGTAGAAACTTACCGCCCCAATGCAATCACCCCGACCATCAGGCCGGGGTGATTGCGCTGAGTGACCCCGCGATGGACCTCTACAGATCAGGCGGGCACAACAGCACCGACCAGTGGCACACCCCCGGCCCCTGCTCGATGTGCACCAGGATCGTATTGAAGCCCTGCTTGAAGGAGACCGTCCGGAAACCCGCGCCGAAGCGCCACGAGCTGAGAGCGAGATGCTTGGGTCAGAGCTGCCCCAAATGACGCATGTCCACAACTGCGCATCGGCCCTTTAGGGGAAAGGCAAATCAAACGCAAACAAATGACGCTAACGCTTTGTGAGGTGTTCGTTGTGGCGATGCGATGAAGCGTTATTCAGGTTTAAGCGGGGTAATGAGCAAGTCGGCCATGTGGACATCGGCCCAGTGGTTATGGCGATTTCGGAAGCCGGAGATCACGAGTTGATCGTTGTCTTCAAGGGTAATGGCCTGGAGTTCGGGTACGGTGCTCAAGTCGAGACTGGTGTCGTGGCCTTGTGCGCCGCTGGCAATGACCTGGGCGCGCAGTGGCGGGCGAATGCGGAATACCCACCAAGAGACCGCGTCATTCTCGTTCTTGTTCTCGCAGAAAAAGCTGAGGCGACCACTGAGCTTAACGGTCTGGGCTGCGTTGGGGTAGTAGGCCAGGGCAGGTGCCGTGCAGTCGTAGGAATGGTTGTCACGATAGCCCATGCAGGAAAAGTCGAGCAGGTTATTGCCGTTTTGCGGCCGAATTTCGCCACCAGTGCCCTTGGGGCCCTTCCAGCTCTGGTCGAGGGTGGCGACTACTTCACGCATAAAGAAGGGCGCTTCGCGACGGTCCATCAAAAACACGAGTTGCGCACTGCCGCTGGCCAAGCTGACTTTGCCGTGTTCACCAAGACCGCTAAGGAGTTGATTCGCTTCCACTTTGGGCGCATCGACTGGTGCTGGTGCGGGTACTGGAATATCTTCCACAGGCACGGGATGCAGGGCGACCCAGGCTTCGGGAGTGAGGGGCTCGAAGTCTGGTTGCGCAATGGGCTTGGCAAGGCGTTCGGCATTGGCAACGACCAGCAACGGCACATTGGCACCAGCGCCACGGCCAGGAACGTCTTTGTTGGTGATGCTGCTTTTTTCGCCGCCGTTGGTGATGGCGACTTGCTCATTATAGGTGTAACCAGAGACGGCATAAGTAGCAGAAAAGTCGGCGTTATCCGCAATAAACAGCGGTTTATTGGGGCAATGCCCGAGCGGATAAAAGAGGCCACCAACGAGTTCGGTGCGGCCGCCGGCATCGGTACCGATCGCAATAAGCTGGCCCTCGGTTTTCATTTGTAAGATCCACATGTGACCGCCGTGATTTTGAATGAGGGGGTCGGCAAAGAATTCGCTGTTGAGGTGTCGGGCCCAGCAATGACCGCCGGGCTGCAGCTCAAAACCAG
>JAQIBG010000357.1 GCA_027859175.1 Planctomycetota bacterium | reverse complement strand
CAATGAAGCCGTGCACGCCGAACAGGCCGAGCGCTTCGAGCAGATGTCGGCCAAGCTCAACGAGCTGATCAAATCGCGCGACGAAACCCGCTCAGGCAGCGAAGAAGAACGCCAGGAAGCGCGCGCGCTCACCACGCGCCAGCGCGGCCTCGAGCGCGAGCGGCAAGAGCTCGAACTCAAGGCGGCGGAGATCAAAACGCGCCTCGCCGGCATCAGCGAACGCATTCTCGACGACTACGAGATGGACATCGCCGAGGCCTTCGAGAACTACGAGCGCCCCGACGACCTCAACCTGCCCGATCTCCGGCGCGAACTCGCCAGCACCGAGCAAGAGCTGTCACGGCTCGGCCCGGTCAACCTGGCCGCGATCGATGAACTCATGGAAGTGGAAGCTCGCCAAGAATTCTTGGCGCGCCAGTTCACCGATCTGTCGGAAGCCAAAGAAAAGCTGACCAGCATCATCGACCAGATCAACGACACCAGCCGCAAGATGTTCAAGAAGACCTATCGCGAAGTACGCGGCAACTTCCAAGACCTGTTCCGCAAGCTGTACGGCGGCGGTAAGGCAGACTTGGTGCTCCAGGTTGACGAGCAGAACCCCGACATCCTCGAGGCCGGCGTTGAGATCATCGCTCAGCCTCCGGGCAAGCAGCCCAAGTCGATCACCCTGCTCTCGGGTGGCGAAAAGGCCCTCACCGCCATCGCCCTGCTGTTTGCGGTGTACCAAACCAAGCCCAGTCCGTTCTGTATCCTCGATGAGGTCGACGCGCCGCTCGACGAATCCAACACCGACGTGTATTGCCACATGGTGAAGGAATTCTGCACCAAGAGCCAGTTCTTGGTCATCACCCACAACAAGCGCACCATGCAGCACGCCGACGCAATCTACGGCGTGACCCAGCAGGAGCGCGGCGTGTCGACCAAGATTTCGGTTAAGCTCGAAGACATCGACACCAGCCACGACGGCGAAGTGGAGTTTGCGACCTCGGTCACCGGCCAGGGCCCGTTCTCAAACTAAGCGCCGGGTCCGGCGGGCCTCCGGCGGGCAAGGCGGGATTCGTTGAACCGGGCGCGCGCGCTGCAAGCATGGCCGCGTGCCCAAGATTTCGCTGCGCAACTCCTTCGATGGTGACCCGTCGGCCTTCCGCCGCCTGGTGATCGACGCCCACATCGATGTCGATTCGGTGCAGCATTGGCGCAGCGACGAACAACGCATCGTGCTCAACCCGATCAAGCCCTACGACTTCGTATTGGTGCCCCTGGTTGGCAGTCTCGCACTACGCATCGGTAGCCGCCGCCTGCGCCTCGAGCCCGGGCACTGCCTCGCGCTCAGCGCTGGGGTTGAACATCACGGTCAGCTCGCGCCTGGCTGCGCGACTCTGGAGGCCTGCACCATCCATAGCCGCATGGCCGCTCCGGGCGCGCCGCGCCTATTCGATCACTACCCGGGCATCTTGCCGTGCTCGGCCACCTGGCGTCACCAGCTGTGCCGGGCGTCGGCGCTCAAAGACACCGAAGCCAGCGCCGCCCATCGTTGGACGCGACGCCTTTTACGCGAACTCCTGATCCAGGCCTGGGATGCCGGCCTGCGCCCCGAGGCCAGCACCAGCCGCGCCCTGTTTGATCAGGCCCGCGCCGCGATCGATGCCCACCCCGAGCTTACCATCGCCGCGATTGCCGATTCCTGCGGCTGTACGCCGGGCCGCCTGCGCCAGTTGTTCAGCGACGAAATGGGCATCGGCCCGGGCGACTACCGCGCGCGCGAACGCCTGCGCCGGGCGTGTCGCCTGCTACGCGCTGGCGGCGACATCAGTACCGTGGCCACCCGCAGCGGTTTCGGCACCACCCGCGCACTGCAGTTGGCGTTCCGCCGCCACCTCGCCACCACGCCGCAGGAGTACCGCGCTGGCGACGGCGAGTGATTATCGTTTTCTTCGCATCAACCATCCTGTTTTCGCTTAATAGATCGATCCCTGATCGCTAGGATCCCCATTACTTCGCAAAGGGGATCCCATGACTGTTACGCTCGAACGCTGCCTCACCCTGCTCGACGCCTGGCTGGAACAGGCCGAGCAGGATTGGATCAGCCTGCCCAAGGGCATGGGCTGCTATGGCACCGGCTACAACGCCTGGGGCGTGCAAACCAACCAGAAGTACCTGTGCGCGGCCGCCGCCGCCGGCGTGCTCGGCGCGCGCACTGGGCTGATTGCACCCGAGCGCGCCGAACGCTGGACCGAACGCGCCCGCGCCGCCCTGCGCTTCAGTTGCGCCAGCCACCACAGCGGTGACACCCTCCTGCTCGACGGCACCCAATGGGGTCACACCTGGATCAGCCAACTCGGTGTTGAGCGCATGATGGCCGGGGTCCAGGTTCTCGAGCCCTTGCTCGACAAGGACGACCGCGCCGCGCTCGATCGCATGCTGCAAAGCGAGGCCGATTACTGCGCCATCCGCTATCAGCGCGGCCGCTTCCCTGGCATCAGTGGCGACGTGTGGAACGCGAGCGGCAAGAATAACCCCGAGTCAAACGGCTGGGTTGGCGCGCTGCTGTGGCGCTGCTCGCAGCGCTACCCCGAAGACCCGCGCGCCGCCGACTGGGCCGAGCAGGGCATCGGCTTCCTGCTCAACACGGTTAGCATCGCCAGCGACGCCAGCAGCGACACCGTCATCGACGGTAAAGCCCTGCGCGAACGCCATCACGGCGCCAACTTCTTCCCCAATTACGCCCTCGATCACCACGGCTACCTCAATGTTGGCTACATGGTGATCTGCCTGTCGGGCGCGGCCTTCTTGCACTTCGACCTGCAACACGGCGGCCACGCGCGCCCCGAAGCCCTCGACCACCACCAGCACGATCTGTGGCAGGTGGTCAAGGGCATGGTGTTTGCTGACGGCCGCCTGATCCGCATCGGCGGCGACTCGCGCCTGCGCTACAGCTACTGCCAGGAATACCTGCTGCCCACCTGCGCCTACATGGCCGACCGCTTCGACGACCGCAGCGCCGCAACCATGGCCGACGGCCAACTCGGCCTGATTGAACGCGAGGCCGCCGCAAGCGCCGACGGCTCGTTCTACGGCGCCCGCTTTGAAACCCTGCGCCGCCGCAGCGTGTATTATCTGACCCGGCTCGAATCTGATCGCGCCAACGTCATCGCCCAACTCGCCTGCTACCTCGCTCACAAGCCAGCGCTGTTCGCCGAACCCGCCAGCCCGCCGTGCACCGCCAGTTGGTGCGAGCCCGAACACGGCGCCGTGATGGTGCGCAGCGAGCATCGTTTCGCCTCGTTCAGCTGGCGCGCCTACGGCCTGGCCCAAGGCCTATGCCTGCCACCGCAGCGCAGCGACCTGGCCGAATGGCAACGCAACCTAGCCGGCGGCCTGCACTGCCAAGGCGACGAGGGTTTCAGTGGCGGCTGGGATTCACACCGCAAGCCGCTCGGCCATCGGATTCATCAGTTTGACGGCGGTTTCGCCACCTGCGGCGCGCTCCGCGAGGGCTGCAGCGCACTTATTCCCGAGGGTTGGCGCGCACCGGAAGACGGCCAAGCCGAGCACCACATCGCCTGGGTCGCCCTGCCCGATGGCCACACCTGCGTGGGTCTGCAACGCTGCACCGCGCTGTTGCCGCGGATCTACCTGCGACGCGCGGCCGGCCTCGACCTGGCAATCCCCAACGACGTGTTCAACGCCAGTCACCGCACGCTGTGCGATGCCAGCGGCAGCCGCACGCTGACGGCCGGGAGCGAAGACGCCGACCACCAACTCGGCCCCTGGGCCTGCGTCGACGAGCAACTCGCCTGCGGCAGTATCTACGGCGGCGACCTCGCGCTCGAACGCCGCAGCGAACGCCAAGGCGGGCCGCACCCGTCGCTGCACTGCGAGCGCCTGGCGCTGCAACTGCAGCGCGACTGCGCCGCCAGCGGCACCGTGCTCGACTGCGGCTGGTTTGTTGCATCCGCCATCAGCAGCGACCACAGCGCCGCCCTGCACCAGAGCGCCAGCGCGCTCGAACTCGGCGACGATCTGCGCGCCGTCAGCGTCACGGGTCAAGATGGCAAACGCTACACGGTGATCGCCAACTTCGGCGCCACAGCTGCAACCACGCCCACCGCGTACGGAAGCTGCCTCGCCGGCTCGACCGAGCCGGGTGACGTTTGCGTGTTGGTCGATTAATCGTCGACCGACGCGCGATTACTGGCGCACCGGCCAGGCGCGCGGATTGATCTGCGCGGTAGCCGTGACCACTGTACCGGCTGGCGCCTGGTAGATGGCGCCGCTCTCGTCTATCGCCAGCAAGGGCCAGGTCGGGTCGGCCGGGAGCGCCACCACTACAAATCCCTGCTCAGCAGCGTCGGTCTCCATCGGCAAGGCCTGCATCAAATAACCATCGCTGGTGATCCCTTGCGGCACGCGCTGCAAGGCATCGTTTTCAAGCAAGCCGGCCGCGTACAGCTGCTCCACCGTGCCATATTCGCCAACGCCATCGCCATCCTCATCGGCGGTCGCCGCAATCTGATAGCGACCCTGCGCAAAATGCACTGCCAACAAGGCCCGCACCCCACCCGTGATCGCGCCCATCCGGTCACCATCGGCCCGGAAGCTGCGCAGCACGCTCATCGCCGCGAAGGCCGAGCCAGCAATCGCCACCACCAGCACGAGCACCACCACGATGCCAAACTTCCCACCACGACCAGCCATACGAACTCCCAGCACGATGAGCCAGCAGCCTAACGATGTGTTGCCATACGCCAGCCTGGAGCGCCCCGACGAATCCCCTCAGCGCGGCCCGATGTCGTCGGCTGGATCGAGCGGATCAGGTCCCAGCGACCACACTGCGAAGCCACGATCGCCGTAGATCTCCGCGGCCCAGGCGATGCGCAGCGCCCGACCCCAGGTATCAATTACCCGCCCATCGGCGGCGACGCGCGCGCGCGGCAGCGCAGGCTGCACCGTGGCCGCAAAGCCGCGATAGCGCAGCTTGGCCCGCCGCGCTGGACCATCTGATACCGATGCGCTCGGCGGCGCAGTCCAATACAAGGCCGGTTCCACCACGCCGTCGAGGACCGCCTCGCGCTGCGCCGGAGCGGCCAACTGATCGCTCGCCGCCCAGGCGCGATAGCGCGCGCGTTCGGCCGTGCCATCGCCGTCGTCATCGCGGTATAAGGTGAGGGCATCCAGACCGTAGGCGGTAATCGCGGTGCTGACCGTCGCCACCAAAGCGCGGGTCGACCTGACCTTACCTTGATGCACCACCACCCGGTAGGCGGGGATCCCGATTCCCAGGAGGAGAACGATCACGCCAATCACCACCAACAACTCGGTCAGACTGAACCCAGCGCGTTTCATCGTAGCTCCACCGGCGCCATCAGCACCGCCACCTGCCCGTCACTGCCGTGGCCCACGCGAGGCCCGTTCCAGGGCGCATTGGTGAAGGGATTGCGCACCGGTGGCCCCGGCGCGGTGCGCCACAGCTCGCTGCCATCGGCGCCCTGATTGCACACGGCGTTGGCGTGGGCCCACAGGGCGTCACGGATGCCGACCCAATCTGCCCCCACATCATTCAGCGCCGCCTCGTCTTGCCCGGCCGGCAGCACCGGGCCTGCTGCCGCCGGCGCGAAGTAGAACGCACGGGTGTGGCCATAGCTGCGCTGGGCCCGCATTAAAAATAGATCTGTTCGTTTCTTGACCGCGTCCTTCTTGTACTGATAGCCGGTTTCGATCAGGCTATTCTCCATCGGCTGATAGAACCCGAGCCCGATCATCAAAGGCCGACCCCACGCGTCATTCCAGGCCCGATCGGTATCGCGGTCGCGGTACCAGGCGTCCAGATCCTCGCGCGTGGCGGTGGCTGCATTATCGTCAGGCAGCAGCCCGGCAATCGCGCACAACTCGGCCGACCAGTGTGGCGACAGATCCGACAGCCCGTGTTCGGCAATCGGGATCACAGTGCCCGGCGGGGGCAGTGTTGCAGGCGGATAGGGCGGCAACTCGGTCGGTGTCTGCCCCCACGGATAAGCGAAACAATAGCCCGGGTAGGGCGGGGTGAGCCAGCTGCCCTGATCCGGCGACTGGATCGAGTACGTGCTGTCGTAGGTGAATGCGACCACACCGGGCAGGCCAGCCGGGGCCAGGGCCCGGTGGAGCGACTGGGCGTCGCCTGTCTGGACCAGACCGCGCTGCAGATCCTGAAGCCGCGCACTGGTCTTGAGGATCAGGGCGCGCTCGCGCAGCATGCCAAGCATCGGCAGCAGCAGGGCCATCAGCAGCCCGATGATGCCGATGACCACCAAGAGCTCGATCAGGGTAAAGCCGCGCCGGCCCCCCATCACCACAACTCCGGCGGCGCGCGCAGGCGCTGAATCCACTGGATCGTTCCGCCCTGGTTGACGATCCGCGCCCACGGCCATTTGCTGACGTGGTCCGGCTTCCCGCCGGTCACCACAGATAATTGCGAACCATTCCAACCGATCGTTTGCGGTTCATTGCCGTTGACCGCCGGGCTCCACTCGATCCGGTACCAGAGGCGCACCTCGTTAGCGACGATGTCCTCGAACATCCGCTGGTCGCGCTGGAACAAGTCCTCGGCCTGGGCACCAAGCACCTCGGGCCAATCGCGGAAGCCCTCGCTGCCACCGCAGCCGCAGGTGACCACGAAGGTAGCGGGGCCGTCGCGGTACACGCGAAACCAGGCGCGGCCTTCGCTGCCAGGCAGCGCGCTGCGCTCGCCGGCCGACCAGTCGGCCCAGCGCGTTGCCGGCGCACCCCCCGCCACACCACGACCAAAGGCCGGTAGCGGGTCGGGGTGCAACAACAGCGGCAGGCCAAAGGCGGGGTCGGCCGGGTTGTTGGCGATTGGGTTGGGTGCTACCACCGGCTCGATCGCGAAAGGCGGTCGGCGCATCCGAAACATCGGCGCGCGCGCAACCGAACCCACCGCCGGCCACGCCGGACGGTCGGCAAGGCCGTCGCCATCGCCGTCTTCAACCAGGGCCGGATCCCACAAACGATCCCAGATACCGTCACCCCCGGCGAGCGCGGTGCCGTCTTCTCCCTCGCGGTCAAACTGGCTGCGCGGCCCCAGGGGGAACGCGGCCGCCTCGGCTCCAGAGGGATTGCGCCCGTGCACGGTCACGAAGCGGGCCCGATCTCTAATCCCACCGCGCACGTCAACCCACCCAAAGCCTTCGTGGTTGTCGCCATCGCCGAGGCGGGTGTCCCAGCCAATACGGGCGCATTCCTGAACATAGCTCAGGCCGGCATGCAGCATCACCCGCGCCTGGGTATAGCGTCCGATCCAGGCGCTGTCGGCACCCGCGTTATTGGCCCGCGCAATGAAGGTCAGGCACAAGGTGGCGAGGATCGCGGCCAGCGCCGCAGTGATGATCAGAATCACGCCGGAGCGCGCAGATGAACGGTTCATGGCTGGTCCAGAGTGGGCGTGTTGCGAGTGTCGTTGCGACCATACCAGGCAGCCCAGCCGCCATCGCGCGCGCGCTGCTGACGCGCGCCGCGCAGGGTGGTGCCAATGCCGGTGAGCACCAGTTCGGCCTCCTCGTTGCTCGCTGTGTCGGTCCAACGGATCCGGGCCAGGGTGAAAAAGCGACCACGCAACAAACCGCGCATGACCTCAAGGCGCAGCCGCGGCCAGTCTGGCGGCGGTTGCGGTAGCAGATTCTCGACCCAGGTGTTGTTGCGAATCTCGCCCTTGTAGACGAAATGATGCGACTCGGGCCCGGCGAAGGGATTGCGGTAATCACTGACCAGGTCCTGCAACGAATCGCTGCCAGGAACCCGCAGCGAGTGCCAATCCCGCACGGTGGCATTGGCGCGGGTCAGGGCCTGACTGCGCTGCCCGACGACGCGACCGTAGCCATTGAAGCAACTGCCGTAGTCATTGTAGCCGGTGATGCGATGGTCGACCCGTTCGTCGATGCGCACCCAGCCGTCAACCGGCGCGTTGATGGTGCCGTTGGCAACGCCGGCGGCGTAGTCGCCTTCCAAGGGGAGCTTGGCGCACCAGGCCTGCGTCCCGTGAATGCGCAGCACCGCGTTGGCTGGCAGGTAGTCCATGGTGCCATAGCTGCCGAAGGCCTGGAGGCCGTATAAGACCTGGTGCTCGTGCCAGGTGAAGGTGCGGGCGGGCAAGCCCGGATCGCCCCAGGCCATGGGCGGGTACGGCCCGTAGGGCCCGGTAATCTGAACCACGCCGGGTACGTCGGTTTCGCCAACGGGGTGGTCGTCTGAGTCCCTCCGGATCACGCCCGGATGATCGCCGTAACCCAGCACCGGATCGGCGTGCCGGTTGCTGAACATGCCGTAGCGGCCGACCTCGCGATCGAGATGCCCAGGCTCGAACATGCAGCCCCGATACCAGCGCCGTGGGTCGTCGGCCTGGTAGGGCCGTGCGTCGAAGCCGCGGGCGCGATCGAGTCGAAACAGCTCGCCGGTGCTGGCGTCGTCGCGGAATTGCGCGTCGGTGAGCAGCGTGGGATCTGCGGCCAGCAGATTGAAACCGCTGCCACCAGCCGCCCATTGATTCTCAGGTGGCAGGTCTTTCAGCGCAACGAAGGGCAGGCCATAGGTCTGCTCAGGCGCGGTATGCACCGCCTTGCCGTCCAGCTGCTGAACTGAGACCGCACGCAGGCGCTGGCGTGCCGGGTCATCAGGGTCGTCGAGCGCGGTCCAGAAATCGAGTTCTTCATTCGCCACCAAGAAGCCGCTGCGCATCGCCTGATTCTGGACATCCATTCGCCGCGCGGCGCTGATCGTGGCCGTGGCCATGCGCACCGCGCTGTAGGCCACCATCAACACCAGACTGCCGATGGCGATCGCGATCAGCAATTCCAGAGCAGTGAAACCTCGGCGGTGCTGGAACGGAGTCATCGCAGCACCAGAGATAGTCGGGGATCGTAGTACTGGAAGCGCGCCACCTCGTGCGCCTGCAGCCGCACGCTGGGCGGCAGGTCGCCGCGGTCGAGCATATGGTCGCCATCGCGATCGGCGCCAAACAAGCCCGAGAACACCGCCTTCGGGTCCTCCACCGGGCGGCCATCGCTGGTTGCCGCGGCGATGCGCTCGAAGCCTCGATCGGGCATCTGGTAGCCGAACTTGCGACTGAACAGATGCCAGTTCTGCTGCTGGTTCTGGTCGTGCGAGTTGTCAGGAC
>JAQIBG010000233.1 GCA_027859175.1 Planctomycetota bacterium | reverse complement strand
GCCGGGGCACTTGATGTCTTCGCCGTGGTACTTGGACGGCAAGCGCGCGCGGTAGCCGCAGTCGCCGCATTGGAACAAGAAGCGATCGCCGCCGCCGGTGAGGTCGACCTTGCGGATTTCGACCGTGCCGCCGGTACTGCTTGATTCCTCGGTTATGGCCTCGGCCATCTGGGCTGCACCGCAGCCGGGGCACTTGATGGCCATGCCGGAGTACTTTACCGGAATCCGTGCGCGGTAGTTGCAGTCGGCGCACACGAAGCGGAACTTGTCATCGGCTGGCGGGGCGTCGCCGCCATCCTTGCGGATTTCGACGGTGTCGCCGGTGGCGGCGCCTTGGTCGGCCTGGGCGATCGACGGTTTCTTGCAGTTCGGACAAGCGATGGTTTGGCCGTCGTACTTGGCAGGAATGCGAGCACGGTAGTCACAGTGCTCACAGACGAAGCGGATACGGTCGGTTTTGGCAGGCATGGGGCGGCTCGTTAGAACAGGCGGTTGAGGCCGTTGAGGGCGGCTACGCGATAAGCTTCAGCCATCGTCGGATAGTTGAAGGTGGTATTGATAAAGTACTGCAGGGTGTTTGCGTCGCCCTCTTGGGCCATGATGGCCTGCCCGATATGGACGATTTCTGCAGCTTGGTTGCCGAAGCAGTGAATGCCTAGGATGGCCTGAGTCTCGCGGTGAAACAGGATTTTCAGCATGCCGGTAGTTACACCGGCGATTTGGGCCCGGGCCAGATCGCGGAATTTGGCCTGGCCGACCTCGTACGGGACCTTGGCTTCGGTCAGTTCGCGCTCGGTTTTACCAACGCAGCTGATCTCGGGGATGGTGTAGATGCCGGCTGGGATGTCTTGCGCCAGGGCCACGTTGACGCCGTCGTTGACCAGATGGGTAGCCGCATAACGACCCTGATCGTAGGCGGCCGACGCCAGGGCCGGGAAGCCAACCACATCGCCCACGGCATAGATGTGGGGATGCTCGGGAATCTGGTAGCTGGCATTGACGGTAATGTTGCCACGACTGGTTGGGGTGATGCCGAGTTCTTCCAGGCCGAGGTCGCGAATGCTGCCGATACGGCCTTGCGCCCACAGCAGCACGTCTGAGCGGATCTTTTTGCCCGACCGCAGGTGCAGCACCACGCCATTGTCGTTGAGTTCCACGCGCTCGTAGTCTTCATTATGCCGCACCACCACGCCGCTGTCGCGCAGGTGATAGCTGAGCGCATCGGTGATCTCGTCATCGAGGAAGTTGAGCAGGCGGTCGCGGGTGTTGATCAGTTGAACCTTCACGCCCAGGCACTTGAAAATGGAGGCGTACTCACAGCCAATCACGCCAGCGCCGTACACGGTGATGGTGCGCGGCGGCTTCTCGAGGCTGAGGATGGTGTCAGAATCGCGCACCGCCGGATGGCTGAAGTCGATGTCATCGGGCCGGGCTGGGCGCGAGCCGGTAGCAATGATGACGTGGTCAGCGTGAACTTTAATGACGCCGCCGTTGTCTTGCATGACCCATACGGTGTGTGGGTCGATGAAGCGCGCGTGACCGTGGAGAAGCTGAATGCCATTGCGGGTGTAGAAGCCGTGGCGCAGGGCCACCTGCTTATCGCTGACCCGACCGGCGTGAGCGAGCAGGTCGCTGAAGGTGAGCTCGTGGTCGAGCATGTTGCAGCCCAGCATTGGGCTGTTGCGGAACTCGATGTAGGTGCGCACCACGTGACGCAGCGCCTTGGATGGGATGGTGCCCCAGTGGGTGCAGCCACCGCCAACTTTGCTAAAGCGCTCTACAACTGCCACGTCGCGACCACTCTTGGCGGCCTTCATTGCGGCGCCTTCGCCACCAGGGCCAGACCCGATCACGAGGACATCTACTGAGAAATCCGTCATTGCTCCTCCGCGATCAGACACGGCCTGATCGGCTTTGCCGCAGAAGCCTAACGAGGCCACCGGCCGTCTCAACGGAAGTCATGCAGCAACAATGGGATGGCGGTGGAGAGGACACTCCCCAGGAGAGCTGGGCAAAGTGCATGGAGGGGGCTAGTTCGGGCCTACACTTAGCGAGGGCGCCGTGTGGTGCCAAGAGGAGACGGTCATGGAGTATCTGGTGTTTCGTTCGGCCAAATCGCACAACCGCGTGGTGGTGCCGGCCCAGGCGGCAATGATTGTTGATCGCAGCGACGGCAGCGTGGTTATCTACGCCATCGGCGGCAATGGCCGCGAGCGCATGGTGTGGGAAGTACCCGAGATTGCCGCCATCCGCGTGACCTCAACCATGCAGCAAGCCCTCAGCATGCACCTCCCCGGTAGCGACAACACCGGCAAGCACGGCATGGTCAGCACGGGTAAGACCGAGGTGGTTCAGGTCGAGTAGAGGTTCCTAGTTCCTAGTTCCTAGTTCCTAGTTCCTGGTTCCTGGTGCGCGCTTTGCGCGTTGGGTGCCGGCGTTGCCTGTCCGCGTCGGGCCTTGGGCTGCTGGCAGTTGGGTGGGTGCGAGGAGAGGGTTCTGGTTCCTGGTGCGCGCTTTGCGCGTTGGATGCCGACATCGGCTCGCGCGGGTCAACCTTACGCATGCGAAGCGGCTGGGTGGGAGCGGTGACCGTGTCCACGACGCGCCGAAGGCGCGCACCAGGAACCAGGAACTAGGAACCAGGAACCGACCACAACAACAGCACCCTTGAGCAAGGCCTGCCGTGTTGGCAGGCTGCAGCGCAATGACAGATCCTGGCCTGCATGCCCTCGATTGGGCGGTGATTGTGGGCTACCTTGTGGCTTTGGCCGGGGTGGCCTGGTGGGCCCGTCGCCCGAGTGCTACAACTGGTGATTATTTCCTGGGCGGGCGCGATATCCCGTGGTGGGCTTCGGCGTGCTCGTTTGTGGCGACGGCGCTATCGGCGGCAACCTTTGTTGGCGTGCCGGTGGTGGCTTACGGTGGCGACCTCAGCTATCTATCGGCCAATATTGCTGCCTTGATCGCGATTGCCGTGGTCGCCTTTGTGTTCCTGCCGGTGCTGTTTCGCAGTGGCGTCGACACCGTGTATGGACTGCTCGGACAGCGCTTTGGGCCGGGTGCGGCCCAGGCGGCGAGCATTGCTTTTCTGATTGGCCGGGTGTTTGCCTCCGGTGCCCGGCTGTTCATCGCAGCCCTGGCAGTGGCCTTCCTGCTCAACGTGGACGCGGGTGCAGTGGTCTCGCCGGGTGTGGTTGCCGGCACCGTGGTGGTGTTGGTGCTGTGTGGTCTTGGTTACAGCCTGTTCGGTGGGATTCGTTGCGTGGTGTGGACCGACGTGTTCCAAGCTGGCCTGTTTGTGGTGGCCGCCGCCACCACGATCGTGGTTTTGCTGGGCATGATTGAGGCGCCCTTCAGTGAATTGGTCGCGGCCTGGAATGCCGAGGACAAATTGCAGGTGTTCAAGCTCGGCTTGGCGCCGCCCGGCGCAGACGGGACCGCGCCGGGCTTTTTCCACCCGGCCAATGTGTTCTCTCTGCCGTCTTTGGTGCTGGGCATGGCCTTGATCAACCTCGGGGCTTACGGCACCGACCAAGACCTGACCCAGCGCCTGTTGGCCTGTCGCGACGCCCGGCGCGGTGCGCAGTCGGCGATCACGGCGGTGCTGATGGCGATTCCGATCACCTTCCTGTTTTTGGCGGTGGGCCTGCTGTTGTGGGTGTTCTACACCCAGGGCGTCCTGACTGGCGCCGATGCACCGGCTGGACCTGATGCCGAAAAGCGCCTGCTGTTTCCTGGCTTCATTGCCTATCACTTGCCGATTGGTTTGCGTGGCTTGCTGACGGCGGGCTTGTTGGCGGCGGCAATCTCAGGGCTGACCAGCGAGCTCAACGCGATGGGCTCTACCTTCGTGGCCGACTGCTACCGGAGCTGGGTGCGCGGTCGTGATGAAAAGCATTACCTGCGGGTTGGCCGCTGGGCCGTGCTTGGCAGCGCCGCCGCTTTGGCCCTGTTTGCGATCGGGTGCTTGGCCTGGCAGAAGCAGGATAGCGGCGCCGACCTCCTCAGCTTTGCCTTGGGGGTGATGGGCTTTGCGTATGCTGGCTTGGTTGGCGTGTTCTTGTGCGCCTTGCTGACGCCGCGCGGCTCGGTGTGGAGCGCCTGTGCCGGCATGGCCTTGGGCAGTGCCTGTTACGCGGTCACCAAATTTTCGCCCATCAATGCCGAGTTGGCTTTCACCTGGCAGATGTGCATCGCCACCGTGGTGTCATTCGCGGTGTGCTGTCTTGGCAGGCGTGCTGCGAGGTCTGTAGATGACGTTTGAGGCCCTGATTCCAGTGCCGCGCGCGGTGACGCCGCTGTCGGGGCAGGTGCGCGTGCCCACCGGTTTGAGCGTTAGCGGCGGCAAGGAGGCCGTGCTTGATGCCGAGTGGCCGGGCTGGACGCGCGGCGATGCGGTGTCAATCCATCACGAGCCAGAAGGGCAGCCCGAGAGCTACCAACTACGGCTGACGCCGGACGCGATCCGTATCGTCCATGCCGACGAACTCGGCCTGCGTCACGCCCTGCGCAGCTTGCGGCAATTGGCGGGTACTACGTTTGCGGCCGCTCAGATTGATGACGCACCGCTGCTGCCGTGGCGCGGGGTGATGCTCGACATCTCGCGCGACCGGGTGCCCACGCAGCGCGAGCTTGAGCGCGTGGTTGACATAGTGGCCGACACCAAAGGCAACGCGCTGCAGTTGTACGTGGAGCACAGCTTCAGCTATCACGAGCACCATGCGGTGTGGCGTGACGCCAGCCCGATCACCGGCTTGGAGCTGCAGGCTCTCGACGCCTACGCGGCGGCGCGCGGCGTGAGCCTGATTGCGAACCAGAACTGCTTTGGGCACATGGAGCGTTGGCTGGCCGAGCCGGCCTATGCCGATCTCGCGGAGCTGCCGGCGATTTGCGACATCCTGCGCGCGGGCGATCCCACGCCCAAGAGCTTGTGTTCGAGCGATCCGGCCGCCTTGGCCCTGGTGACGAGCCTGTTGGATGAACAGGTGCCCTGCGTGCGCAGCGGGATGGTCAACATCGGCTGTGATGAAACCTGGGATCTTGGTGAAGGCCGCAGTGCCGATGCGGTGGCCGCGCGCGGTGTCGGTCGGGTGTTTGGCGACTACGTGGCCGACGTGGTGAAGCACTGTCAGAGCCGAGGCTGGCAGGCGCAGTTTTGGGCCGACATGGCTCTGGATCATCTCGCGGCCTTCGATCGGGTGCCGGCTGAGGCGCTGGCTCTGGCGTGGGGTTATGAGGCCGACAGCGATTTTGAGCGCTGGGGCGAGGTCTTGTGTGAGCGCGATCGCGCGTGGTGGGCTTGCCCTGGCACCGCGAGTTGGCGCAGTGTGTATGGCCGACCCGATGCGCGCGATGGCAGCATTGCCGCGGCGGTGGCGGCGGCCGATGCGTTTGGCGCCAGCGGCCTGTTGGTGACCGACTGGGGTGATTGCGGCCATCGCCAGCAGTGGCCGGTGGCGGCCGTGGCCCAGGTGAGCGGTTTGGCGGCGGCTTGGTCGGGGGCGACGCCGGCGACGACGACCCTTGGCGAGCACGCCTTGGGGACCGGCGGCGGCGCGGCAGCGGCGTGGTTGGATGAACTGGCGGGCTTGGAGCGGGACGTGCGCGCTTCGGCGCCGCATCCACTGCGGGCTGGGCCACTCATCAACGCCGGAGTGGTGTTCAGTGATGCGCATCTGCCGTGGGGCCGCAGCGATTGGTTGCCTGAACTACTACCGTGGCTGGCGCTGCGCGAACAGGTCGCGGCGCTGGCAGCACAACGCCCTGCGATCGATAACGCCCTGGTGGCGCGCGAGCTTGATCACACCGCAGCGGTTGCCCTGGCCTATGTCGAGCGGGCGTGTGCGCGGCGCGGCGGGTCCGGTGATGGCGCGGCCTGGAACGCGCGGTGGGCAGAGATCGAAACCGATTTTGCAGCCCTGTGGGATGAGCGGTGCCGCCCTGGTGGTCGCGCCGATGCGCTGCGCTGGTATCAGGTGTGCGGCCGTGAGGCGCGGGAGCGGTGGGCATGAGCGAACGTTTGGTGGTGGGGTGCATGACCGGCACCAGCATCGATGGAATCGACGCCGCCCTGGTGCGGATTGACGGCACCGGTCTTGATATGAGTGCCGAGGTGGTGCGCTGGCATTCGCGCGAACTTGGTGATTTGGCGGCTGGTTTGCGGCTGTGTGCCGAGCAAGAGCCCCTGCCGGCGAGCAATTTGGCGCGCATGGCGCGGCGTTTTGCGGTGTTGCATGCTGAGTTGATCCGTGACTTGTGTGGTGAGAGCACGCCAGATTTGGTGGCGATTCACGGGCAAACCGTGTTCCATCGGCCGCCGGTGAGTTGGCAGCTTATGGACTTGCCGCACGTGGCCTACAGCTTGGGCTGCGATGTAGTGGGCGACCTGCGCGCCGCTGACCTCGCGGCCGGCGGCGAGGGCGCCCCGATTACGCCTTTGGCTGACTGGGTGCTGTTTCGTGGCTACGGCGAGCGTCGCGCTATCATCAACCTAGGAGGATTTTGCAATGTGACATTATTACCTGGCGATGCCGACCCCGAATCGGTGCGCGGTGGCGACGTGTGCGCGTGCAACCACGTGCTAGACATGGTGGCGCGGCGCTGTTTGAATCAGCCCTACGATCACGAGGGTCAGCAGGCCGCGCTTGGCAGCGATCACCCGGCCGCGCGCGATGAGCTGGAGGGTACCTTGCGGGCCCAGGCCCAAGCCGGACGTAGCCTGGGCACCAGCGATGAATGCTCGGTTTGGGTTGAGCGTTGGCACGAGCAGTTGCGCCCGCGCGATCTGGCGCGCAGCGCATGCAGCGCCCTGGGGCAGGTTATTGGCGAGGCGGTTTATGGCTGCGACCGAATCCTGGTGGCCGGTGGCGGTGCCAAGCATCGCACTTTGCTGCGCGCGATTGCCCGCGTGGCCGGGGTGCCAACCGATCTGACTGATGTGCACCGCGTGCCGCATCAGCAGCGCGAGGCGGCCGCCATGGCGGTGCTCGGCGCGCTGAGTCAAGACCGGGTGCCGATCACCCTGCGCGCGATTACCGGCGCGGCGCAGAGCGCGGTGGCCGGCACCTGGGTGTTCGGCGGCCCACCGCAGCGCGACTGAGTCGACTGGCGCCGCCGACCGGCGGCGCTACCATGGCGCACGGAGCCAGCCAGTGAGCGACGCAGCGCAGCGCACACATTCCGACCCGAGCAGTGAGCTCGCGTTCTATCGCGAGTTGCCAAGCTTTGCTGATTTCAGCACGCTGCCGCAGGCCGCGTTCACCCCGGTGCCAGCCGAGTGGGTGGTGTTTATTACCGACGTGATTGGCTCAACCGCCGCAATCGAGGCCGGGCGTTACAAAGACGTGAACACGATCGGTGCGGCCTCGGTGTCAACGGTGTTGCACGAACTCGGCTCAGACTTTCCTTACGTATTCGGCGGCGATGGTGCGACCCTGGTGGTGCCGGCCGTGCTGCGCCAGCGCGTTGAGCGTGTGCTGTTGCGCTTGGCGAGCCTAGCTCAGCACCGTTTCGATCTGGGCCTGCGGGTGGGCGCGGTGTCGATTGCCGAATTGCAAAAAGACGGCTGCACGGTGGAGGTGGCCCGACATGAATTGGCCGCTGGCCGGTGCGTGGCTCTGTTTCGCGGCGGCGGTCTGCAGCGCGCCGAGCAATTAATTAAAGGTGATGCCGAGCGCTACGCCTGTCGCGATGGTGACCAGGGCGCGAGCGAGTTGACCGGGCTGTCGTGTCGCTGGAATCGAATTCCGGCCAGTCGTGGCGTGGCCCTGTCGCTGTTGGTGGAAGCACGCGGTGATGGTGCTGCGAGCACCTATGGGCGGGTGCTGGATGCCTTGGCGCAGCAGTTCGGTGGTGGCGTTGATCAGGCCAACCCGGTGCAGCTCGCGATGATGCAGTACCGCAGCAGAGCCTCGTGTGCCCGTGACGAGCGGCGTTATCATTCGCGGTTCAGCTTCAGTTACGCGTGGCGTATGTTTGAGATTTGCGTGGCGGTGGTGCTGTTTGGCTGGGGTGTGGCCAACCTGCTGCCGGGTATGCGGCGGTATCGACGCGCGATGCGCTTGCACGCCGATCACCGCAAATTTGATGACATGCTGCGCATGGTGGTGGATTGCAGCCCCGAGCAGGCCGATGCGATCGAGCGCTTTCTGACCACAGAACATGAAGCCGGCGCCGTGTGTTTTGGCCTGCATCGCGCCACGGCCTGTTTAATGACCTGCTATGTTGAGGCGCTTGGCCCGGGGCAGCACATCCATTTCATCGACGGTGATGATGGCGGCTACGCCCTGGCGGCGAAGCAACTCAAGGCGCAATTGCGCGCCTGTGCCAAATAAGGCGCCATCGTTTCAAACGCAGGCGATGGGCGCGGGTCTGGCGCTGGTAGCGAGGGGCCGCGGTGCTTATAGTAGATGCATGAGCCGCGACAGTAGTGACACCGACCGATTCCTGCGGGTGCCGCCCGATCGTGGCGCCGTGGGCACCGAGCAACGCAATACCCAAACCATGGACTTACACCGCCTGTCGGTGGAAGACTGCGTGGCCCGCATTCAGGCTGCCGATCACGATGTGCTGACGGCGGTGGAGCAAGCGCGCCCAGCTATCGCCCGCTTCATCGAAGCGGCCGAGCCGGGTTTCCGCGATGGTGGTCGTTTGGTGTATTTTGGTGCTGGCACTTCGGGCCGCTTGGCGGTGCTCGATGCCTCAGAGGCGCCGCCGACCTTTCAGGTCCCGCGGTGGCGGGTGGTCGGGATAATCGCCGGCGGCGATAACTCCCTGCGGAAGTCATCGGAAAGTAAAGAAGACGACCCCAAGGGTGCGATCGAAGAATTACTCAAGCTTGGCCTGGGGCCGAAGGACGCCGTGATCGGCATCGCCGCAGGTGGCACCACGCCCTATGTGCGCGGCGGCTTGGCATGGTGCGCGGCGCGTAGCGAACCGCCGCTCACCGCCTTGCTCAGTTGCAGTCAGTGCCAGAAGCCGCCAGGCGTGGGGCATCTGTTGTGTGTCGATACCGGCCCGGAGGTGCTGACCGGCTCAACCCGGATGAAGGCTGGCACCGCCACCAAGTTGGTCCTGAATACCATCTCCACCACGCTGATGATTCGCAGTGGACGGGTGTATCAAAACCTGATGGTCGATCTCAAGGCCTCCAACGACAAGCTGCGCGATCGTGCCGCGCGCATCGTCGCCAGCATCACCGGCCTCGATCGCAGCGCGAGCTTTGCGCTACTCGACCGCGCCGGCGGCCGCGTGAAGTGCGCCGTGGTGATGCACCATCTTGGCTGCGGACGCACGGAGGCCGAACTGGCGCTGGCCGACTGCGATGACCGCCTGGATCTCGCCCTCGGCCAGTAGCCCTCAGTGGCTGCGCATTATTCGCCGCGGTAGACGCGCACGCCGAGCATCTTGTTGAAGTCGGTCCAGTCGGGGTCGCCCGAGGCCGATTCATCAATGCTGCGGAAGCCGGCTTCAAGACGGGCGTCGATGTTGTCGATGTAGTGCAACACAAAGGCTTCCGGCAGCATTGGCTCGCGCGCGGCGCCCCATTCGAGTTGACCGTGATGGGCCAAGATGCAGTGCTGCAGTTTCTCGCGTAGGCGTTGCGGAAAGTCGGGCAGTTGCAGGCACTTGGCGAAAACCAACTGCGCCCCCATCACCACGTGGCCGATCAAGTTGCCGGCCGTGGTGTACTCGTAGCTGCCTTCAAAGCTGATCTCGTCGATCTTACACAGGTCGTGCAGGAGCACGGCGCTGAGCAGGAGGTCGCGATCAAGGCGCGGGTACAAGGTGGCCATGGCTTCGGCGCCGCGTGCCATTTGCACGCTGTGCGCGAGTAGGCCGCCTGGCCACGGGTGATGCATGCTGACTGCGGCCGGGGCGCGCTTGAAGCGCACCGCGATGCTCTCGTCGTCGATGAAGATCGCCCGCAGGAGCGCCTTGAGGTGGGGATTGGTGAAGCTGTCGACGATCCGCAGCAGGTCTTGCCATTCGCGTTCGATATCGCAGCGCGCTTCGGGCTCGAGTGAGGCAGCGAGTTCGTCGCTCGGCAGCGTGGGCTCCAAAACATTGGCCACCAACTGTAGGCGCTCACGGTAGCGTTCGGCCTTGCCGTTGATCTTGACGTGGGCTGAAGCGCGCAGCTTCTCATGGGTGGCGCCAGAAGCATTCCACCACACGAAGCCGAGGGCCCCGCCGCCGTCGGCGATTTCACCAAGGATGAAGTGCTTCCCCTGCGGTGTCTGTCGTAACAGGCACTGCTTAAGGCGATAGGTCCCGACGACTTCGCGTCCGGCCTCAATTTCGGAAAGGGCGACCTGGCTCTCTGGCATCGCCGGATGCTGTCGCCTGCCCTCGGGAGGGGAAGCGTTGTGGTGTGGTGCGGGGGTCAGCAGCAAGCGCTTTGGTGGCAAGAACTGCCCGTCGCGTTGTCCAGCTTTGACATAAGTCCCTATTCGGCAGTCACACACCACGGGGAGGCGTGGTGCGCGTATCTTTGACCTGCATGGGGGGAAGCCGCACCATGTGTCCCCTGCTCCGACTCTGGGGCTTGTCGTTAATCCCTTGCTGGCAAGGCACTTGAGCAATCAAGGCTGAGCGGCGATGGAGGCCTGGGATGCCATCTATGGAAACCCACTCCGTCATCTGGGGCCTGGATATCGGGCACACCAGTTTGAAGGCGGTAAAACTACAGCGTGTCCCTGATGGGGTCACGGTGCTCGGTTATGCAATCGAGCCGATACCCAATACGGAGGACGTCGACCGCGACGAAGCGGTGGTGACAGCCCTGCAAACCCTCGCCCAGCGCGAGGAAATGCGTGGCACGCCAGTGGTTGCCTCCCTGTCGGGCCGTCAGATTTTCACCCGCACGATCAACGTGCCGGTGCTAAATCCGAAGAAGGTCGACAAGATGGTCGAGCTGGAGGCGCGCCAGCAGATCCCGGGCGACTTCGACGAGATCCGCTGGAGCTACCATCTTTCGCCCTCGGTTGATGGCGCCTCGAATGACGTTGCGCTGTTTGCGGCGCGACGCGAGATCGTTGACGACCTCACCGCCAAGCTGCGCAAGGCCGGCCTCGAGCTGGTTGGCATTTCGGTGTCGAGCCTCGCGGTCTACAATTTCATCGCCTACGACCAAGAATTTGAAGATGCCGAAGCGGTCGTCGTGCTCGATGTTGGTGCCGAAAACACCGACCTCGTAGTCTACCAGGGCGACACCCTGTGGATGCGCACCCTCGGCATCTCGGGTAACGACATCACCCGTGCCTTCATGAAGAAGTTCCGGGTCTCGAAAGAAGAAGCCGAACAGCTCAAGTGCCAGGTGGCGGATAGTCGCCAGGCCGACCGCATCTTGAAGGTGGTTGAGCCGAGCTTGGCCGAGTTGGTGTCCGACGTTCAGCGCTCGCTGGGCTTCTATAAGAGCCAGAACCGCGATGCCGCGTTCCAGAACGTGGTGGTGTCGGGCAATACCTTCCGTTTGCCGGGCTTAGCTCAGTTCATGGCCGACCGTCTTGGCTTTGCGATTATTGAGTTGGTGGAACTGGAGCAGATCAACGTGGCCTCGGGCCTTGATCGCGATCACTTCCTCGAAGACCTGCAATCGCTCGGTGTGGCGATGGGCTTGGGTCTGCAGGGGCTCGGCCTGGGCAAGGCTCACGTCAATCTGCTGCCCACCTCGCAGCAACTCCAAACCGCCCTCAAGCAGAAGCGTTGGGCAGCGATGGTGATTTTGGCGATGATCGCCCTGACCTGGGTTGCCAGCTTTGCCGTCAACCAGATGCGCATGAACGACAACGTCGATATCAAGCGCGAGATCGACAACCGCATGGCGGTTAACGAGGGCGAGAAGGGTGCGGCGGAGAAAACCGCTAACGAGATCAAGCCCCTGTCGGAGATCATTAACCCCTACGCCAGCTACGGTGCCCACATCGGTTACCTGCATGGCGTTGAGCGGCAGGTCTTGGGGGTTTTGGGTCAGTTGGCGGCGAATAAAGACCTGTTGCCCACCGACCTCAAGAACGATCCGCTCGATGGCGGCGAGCCAGTGCCTCAGACCGTGTACCTAGAAAGCCTCGACATTCCGAAGCTCGATATCAATGCGGTGGCTACGCCCTTTGATCAAGAGGCCGAACAGCGCCGCGTTGTGCTGCAGGTGAAGGTGCCGGCCTATGCCAAACGCTTTGAGGTGCGTAGTGCGCTCAAGGCCCAGCTCGAGGGTCTGCGGCTTGATGAAACCGCGTGGCGCGCTCGTCACCCCTTGGCTGACGTGCCGCCGGCTGACCAGCGGCCCAAGTTATTCACGGTGGTTGAAAGCACCCGCGAAGAGCCAGCGCAAATTGCCTGGACCTACGTTGATCCCACCCATCGCGATCCGGTGACCAATGAACTCACGCCGCTCAATCGAGCGATGACCCAGAGCGCCTACTTGATTACCTTCAATTGCACCCTGGGCGAGCCGGCTGCACCCGAGCCCGTTCCCACGATGGGCATGTCTGGAGCGCCTGGCGTTCCCGGCGGCCCTAACTATGGAGGGCCCTGAGCATGGATAAGATCAAGCCTTACATGTTCTATATCGTGTGCGGGGTCGTGTTGTTGATCCTGCTGGTCATCATGGCCGTGTTTGGCCCTAGCCACGCAGAGGCCGAGGGAGCGACGGTTGAGGACACGAAAGTGGCCGCAGACCAGGCTTTCAATACCAAGCTTACCAAGAATAGCCCGCCGCTAGGGCTAAAAAGCCGTGCTGAAAACACCATTAAACGCAATGGCGGCCTGATTCCGGAAACGCCGCGCAAGCCGGAGAATCCGGCGCACGTGGCCGAGATTCTGGACAACTACATCATCCATGAAGAGTGGACCAACAAGTTCGATTCGGTGGTTAAGGACTACAAGAATCAGCTCAACGGCATTGGCAAGAATCTCGCAGAGCGCAGCGAAGTGCTCGGTGTTCCGGTGTCTGAAAACACCGACCCCGGCACTTGGTATAATGCCTACCTCGAGCAGAGCGTGCGCTTGCTGACCACCGCAATCGAAGGTGCTGCCTTGGTCGAGCCCGCGAAACCGGCCGCTGGCAATACCGGTTTGCGCCGGCCTGGTTTTGGTGGCTTTGGCGGCACGCGCCCGGGCACGCGGCCAACAACGCCGGCTGCCGCGGCGGACGCTGAACCCAAAGAGTGGACGCGCGCCCAGCTGGAAGAATACGCCGCGCTGCGCTCGGTTCTCGGTTTGTATAGCAAGGTGGGCGATTTCCCGCAGGCCACTGAACACGCGCATTTGACCACGGAGCTGCGCATAGCAGCCGCCGCGCTTGATGCGGTACTGCGTGCTGAAGGGGAGCCCATGGTGAATCCCAACCCGGTGGAAATCGAAGGGCTCACGATTCGTCAGCCCAGCGAAATGGCGCGCGCCAAAATTGTGAGCCTGAGCTTTGGTGACAGCATGCCGAGCCGGATGAACGGCGGCGAACTGAAGCCCTTTGAGCTTAAGCTGCGCGGTTCGCCCGCGGCCCTGCTTGCCGCTTTGGGGCGTCTCGATGGCATCAGCACGCCCGTGGTGGTGCGCTTGGGCTCCAGTTGGAAACAGAGTGGCGCGGCCACTGTCCGTAATTTTGGTGCCCGTGGTGCAACCGCCGGCTCCGCAGTTGATGTCACGGCCACTGACAGCGTCATGGAAGTGAGCGTGTCGGCC
>JAQIBG010000025.1 GCA_027859175.1 Planctomycetota bacterium | reverse complement strand
GGGGTCGACCTCCTGCCCCGATTGGTCACGACGCGGGAAAACCTGGGCCCAGCGCGCCGCCAGGGTGCTAGGCGCCCACTGCCCGGCCCGATCTGGCCGATTCTTGACCACCAGATGCAGGTGATTGCTCATCACCGCGACCGCTAAGACATCGACCGCGAAGACCTGGCTCATGTGGCGTATCCGCTGTAACAGACATTTCTTACGGTGGTCATAGCCATTGCCGCACAGGAACGCCGGCGCACGCAGCGGGTCACGAGATGGTAGCACCCGGGCTGGCGCTCATTGACGAGGGTGCAGCGGGCGGTGGTCATGAATGGGGAATCTATATGGACCCATTCTGCTGTCAACGACGCAGTTGCGAGTTTGGCGGGAGATGGAGGGTTGCTGGTATGATCCTGATCCGGGTGCCTGTCCTTTCGTTTTTTTCTTTGATCGTTGTCCTAAGAAATAAATAGCATTGAGACATGCACCGCATCCAGTTGGCCATTTTCATTACCCTCATCCTGGTCCCAGGCATTGCCTCTGCGCAAGTGACCATGCCACTGCCGATCGGAATTCAAAAAGGCAAGTGGCTGACGATAGACCTTAATGCCCTCCCCGATGACGTCGACAGGTTCGTTTCTCACTTAGGCGCAAACTCACTGAGCCTTGAGACGACCGACCCACAACTGTCCATCAACCAGTTATCTTCAACTACAGTCAAAGTGCGCGCCGACATACCCGGTCCTCACACAGCAACCGCGAGGCTTGGCAGCCCTGATGGCAACGATACACAAATCATTTTGACCTTCGTCGGCTACACAATTAACCGCGAAGAACTCTACTCGCCAAAGCCGATTTCATATCAAGGCCTCAAGGAATTGACGCAGGATACCCCGCTCCGCGCCATTGCCGCCATCGAGATGCGCCCATACGTACCCGGCGTCCGCTGGGACATCAGCATGTTTGCCCATAGATCCACCTTCAAGGACGGTGCCAGGTCGTTCACCGCCACAACTGGAATCAGAACCACGACTCTTGGCGATCGCGGTTGGAAGATCCGCTTTGATCCCGCAAGCAAAGAACTCGTCGGACGGCTCGAATTCCTCATCATCATCCCTGGACGTGAAAAGTCGTTCTGCGTACGCACCCGACAAGTCGCAGACCCTCTCGCCCCCCTGCGTCGACTGTTCCGCCGCGATGCCCACATCAATAATTGAGACCCCTCTGCCATGCATCCAATAAAGACTCTTCTCGTGATCACTGTTACGGCCGCCCTCTTCGCGAGTTGCAGCAGCAACGAACAAACCACCACGAATGGCACAACCGGGAAATGCAGATACCTCATTTCTGATAAGCCCCCAGGATTGACTCCAAATTCAATCTGCACCACGAACTGTGTTCGCAAAGAAGACGGCAAGGAATGTCAGAAATATGGCCGTCCGAACGCCCTGCGGCCAGCCTTTGTCGTAACCCCGGACGGCACAGAGCATGCGGTAATGGTGAACACTATTGCAAGCTGCCATGCAGGATCGGGCTGTGGTAAGAGAAACACTGCGAAAAGTGTCAACAAGGTTCCGGTCTTCCGCCTTTAATGACAATGCGCACCATCACCCACTGGGCCCTGCTGGTCATACTCGTCTCAACGACCCTTCACTCCGTCGAGCACCCATCAATAGCCCACCAGCAACTAATCAACGACTTGGCAACCCAGGAAACCACGGAATTGAGACGCAAAGCTGTGCTTCCGATTACCGCGTTAACTATGTCGGCAATCGCCAGCGCCGCCCTATCCAAGCCGGATCTTACCCCAGTTGACAGAGCCTTTTTCCTCGGCCTTCGATATCGTGCCTACAACGAGATCGGCGGGTTGATGCAGCAGAGCGTGGTCAACGATTACGTATTGAACGCACCAGCTGGATGGTCAGCAGATGAACTCAAGTTATTTGCAGCTCGAGTCGACTGGCAAGTCCCGATCGAGCATATTAATACAGCGATAGCGATCACCAGGGACTGAGCATGCCGAAGCCAACCAAAAATTTAGCCGCAATCCTAATAGCGATCGCTGCGCTAATAGCAGGAGTCGGCATCGGTCTTTGGTCACAAGCCAACCGCCCGAATGCACCCGAGTATGAGAGCAATATCCCAAACCTATGGGCAAGCGGGCCCGACCAGTGGCGAAAGAAACTAGCCTCTGGCGAACGGTTACAGATCTCAGTATTCACCAAGGCACGGTCGGAGACCCTACGGTCAAATCTCCCGCTGGTGCTTGATATCTTGAATGACCCATCACTCCCAACATCAAGACGCTTCCAGGTGGGCACTGCGCTACACGTGCTTGCTCTTTGGGATGTCACCGTTCGCGAGCGTCCATTTGAATCGCTCACGCCACAGGAGCAGGACACCTTCAGCGCAGGAGTTCAAGGCCTCAAAGCGATGCACGATATCCTCGTAAATGTGGAGCCCGGCGATGCCCTCTTTAGAGTATTCGAGGCCGCAATTCTAGCAGACCCAGCACGGGATGCCAAGAGGGCACAGCAACGACTAGAGGCCCATGGATGGTCGATTCAGATCGGCACAATTGAGCAGGCACTTGAAACCTTTAAAGACTATTAGCTGCACGTTGATAGCCCTAACGTTTCTCGCTATCGGCTTTGGCGCCAGCTTCATTCGGCAATCAGACAAGAGCGAAATCGCCGCGAGAAGGGCGCGCGAGAATAGAGAGATAATTTTCGCCGAGCAGATCCTGGGCAGCAAAGTTGCGCAGCAGCGACTCCAGGACCAATCGCTCGATCGAGGGCAGCGCAACGAGGCCGCAACAGCATTGCGCGAGCACGACCTAACCACCTTCCTCAATGAAGCGGCGGTCATCCTCGCGGCCGTGAATGAGGCAGCCGTCTTCAAGTCGTGGATCGTCCAGCACGTTGGCGTTGCTGCGCAGGGCATGAAGCCGCACGAGCAAATAGAGTGGAAAAAGACGCTACGAGCCCTAATCCAAAGCGAAGAAGCCGGTACACCCATGTGGCGCGAAGCGATCTTCGCGCTTAACGAGTTCCCCGATCACGAGGGTTGGATCGCCGACCACTTAGAATCGCTGTCAGCAGCAGACCGCAGCGACAATCAGGACCTTCTCAACGAGATTCAAGAACCAACACGCGGCCTTAGTAATGCGCTCTGAATACCTTGCCATTACGACACGAGTGATGCTGCTCACCTACTGGACAAGCATCTTTGCCGTCAAAATCGCGCCCTGGTTAACCGGTGACTGGTTCCTTGTCGATGCCAAGGCAGTCGCATCAGTTCTAATGCATGGCGCCATTATCATCTGTCTCATTTTCAAGTCATTGACATGGGGAGGCCACATACTCTCCCTTGCTTTCCTAACCGCAGCCCTGGGCTTTCACATCACCCGGTTGACCACCACCTTTGATACAAATTGCGGCTGCCTAGGCACACTTCCCACACCTCCGTCCCTGATGATTACTATCTGCACTATCGGAATCGTCCTAACCGCTGTTGCCTGGACCACCGAGCATGCGAAAAGAGCACGGGCGGCCGATATCCGATAAATACGCCGGAACCGGACGACAACCGGACGAGGAAACCGGACGAAGAACCGGACGAGGAAAGAACCGGACGAGGACACGTACTGATTCGATTCAGGCCCAGCGTCCGTCCCGGTAGAGTAAGATGGCGGCTTGCCGTTCGCTCTCTGGCCGGTCTCTTCCGATGTTTATTGCCTAATTTCTTGTTCTCCTGCGTTACAACAGGCCTCACGACTAGCACGACAGAACGACAGCTGGCCACCCCTTGGGTGGCTGCTGCATGCTGCTGGTGTTTTATGGTGACCTCGCGCTAGGTAGCGCTGGCTTGTGGGGGTGGTCGCCCGCTGAACAGTTCGGGGATGGTATTGCGTATCCAGTTCAGGCCGCGTTTCGCGGCTACGGCGGCGCGTGCCGCGTAGTGGCCTATGGCGGTGCCGATAAAGCGACCGTGGCTGCGCATCAATCTTAACCAGGCGTCGACGTCGAGATCTAATCGTTGCAGGATAGGTAGGAGGTGGGCAGGGATGTGTCCGCGCTTGCCTGTTTTGATGATGCGGCCGGTGGCGTCGACGAGGTCGATATAATTATCGAGAGTGATGGGGCGTGGCGCATCACGCGAGTCTGAATCACCGACGACGCATGCGACCATTGGGGCGATGAACAGTCCGTGTTCTGGTCCGTTGGCGCGAATCTGCCGTGCTTCTTGGGTGGTGGCCGTGTCGCCGTTGGTGGTGCCAGCCGTAGTGAGCGCGCAGGCTTGGCGGTGGCTCTGGCGGGCGCAAATGCGTTCGTGCACACTGGTGAAGTCGCTGGTCTCGGGGCGATCGGCCATCTTGGCGCGAATTGGATTCAGGTCGACATAGGCCATGCAGCTGAGCAGCGCTGCCTGATCGGCAAGGCGGCTTGAGTTAAAGCGTTGTTCCCAGAAGTGGCCCCGACAGCCGTCTTCACGGTTGGCGCGCTTGGCGATGCGTTCTTTGATGATTTTCATCATCCACGACAGTGACGCGAGGCGTTCACGCAGGGCGGCGCAGCGGTCGTGGTTGGCGGCCAGGGCCTGAATCTTCTCGGGTGGCCACGCTTCGGGCTCGCCATCGGCTCCGCGCAGCGGGTACAGCGCGGCCCAGCGCTCGGCGACCACCTGATCCGACCATCTCCTGGCCCGTGTCGGTTGGGTCTTGACCACCATGTGCAGGTGGTTGGACATGATCGCGAATCCGAGAATCTCGACGGCAAAACAACGGCTGGTTAACTCGACGGCAGCAGCGATCCATTCGCGGCGGTGCTCACCGGCATCTCCGCAGAGAAATGCGCGCCGCACACAGCGTGAAACCAGGTGGTAACAGGCGCTGCGCTCAGCATCGACGAGGTGTTTTCTGGCCGTCGTCATACAAGTAGGGTCCGAAAGAACCCATCGGTGTCAAGTTCGATTCACTGATTAAGGGTGCGTGTCCCTGATTCCTGCGTGTCTGCGATTCACTGATTAAGGGTGCGTGTCCCTGATTCCTGATTGGTGCATTCGCGGTGGTGCTCACCGGCATCTCCGCAGAGAAATGCTCAGGAAGGTGGGAAATCCCACTTCACACGAAGTGGGCGCATGCTATCCTGAGGTCAGACCAGGAGGATGTGTCATGGCCACCGAAACGATTGTCCGGCCCGATGCCAAGGGGCGTGTGGGTCTGGGTTCCTACCTACGCCGCATCGCTACCCAGCTGGGGCGTATGCCCAGCGGTTTCGCTGCGGAGCTGACCAGCGACGGGGCGATCATGCTACGGCCACGAGTCGAAGTCGCTGCGGATGAGGCCAGCACGCTGGTGCTCAGTGTGGCAGACCGCGACCGCTTGCTGGCGGCGATCGATGGTGCGGTAGCTCCCAATCAAGCGCTCCTTCAGGCTAAGGCTCAGCATGAGGTTATGGTGGGTCCTGCATGATCTGGACCATTCGTCGTCTGGATGGAGTAGCCGACCGTGCATCTTTCCAGAGCACCAGCAATGAACTGAATAGCTGGCTGGCGAAGCAGGCCAATCAGGCGCAAAAGAAGCGTCTGGCCTCGGTATTCATTGCCAGTCCGGTTGACCAGCCCACATGCATCGCCGGTTATTATTCGCTCGCTCCCTGGCAGATCGCTTTCGAACAGGCCCCGGTCAAGGTGACCAAACGGCTGCCGCGCTATCCGTTGGCAACCGCCCTGCTTGCCCGGCTGGCGGTCGACCAATCGTTTCAGGGGCAGGGGCTTGGCGGTGTGCTGTTGATCGATGCGCTGAAGCGGATTCATCTCGCCGCGCAGTCGGTGCCGGTCCAGGTCGCTCTGGTCCATGCCAAGGACGACGCCGCGGCCGCGTTCTACCGCCGGTATGGTTTCGAGCCGTTTGCCGACGAGCCCCTGCATTTGTTCATGGCGATGGGAACGGTCGAGCAGTTGTTCGCCGACTGATGCCGGTTCCACCCCAAATCATCATACAGCGCATTGCGGGCGCTTCGCATGGCCACCACCTGCGGGTGGTCTCCCCGGCGGTGCTCCAGGTTGTTCTCGATGGCAAAGATGGCTTCTGAGAGCAGGGCGCGGCGGTTCTGGTTGAGCGGCTTGAACACGGCGCCCATGTGCCGGTAGACCGAGCGGATCCTGGTACGCCAATAGGGGCCGATGCTAACCAAGGTCTGGCCCACACTACGTGAGCGAGAGCTAAACGAGGAGAGCTAGGAGAGCTAAACGAGGACATGCAGGGATTCATTTATGATCCAGTGCCCTGCCTCGCCACGTCGGCAGAGTGAGACGGCGGCTTGCAGTTCGCTCTATGGCCGGCATTTCGCAGCGTTTATCGAGAAAATTTCCACTTGCCTAGCTTCACAACTAGCATCGTGACCTCCACGACCGAACGACAGCTGGCCACCTTTTGGGTGGCTGCTTCGTGTTGCTGGCGTGTTGTGGTGACTGCGCGCTAGGTAGCGCTGGCTTGTGGGGGTGGTTGCCCGCTGAACAGTTCGGGAATGGTATTGCGGATCCAATTCAGCCCACGTTTGGCGGCCACGGCGGCGCGGGCGGCATAGTGGCCGATGGCGGTGCCAATGAAGCGACCGTGGCTCCGCATTAAGGTGAGCCACGCGTCGACATCGAGATCCAATCGTTGCAGGATGGGCAGGAGGTGGGCGGGGATGTGTCCGCGCTTGCCTGTTTTGATGATCCGGCCGGTGGCGTCGACGAGGTCGAGATAATTATCGAGAGTGATGGGGCGTGGCGCATCGCGCGAGTCTGCATCACCGACGACGCATGCGACCATTGGCGCGATGAACAGTCCGTGTTCTGGTCCGTAGGCGCGAATCTGGCGCGCTTCTTGGGTGGTGGCTGTGTCGCTGTTGGTGGTGCCAGCCGTAGTGAGTGCGCAGGCTTGGCGGTGGCTCTGGCGGGCGCAAATGCGTTCGTGCACACTGGTGTAGGCGCTGGTCTCGGGGCGATCGGCCATCTTGGCGCGAATCGGATTCAGGTCGACATAGGCCACCTGTGCCCTTGGGTATGCAGCTGAGCAGCGCTGCCTGATCGGCCAGGCGGCTCGAGTGAAAGCGTTGTTCCCAGAAGTGGCCCCGGCAGCCATCTTCACGATTGGCGCGTTTGGCGATGCGTTCTTTGATGATTTTCATTATCCACGACAAAGACGCGAGGCGTTCACGCAGCTCGGCGCAGCGGTCGTGATTGGCGGCGAGGGCCAGGATTTTCTCGACTGGCCACGCTTCGAGTTCACCGTCGGCGCCGCGCAGCGGATACAGCGCTGCCCAGCGCTCGGCGACCACCTGATTCGACCACTTCTGCGCCCGTTGAGGCTGGGTTTTGACCACCATGTGCAGGTGGCTGGACATGATCGCGAATCCGAGGACCTCGACCGCGAAACAGCGACTGGTTAACTCGACGGCCGCAGCGATCCATTCACGGCGGTGTTCACCGGCATCTCCACAGAGAAATGCCCGTCGCACGCAGCGTGAAACCAGGTGGTAACAGGCGCTGTGCTCAGCATCGACGAGGTGTTTTCTGGCCGTCGTCATACAGGCAGGGTCCGAAAGAACCCATCGGTGTCAAGTTCGATTCACTCCTTAAGGGTGCGTGTCCCTGATTGGTCTTGGTCTAAGGGTGCGTGTCCCTGATTTGTCCTCTTAGGGTGGCGCGGTGCGTGTGAAAAGTACCTGTTCCTGATTCGTCTCATTATCTGTCGACGAAGGGCGGCTGGTCGGCACCACATATGCATCCTTGTAATGACCGACATTCATATTTGACGAAGCCCTTGAGATGATCGCCCGCAAGCTGACCTTCGTGCCACGGAGCAGACATGATCAAGCCGACTGCCACCCTACTCGCCCTTGCCTGCCTTGTGCCGTCTGCAATTGCAGCAGACGCCATCACAATCAGCCAAACCACGTCGGGCGAAAATGTGATCGAGATCAATGGGGCACTAACCGTTCAAGGCAGTGCAATCTGGCACACTGGCGACATCAAGCACACGCTCGCCACAAGCGAGCCACCGGGCTGGCGTTTCTTGAATGGGCAAGACCTCCCGCGTTCAGGTGCAACGGGTGATCTCTTTGCCCTTTTTGGTACCACTTTTGGTGCCGGCAACGGAACCACCACCTTCAATCTGCCAGACGCCCGCGGCCGCACCTTGGCCAGTCGCGATAACTTGGGTGGCAGTGCAGCCGGTGTCATAAACGCGCCGGAGGCCAGTCAACTGGGCGGGCAATCGGGCCTTGAATCCGCACCCTTAACACAAGGTGAAATGCCATCTCATAACCACGGCCTCAACATCGTTCAGTCTGGCCACGAAGCCGCTGGCTATGGCGCCGCTTACGGCAGTTCTGGCTTCGGCGATCGCCTGATGGTATCTGCTGCACCCAACAGTTACGCCAGCAATGCCGCTGGCGGCAGCCAGCCTGTCGGCAGGGTTCAACCCACGTTATTTGTCAATGTTTTGATTAAGGAATGAGCCTCAAGCTCAGGCGTTCACTCATGTCGAGCGTAAGTATGTGCCCCATTGCTGGTGGAATGGGTGGGTGTCCTAGATTGGCAGCGATCATCGCCTGGGCGCGCTCGATATTCACGCAGACGAGGACACGTGCCGATTCGATTCAGGCCCGGCGTCCCACTTCGGCTAAGTAAGACAGCGGCTTGCCGCCCTCTCTCTGGCCGGTCTTTTCCGATATTTATTGCCCAATTTCTCCTGGCCCAGCGTCACAGCGGGGATAGTGCCCCGCCATGTGGTGTAACTTCTCCAGGCGTTGCTGATTGTTCGGCGGGGCGGTGAGCCCTGCCTGGGGTGGTTCGGTGATTGATCGGGCGGTAGGTGAGGTCCCGCCGCAGGCGGCGCGTAGCGCCCTTGACGCCGAGTACGGCGGCCACACTGCATGGCCGCCCCGGCAGAGCCGTGGCCGCATCTGCAGAGCATCCCATTCCGGGGCACCCCAAGCTCTTCGGCCGCCGCGCGCAGGGGTCAAGGGGACCGGAGGTCACGCGGCGACTGTCGTGCAAAGAGACGGCGGGCAGGGCGGCCATGCTGTGTTCAAACCGCGTTCGCGGCCAGCTCCTTGGCGACCAGTTCTGCAGCGCGTTCGGTTGCCGTGTCGGCCCCGTCGACATGAAACCCAGGACATGTAAGGACTGGATTCGCTGAACGCGCTCGAATCTGTAGACTAAGGTAACAGCTTGATGTCCGTTTCTCGATGCGCTTCGCCTTTGTTTTAGCGCCCGGCTTTTTCTATCCCTACGGCATAACTGGCATTCTGACCAGCACGACTGAACGACATTCGGCCACCCTCCGGGTGGCTGTTTGGTGATGCTGGCGTGTAGTGATGAAATCGCGCTAGGTAACGCTGGCTTGTGGGGGTGGTCGCCCGCTGAACAGTTCGGGGATGGTATTGCGAATCCAGTTCAGGCCGCGTTTCGCGGCAACGGCGGCGCGTGCCGCGTAGTGGCCTATGGCGGTGCCAATAAAGCGACCGTGGCTGCGCATCAAGGTCAGCCACGCGTCGACATCGAGATCTAAGCGCTGCAGGATGGGCAGGAGGTGGGCAGGGATGTGTCCGCGCTTGCCTGATCTGATGATCCGGCCGGTGGCATCGACGAGGTCGAGGTAATTATCGAGGGAAATGGGGCTGGGTGCGTCACGCGAGTCGGGATCACCGACGACGCATGCGGCTATCGGAGCGATGAACAGGCCGTGTTCGGGGCCGGCCGCTCGGGTGTGGTGCAGTTCTGGGGTGGTGGCTGTGTCGCCGCTGGTGGTGCCAGCTGAGATGAGCGCGCAGGCCTGGCGGTGGCGCTGACGGGCGCAGATGCGTTCGTGCACACTGGTGAAGTCGCTGGTTTCGGGGCGATCGGCCATCTTGGCGCGAATCGGATTCAGGTCGACATAGGCCAGGCAGCTGAGCAGCGCGGCCTGATCGGCCAGGCGGCTCGAGTGAAAGCGTTGTTCCCAGAAGTGGCCCCGGCAGCCGTCTTCACGATTGGCGCGTTTGGCGATGCGTTCTTTGATGATTTTCATCATCCACGACAAAGACGCGAGGCGTTCACGCAGCTTGGCGCAGCGGTCGTGATTGGCGGCGAGAGCCTGGATCTTCTCGAATGGCCACGCTTCGGGCTCGCCGTCGGCGCCGCGCAGCGGATACAGCGCGGCCCAGCGCTCGGCGACCACCTGATCCGACCATCTCCTGGCCCGTGTCGGCTGGGTTTTGACCACCATGTGCAGGTGGTTGGACATGATCGCGAATCCGAGAATCTCGACGGCAAAACAACGGCTGGTTAACTCGACGGCCGCAGCGATCCATTCGCGGCGGTGCTCACCGGCATCTCCGCAGAGAAATGCGCGCCGC
>JAQIBG010000017.1 GCA_027859175.1 Planctomycetota bacterium | reverse complement strand
CAACGGCGCCCCATCATGCCGGGTTCTTTCACGGTTCGCGTTTCAATGATGAGCGCTTTGGTGCCGAGGTCGCTGCGGACTTTGCCGAGGGCTTCTTGGACGGTGCGGCCGGTATAACTGCGGACGATCATTGTTGGCCTCCAGGAGATTGTTCAGAATTCTGCGGCACCTCGAGGGTGACGGTTGCGATAACGTCGACCTGTACGTCGGAACCCAGCTCGCTGTAGCTGAGAACCGGTAGGTCGGGATATAAACGACTGGTGATCTGGTGCATTTGCCGGCGCAGCGCAGCGGTGGTCAGCAGCACGCCCTCAGAACCTTGGGCTAGCGCTTCTTGCACCGCGCTACCGATCTGATCCATCAGTTGCGATGCTTCGGCTGGGGCAATGCCGAGCCCGCCGCCTTGTTTGCCACCGAGAATGCTGCTTGAGAGCCGTTGTTCGGTGGCCGGGTGCAGGATGATGGCGCTCAGCGAGCCGTCGGCCGTCAGGTAGGGCGAAACCACGGCGCGCCCAAGGCGGGCCCGCACTTGTTCGGCCAGAATCGCCGGTTCGCCCTGTGGGTTGTCGGCGATGGTCTCGAGGATTTTCTCGAGGTTGCAGACCGGAATCTTTTCGTCGAGCAGGAGACCCAATACCTTTTGAATCAGGCCAAGTTTGACGTTGTCTTCGATGTCCTTGATGAGCGTTGGTGCCTCGCGCTTGAGGCTCTCAAGCATCGCCTGGATGTCTTCACGGTTGAGCAGTTGCGAGGCATTGCCCTTGAGAATTTGGGTCAGATGGGTGATGAACACTGAGGCCGGATCGGTGACGGCGTAGCCCAGGGCCTCGGCCTCGGCGCGACGCGCCTGGTCGATCCACACCGCATCCAGGCCGAATACCGGTTCCTTAGTGGCTTGGCCTTCGATGGGAGCGGCTACGCCACCGCCATCGATGGCCATCAGGCGGTCGGGCAGCAGTTCGCCGCCGCCGAGTTGTTCGCCGTACACGGTGATCCGGTATTGGTTGGGGCCGAGTTGGATATTGTCTTTGATGCGAATCGGCGGGATCAACAGGCCATGGTTGCGCGCCAGCTGCTTGCGCAGGGTGGTAATACGGTCGAGCAGCGTTCCGCTGCGCTCCTTGTCGACCAAGGGGATCAAGCGATAACCGATTTCGACCCCGATGCGGTCGGCTGCGATCAGGTCTTCAACCTGTTCCTCGGGAGTGTCGGTGGTGGCTTCTTCGACGGCCTCACGTTCGGTTATCTCGGCTTGCTCTGACTCATTGTTACGCACTCGGTACCATAAAAGCAGCAGTGTCGTGCCGATCACCGCGAAAGGGAAGAAGGGCATCCCAGGCAAAATGCCGAGGATCATCACCATGCAGCCAGCGATGAGCATGGCCTTCTCTTTGAGCAAGAACTGACGCGGCAATTCAACGCCGATGTTCTCTTCGCTGCGGCTCTTGGTGATCAGCATGCCCGAGCCGATGGCGATCAGCAGCGAAGGGATCTGGCTGACCAAGCCGTCACCGATGGTCAGGATCGAGAAGGTTTCAACGGCTTGGCCGGCGGTCATCCCCATCAGGGTCATGCCAATGATGATACCAGCGACGATGTTGATGGCGGTGATGATCAGGCCGGCGATGGCGTCACCTTTGACGAACTTGGAGGCACCATCCATGGCGCCGTAGAACTCGGCTTCTTGTGAGATTTTAGTGCGGCGCTCCCGGGCGTCCTTTTCACTGATCAGGCCGGCGTTGAGGTCGGCGTCGATCGCCATTTGTTTGCCGGGCATGGCGTCGAGGGTAAATCGCGCGGCAACCTCGGCGATGCGGCCAGAGCCTTTGGTGACCACCACCAGCTGAATGATCAGCAAGATCACAAACACCACGACGCCAACCACAAAGTTGCCACCAACCACAAAGTTGCCGAAAGTTTCAATCAGGCTGCCGCCGGTGCCGGTCAAGAGAATCAGGCGTGTCGAGGCCACGTTGAGGCCGAGTCGGAACAGGGTGGTGACCAAGAGCAGCGAAGGGAAGGTGTTGAATTCGAGCGGCTCTTTGGTGTAGACCGCCACCAGGAGCACCAGCACCGCCAGCGACAGGTTGCCGGCCAGCAAGATCGACAGCAGGCTCGCCGGCAGCGGGAGAATCAAGACCGCAATGATCGCCAACAGAGATATCGCGAAGGCCAATTCGCTGCGCTTGGTCAGGCGGGCGACTGAACTGAGCACTGGTAAGATGGCGGCGTCGGCCATGGGGGCTCCGTTGCGAACCGAGACAGGCCCTGTCGCCCTTTGCGACAAGACCGGCCCCGAAGGACCTGTGGTGAGGGGATATGGCGCGGGCTGTGCCAATGATCGCGCGAACGGGCGATGGTCCGCGGCGGTGCGAGGTGTGACTGGGGTCGCTTGGTCTCAAGTGCTTGGCGATTCGCGGTTTGCCGGGCTGCGCTGGGACGCCCCTTGCCGCGCCCAGGCCCTGGCTAATCTCGCTGGCCGAATGGATTGCTACCGATCTCTGGCTCGTCCGCTCCTGTTCAAGTTGGACCCTGAGCGCGCTCATCACCTCGGCATCGCGGCCCTGCGCTACGCCTGCCCAGCACCGGCCCGGGCCCTGCTGCGCGGCTTGTGCTCGGTTCACGATTCGGCCCTGCGGCAGCGCTTGTGGGACCTCGATTTTGCTAATCCAGTTGGCCTCGCGGCAGGTCTGGATAAGGACGCGGTGGCGATCGAACCCCTGTTGGCGATGGGCTTTAGCCACGTGGAAGTGGGTACCATCACCGGTCAGGGGCAGCCCGGCAATGACCAGCCGCGCCTGTTCCGTCTGGTTGACGACGAAGCCGTCATCAACCGCATGGGCTTCAACAACCCTGGTTGCACCGCCGTGGCCCAGGCTCTCGGGCGGCGCTACCACGCCGTGGGGCAAGGGAGGCGGCGGCCGAGCGGTGTGCTGGGCATCAATATCGGCAAGACCAAGCTGGTTGATCTCGAGCAGGCCCTCGACGACTACCGTGCGTCGGTGGCCAGCTTGGCGCCCTACGCCGACTACATGGTGGTGAATGTCAGCAGCCCAAACACCCCGGGCCTGCGCGATCTGCAGGCCGAGGCCTCACTGCGGCCCCTCCTGGCTGGAGTTCGCGAAACCCTCGATGAAGTGGCACCGGGGCGCCCGTTGTTGCTGAAAATTGCGCCGGATCTGTCGGAAGACGGTATCGACGCGGCGGTGGACGTGGCCCTGGAGTGCGGCTGCAACGGTTTGATTGCTACCAATACCACGATTACTCGCAGCGGCTTGAGCTGTGGCCAGGCCCGTCTCGATGAGATCGGCCCGGGCGGCTTGTCTGGCGCGCCTATGCGGGCTTTGAGCACCAAGGTGCTGGCACGGGTCGCGCGCCGGGTTGACGGCCGCGTGCCGGTGATTGGCGTCGGCGGCGTTGCCAGCGCTGAAGACGCGTGGGACAAGATCTGCCATGGCGCCAGTCTGGTCCAGGTCTACACCGCGTTTATCTACCACGGCCCGCTGCTGGTGCGACGCATCAATCGCGGCCTGCTGAAGCTGGTGCATGCTCACGGTTTGCGCAACATCGCCCAGGCCATTGGTCGCAATCTGTAATCCGTTTCGACGCCGCATCGCTCAGGTGTCACTGCTTTAGGCATCCGAGGCTGGCCTTGGGGCTGCCTGACCGGCATGCTTCGTGCTCATGACAGAGGTCCCCCCTGGAGGTGCCATGCGCCCGCTGTTGCTGCTTGTTGCTCTGAGTACCGCCCTGTCTGCCGTCGATTATGAGGTAGCACTCGATCGTGCTGGCGCCTTGTTGGCCGCGATGCCGGCGCCCCCGGTCACGGTGCCGGTGCCGGCCCAACCGCTGAGCGGCGATACGCCGATGATAGATGGGGTGCTGATCACGCCCGGTGAGCGCGTGGTGCTTGAGGGTCTGAGCCTGTTTGATCAGGGGCCGATTGACGGCTTGGAGGTGCTGTGCTGTCTCAAGGGCGGCAAGAACCACGAGAGCTTCGCGCGTTTGCTCACGGGCAATGACCAGCTGGTCAAAGCTGCCTTTATTGCGGCCCTAAGCATCGAAGAGAGCGGCAAGCCGGGTATGGAGATGAGCGCCGTACCAGCGCGCGGGGTGCCCTTGATGGTGGAGGCCCACTGGCAAAGCGACCCCTTGCTCAAGCCCGATGCCTGGGTGCGCGCCCCCGCCAGTACGCTGGTTCGCCATCGTGGCACGGATCGCCCGTATCCCGCCCTGCCTTGGGTGTTCACTGGCTCCCGCTTCCAAACCTTTGATCAGCCGATCCCGGGTACCAAGGAGACCAAAACGGTCGAGCGCTTCATGTTGGGTGTGACCATGAGCGTGGTCGTCAACTTCGATGAGCCAGACGCGCTGTTGGCGAGTCCGTTCCCGGTGGCGGCGCAAGATGATCTGTTTGAAGTCAATTCGGCAATCGCTCCGCCGGTCAATTCGGCGGTAAAGTTTGTCTTCAGCCGCATCGACATGCCCTTGGTGCTGACGCTTGATGGTGCCGGCGCTTTGCAGGCCGCAGACGGCACGGTTTTGGACGACGCAGCCTTGAAACAGGCCCTGCTGACAACCTTCGGCCCTGACGCTACGCCCATATGCCGGGCGCTGCAGGTGGTTGCGCCTTTGACCGTGGATGACGACACCGTGGTGGCGTGTCGCGAGCGGGTCATGCGTTTGGCTGGCCTTGCTGGCGTGTGGGCTATTCCGGTCTTCAGTCTGTAATTGCTCTAGACACCTCTCGACGCGTCGTAAGTGTTTAATCAAATTGCGCTTAGGGTTATTCCCTGGGTATAGCCGACGATGCTCTGACCAGTATGGGGGCGCAGCCCTGCGCCCCCGTACTGGTCGCCTAATGGCGATGCGGCCAACCGGGGCTTGCGTCGCTCGGCTCTGAGCATCAAGATCGTCACCGAAGACTGTCCGCGCCCGAGTTCAAGTCGGGTTAACAGGAGGAGTTATGGTCACGCTCGAAGAACTGCTGCGCATTATGGTGGAGCGCGGCGGGTCCGATCTCCACCTCGCTGCCGGCTCGCCGCCGCGTATTCGCGTTGATGGCAAGTTGGTTGAGGTGCCGCAGATCGAAATCCTCGCCCCCGAAGACACCCAAAAGATCATGTACTCGATCTTGGATGGCGAGCAGATCGCCCGTTTCGAGCAGGAGCTCGAACTCGATATGAGTTTCGGTGTGGCCAGCTTGGGCCGCTTCCGCGTGAACGTGTTCTACCAGCGTGGTGCGGTTGGCTCCGTGTTGCGTATTATTCCGTACGAGGTCAAAACCTTTGAGCAGCTCGGTCTGCCGCGGCAGACTTGCGAGTCGATGTGCGGACTGCGCAAGGGCTTGGTGCTGGTGACCGGCGCCACTGGTTCGGGCAAGTCAACAACCTTGGCTGCGATGATCGACCACATCAATTCCTCGCGCCAAGATCACATCGTCACGATTGAAGACCCGATCGAGTTTGTGCACCGCAATAAGGCCTGCTTGGTGAACCAACGTGAGGTGGGTTCAGACACCCACGGCTTCAAAGAGGCCCTGCGCCGCGTGCTGCGCCAAGACCCCGACATCGTCCTGATCGGCGAAATGCGCGACAAAGAAACCATCGAAGCTGGGCTGACCCTGGCCGAGACCGGTCACTTGACCTTCGCGACCCTGCATACCTCAGACTGCGTGCAGACTATCAACCGTATTGTCGACGTGTTCCCGGCTTATCAGCAGAATCAGATCCGTACTCAGTTGAGCTTCGTGCTTGAGGGCGTGTTCTGTCAGCAGCTGATTCCAGTGCAGAATGGGCGTGGTCGCTGTTTGTGCTCGGAGGTCATGCGCCCAACCTCAGCGATTCGTTCGCTGATTCGCGAAGACAAGTGTCACCAGATTATTTCGCATATTCAGACCGGCTCGAAGTATGGCTCCAAGACCATGAACCAGTCGCTGTATGAGTTGTACAAGCGCAGCATGATTAGCTGGGATGAAGCCCTGCACTACACCATGGACCCCGAAGACCTGAAGCGAACCTTCTCGCGGGAGGTCGCCTAATGGTGTCGTTGAATCGGCTCACTCGCAAGAAATTAGGCGAGATCCTGCTTGAAGAGGGGCTGATTTCTGAGGAGCAGATTCAAGACGCTTTGCGCCTGCAGCATCAGCAGGGCGTGTTGTTTGGCGAGGCCTTAGTGCAGCAGGGCATTCTCACCGAAGATAAAATTGTGGCCACCTTGGTGCATCAGTTCGGCATCCCCTACATCGATGCGTCAAAATATGACGTGGCGATGGAACTGCTGGAAATCTTTGATCCCACCATGATGCGGCGCTTTCAATTTGTGCCGCTCGACTCGATCGGATCGGTGTTGGTGGTGGCGATTGCAGGCCTGTTGTCGGAAGACTTGCTGACCGAACTTGAGGGTCAAACCGGCTGTAGCGTGCAAGTTTATTTGACCAAAATGAGCGAGATCCACGGCGTGCTCGAACAGCACGGACTGTGATCGGAGATCAGTTATGGCCACCACCAACCTCGTCGGCTTCAATCGTAAGCTTAGCGCTTTGCTGCAACGCCATGAGTTGGTGGGCGCTGATGAGCTGAAAGACCTGTCCTCCCGTAGCGCCAAAGAAGGCAAGAGCCTGGGCGAACTGCTGATTGAGGAAGACTACCTCGACGAGCCAACCCTGACCGGCCTAGTGTCTGAAGATGTCGGCATGCCGCCGATCGATTTGGTCAAGTATCACGTCGATATGGAATTGTTGTGCGCCTTGAACCGCGGCGAAGAACCGATCTGCGAGGCCGATGCCAAGCGTTTCGGGATTGTTCCGGTCGCGATGTGTGGCGAACATCTCACGGTGGCGGTGTCCAATCCCTACGACGTGGTGCATCTTGACGACATCAAGCTGCACCTTGGCATGCAGATCATTCCGGTGGTTTCAACCGATCGCGCGATTAACAAGGCGATCGAAGTCAGCTATCACGCGCAAGAGAAAGCGATCAGCACCTTCCTCGATACCATCGAAGACGATGGCGAGGTGATGGTTACCGAGCGTGACGGCGGTGACCAAGGCGATGAGGAGGGCATGGACGACCTCCTGTCCTCGACTGCGGAGGGAAGCCCGGCGGTCAAGCTGGTGAACATGGTGATTTTGCAGGCGATTCAGCGTGGCGCCTCGGATATTCACATCGAACCGTTTGAAAAGCGCTTGCGGGTACGATATCGCATTGACGGCGTCCTGCATGAGGTGCTCAATCCGCCCAAACGCCTCGAAAACGGCGTGGTGTCGCGTATTAAAATCATGACCGACACCATGAATATTGCCGAACGCGGCAAGCCGCAGGATGGTCGTTTTCAGGTCAAGATCGCTGGTCGCGCGGTCGACTTCCGTGTCAGCTCGCTGCCAACCGTGCACGGCGAGAAGATGTGTATGCGTATCTTGGACAAAGGTAATTTGGCCGGCAGTCTTGACTCGCTCGGCTTTGAGCCCGGCGTCCTTGATATCGTGGCACGTTCGATTGCCTCGCCCTACGGCATGTTCTTGGTCACCGGGCCTACTGGTTCGGGTAAGTCGACCACCTTGTATTCCTGTCTCCAGGCGGTGATGGGTATCGAGGATAATGTGACCACGGTGGAGGAGCCGGTCGAATACGAGATCGAAGGTCTCAACCAAGTGCACGTGAATCCGAAGCGTGGCTTGACCTTTGCCTCGGCATTGCGCGCGATTCTGCGTCAAGACCCCGATACGGTGATGATCGGTGAAATTCGTGACCAAGAGACGATCGAGATCGCGGTTAAGGCTGCGCTGACCGGTCACTTGGTGCTTTCGACCCTGCATACCAACGACGCACCCTCAACCATCAACCGTATTGTCGACATGGGCATCGAGCCCTTCTTGGTGGCCAATACCGTGCTCGCGATTTCGGCCCAGCGCCTTGGCCGTCGTCTGTGCAAGGCCTGCAAGCGCCTGACGGAAACAATGCCAACGCCTGATCAACTGATCACGCTCGGGTATCGCGAAGAAGAGATCGAAGGTCTCGAGCTGTGGGAGCCGGTTGGCTGCAGTCTCTGTGCCAATGGCTATAAGGGCCGCTTCGCGCTGGTTGAATGCCTCGAGATCACCGATCCCATCCGAGAAATTATCATCACGGGCGGCTCCAATATCGACATCCGCCGCGTTGCGTTGCAAGACGGCATGGTGTCGCTACGCCGCGCCGGGTTGATGAATGCCATGCGTGGAGTGACCTCGGTTGAAGAAGTCACCCGCGTCACCATGGCCGACGAGACTTCTTGATTGTACATCTAAAGGGCTTTGCCCCTTATGATCCCCAGGTCGCCTGCGCTACGCTGGCGTGGGGGTCTCGCCATCGCTGCGCTCGGCTGGCACCGTGGCGTGGGCTTTAGCCCGCGAAGAAGCCTCCGTGAACCCAGCTGCTTCGCTAACACGGTGTCAGCTCCGGCGACACTAAAGTCCGTAGGGGGCGCAGGCCGCCCGCAAGGGGAGTGCTCCACGTGCGGTGTGACAGGGCTTGGTTTTGCGACTGGTTGAATTCGATGAGTGCGTCGGGCTCGCTCCGCGTGCGGGCTTGCTCGACTTAAGGCCGATCGCGTCGCGCGTGTGTCGCTGAGGGCAGCGACACTCCCAGGCACCGCCGCGCTCAGCCACGGGTAACCGAGCGCAAACAACAGGTCCCATCACCTCAACAAGCCTCACAAGCCAGCCGCCCAGGAGGCCAGCGCAGCAGAGTCGCCACGGGCCTTGGCGTGCTGGAGTGGTGCCTCGTTAGCTAAGCACCTGAGTTCGCGGTCACTTCTTCGCGGGCTAAAGCCCACGCCACGGTGCCAGCCGAGCGCAGCGATGGCGAGACC
>JAQIBG010000104.1 GCA_027859175.1 Planctomycetota bacterium | reverse complement strand
GAATGGGCCACCCGCACATCTGTTGTCAGATTTCGGGGATCTCAACTTTACGACCGGCCTCGGCGCTTTCGACGGCCTTGTGGATCATCGCTACGGAGTAGATGTTGTCGGTGCAGATTGTTTCCGGCTCGGTGCCGGCGCGGACCGCTTCCACGAAGTCATGTAGCAAGCCGTCGTGGCCGCTGCGGAAGCCTTCGATTTCGATTTCTGGCACTTCGATCGATTCGCGCTCGCGGATCAAACCGCCGCCCTTTTCAGACGAGGCCTGGTTGACGTCTTTCAGGCGCTCTGCGCTGAATCCATCGCTGCCATCCCAAGTGACCGCGCCTTCGGTGCCGATGATGCGCCAGCTACATTCCCAGCTGGTTTCGGCGCCGGTGGTGGTCCACGAGCCGCGGTAGGTGAACACCACCTCGTCGGTCATTTCGAAGCTGGCGATTGCGCTCGCACCATGGCGATACCAGGAGCCGGGTGGGTTCCATTCGTGGCACAGCACCGACTTCGGTCGCTTGCCGGCCAGCATGCGGCCCTGGTCGAAGCTGTGGATCGCCATGTCGAGGATTAGCACGTGGTCCATGTCTTCGCGGAAGCCGCCGAAGTGGGCTGCGATAAAGAAGTCGGCATGCACCTCGCGCACACGGCCAATGGCGCCACTGTCGAGGAAGGCCTTGAGGCGCCGGATGTTGGTGTTGTAGCGCCGGTTTTGAATGACCGCGTACACCTTGCCGGCGTCACGAGCCGCGTTCACCATCTCGGTGGCGGCGCCGAATTGTTCGGCCATCGGCTTTTCGCCCATGACGTGGCACCCGGCCTTGAGGGCCGTGGTGGTGACAATGGGGTGAGCCTTGGGGATGGTGCAGTCGAACACCGCGTCGGGCTTCAGGTCGGCGAGCATGGCGGCGAGGTCGGTGCCGCTGGGCAGGTCTTTCGGTAGGTCGTGCTTTTCAATCAGACGCGCTGGTGCGTCTGGGTCGAGGTCGATCAAGCCAACCAGTTCGATCTCGTTTTTGTAGGTTTCAGTGCTGAGCCAGGCGTTGGTGATGCCACCGCAGCCAACCAAGACGACGCGCAGTCGTTGAGACATGGGAATCCCTCCAGGATGCAGATTATAGACACGGCGCTTTGACTTATCCTCCTGCATCGTCGTCTGTGCTCCGGTATTGTCTGATGAGGCGGGGCGCTAGGCTGTGGCCATGGCTGGCCCGCAACTGCACGCGTTTTCGATCGTGATGGCACCTCGCAAACATCAGATGCTGCATTCGCATGAATTTCACGAGTTTTTCTACTGCGCCGAAGGTGCTGGGCATCAATACCGCGAGACCGCCGAACTGCGGATGCAGAAGGGTGACCTGTTTCTGTTTCCAGCCGATGTGATGCACAAGGGTGCTGGCGACCCGGGCGGCGGCTGCCTGGGCGTGGTGTTGTACATCAACGACCGGGCCTTTGCTGAGGTCAGCGAAGGTGACGCTGAAGCCGCTGCGATGCTCAAAGCCCTGGTGCGCTATGGGCGTGAGCGCGGTGCACGCTTGCCGCTGTCGGTGCCGGGCCGTGAGCGGGTCGATACGATCATGCGACGGATGGGCGACGAGGCACATGATCGGCGCCCCGGCTATCGCTGCGCGCTCAAGAATCTGATGAGCGAGTTTTTGGTGACGATGCTGCGTGACGAAGCCACGGCTTCGTTCATGCATACCGCAGTGGCTCCGGTGACCACGCATGATCAGATCGACGACGTGCGCCGGTATCTCGACGTGCATTTTCGCGAGTCGATCACCGTAGGTGAAATGGCCGACGTGGCTGGTTTGAGCCGCAGCCATTTCCACGCCGTGTTCAAGCGCGAGACCGGCGCCACGCTGACTAATTATTTACAGACCTTGCGCATCAGCGAAGCCCAGCGCCTGCTGCGCGAAGACAGCATGAGCATCATCGAAGTGGCGATGGCCAGTGGTTTCTCAAGTCTCAGCCATTTTTATGAAGTATTTGGCAGCCGGGTTGGGTGCAGTCCAAAGGCCTATCGGGCGCGCGGTTAAGGCCCTCCGAATTAGCAGGAGGGAGTTGAAGGAGTTGAGGTCCGAGTGAGTTTGATAATTTTAGGGTGCGCCATGTTTACAGGCCACGTGCAGTGCCCGGGCCTCTGTTTCTCTGTTCACTCCTGAACCAAACCCCAGAGTGAAATGCCGCCACCCCCAAGCCCTCACTCGGACCTCAATTCCCTCAACTCCCTCCTGCTAATTCGGGGAGCCCTTTAGCACCGACGGGCCCTACTACTCGCCGTGCATGGTCGCGACAATTTGCCGCGCTCCGCCGTGGTTGCGGTGCTCGCATAGGTAGATGCCTTGCCAGGTGCCGAGGGCGAGACGGCCTTGGCTGATTGGCAGGCTGAGACTGGCGCCGATCAACACGCCTTTGATGTGGGCCGGCATGTCGTCTGAGCCTTCGAGGGTGTGCTCGTAGTAGGGCTCGTTTTCACGGACATTGTGGCTGAACCAGCGTTCGAGGTCGGTGCGGACGTCGGGGTCGGCATTCTCGTTCAAGCTCAGGCTGGCTGAGGTGTGCTGGATCAAAAGGTGCAGCATGCCAACGCGGAAGTCACCGAGTTGTGGCAGGGCCGCAAGAATCTCACTGGTGACGAGATGGAAGCCACGTCGTTGCGCACTGAGCGTGATGCCTTGTTGCAGCCAGGGCATGCTCAGGCGACGGCGGCCTGGGCCGCTTCGAGTTCGGCGCTGATGTCGGCCAGGAAGGCCTCGGCAGAGTCGCGGCCTTCGCCCTCGATTTTGCCGGCAAGCCCCTTGGCGGCTTTGAGGGCGCCGGTGGCGATCTTGAACTGGCCGCGCACGATCTGGGCCTTGGCAGCCAGGGCCGCGGTGTGGAACTGCGCTTCGGGACCAGCCTTATGTTTGCGTTCCAGCGCCATCATGGTTTGCACCACATTCAGCGCCTGGGCCGGGCGGCCGGCCAAGATCAGCGCGCGCGCCTCGTGGAACAGGCATTTGTGCAGGCTGTCCCAATCGCCGCCGGCCATTGCGGCGCGGGTGGTGGCGGTGGCGGCCTGCAGTGCATCGCTGGCTTGGCTGAGTTGTTTCTCAGCCAGTTGCCCAATGGCCATGGCGATGGTCGCGGTTTGCTGGCGCAACTCATTGTCGTCTGGAACGTCGTCGAGCAGTGCGCGTGCCTCAAGCAGGTGAGGTACGCAATCGGCTAGGCGACGGCGGGCAACGAGCGCTTGGGCCGACAGGATGGCGACGCGGGCGCGTTCGGTAGCGTTGCGGACGCCATTGCCGATCGCCTGTTCGGCCAGCTCCTGCTTACCGGCAGCGGTGGCAACGACAGCGATGGCACGCCAGATTGAGGCCTCGGTGTCGCCGTCGGCTTCGAGTGCCGGGTGCTCCAGGCAGCGCTGCAAGAAGGCCACGGTGTCATCAAAGCGCCCGAGGGCCGAGCCACCGAGGTGGGCTGCGAAGGCCGACAGGTGCCGGACGTCGAGGTCGGTCAGGCTCTTGTTGAAGAGTTGCTCGCAGGCCGAAAAGGCTGCAGCCGGATCCTGCTGGGCCTGCTCGGAGGCTTGTTGCAGCATGCGTTCGAAGGGGCTGGGCATCACCATGGGGCGCAGGATCGGCCTGGGAGCGCCCGAGGCAAGCGCAGGTGCGGCGCTGGACCCCCGCTCCCGCTGTGGTGGAATGCTCACCGATGCATCGTTGGTGTCTGCTGTGTGCGTTGAATCTGGGCCTGATGGCCCTGGAGAGCGAGGCTGCTCGGCCTTGGTATGAGCGCTGTGTGGTGGCACCGGTGCATCTGGAGCAGGAGCGAGCGTACGCGGAGGTCCAGGGCTTGCTGGAGACGGTACGGCGTTTTGATACCCGCAAGACCTTGGCTGCGCGGCTTGGCCGGCCGGCCTCGGCCACGCGCGATCGGTGGATGTGGCTCGCGGCCGACCCAAGCGACCCAGAGGCCAACGGCGACGTGCTGATTCTGCACTTCGAAGAAGGGCTGCCGGTGCGGATCGAGACCCTTGCCACCAGCCGTGCGCGTTTGCTGCGTGAGGTGGCGGTGCCGTAGTGTTTGTGGCGGGGACTGGGTCTTGGTGCGCCTGGGTCCTCGGTCCTGGTACGCGCCTAGCGGCGCTTGGATCCTGGGGACAGCCGTTTGTTGGGCGGGGTAGCGGGGCAGTCCGCCCCGTTTCTAAGCCTGCTTGCAGGCGTCCCAGGACCCAGGACCTTTCAGAAGCCTACAAACAACCAAGCGCTGAGAAACTCGTGCCGCCAAAGGCGCTGGTGATCTCGCTGTTGCTGAAGCCGAGGAATCGCGCCGCGGTTGCATAAAGGCGTCGGAAATCATCGGTTGGCGGTACGTCGCCTCGATTGGCGTCGAGGGAGCTGGCGCTCAGGTCGGGTTCGGAGCCGAGGATACCGCCGTTGATGCGGCCGCCCATGATGAGGTGCGGCGCACCTGAGCCGTGGTCGGTGCCGGCCGAGCCGTTCTCTTTGACGCGGCGGCCGAATTCACTGTAGGTGCAAACCATCACGTCGTCCCACAGACCTTGGCTGCGCATTTCAGTGCGGAACGCGGCCAGCGCCGCGGCGAGTTCAGTCATCAATTCGGCATGGCGACCGGCTTGGCCCGAGTGGGTGTCGAATCCATTGAAAGACAACTTGTAGAGCGGGAAGCGGAGGCCCGAGACCATCATCTCCGCGACCGAGTGCAGTTGCTTGCCCAGCGTGGTGTCGGGAAAGGTAGTGCCGACGCCGCTGCTATTGGTGAGCGCAGTGTCGATGCTGCCCACGGCGTTGGCGACTTGGTTTTGCAGGGTCAGAAGATGATCGAGGCAGACTTTGCCAGTGCTGGCCGTGGTGGTGGTGAGGTCTTCGGCCTGTTCCACGAATTCACTTGGGGACGACATGGCGAGGCTGGTGACATCGCTTCGCTCTGCCGGATTGGATCCATAACGCTTGAGGAGCACGGCGTCGCCTACGATATCGCTGGGCGGCGAGGCGGGATGAATCAGGCGACCGAACCAGCCGGTGTCGAGGAACTCGTTGGAGTCGGCGCCGGTGTTCCAAATATCAATGCCACGGAAATGGGAGCGATTGCTGTTGCTGTAGCCGAGGCCCATCGCGATGCACAGGTCGTCGTCATCCCAGGCGCTTTTGAGCGGCTGCAGCAGGGGGTTGAGTCCGAGCGTGGTGGTGAGTTGGATAACGTCATTCTTGGGGATCGCTAGTCTGGGGCGTAGGTTGTAATATTGATCATCTTCAAACGGGACGATGGTGTTGAGGCCATCGTTGCCGCCATCGAGTTCGATCAGAATTACTGAGCGGTCCCAGTCTTTGCCGCCTGGGATGGCATCACCGGCTGGTGCGCCCATGAGGGGTGCCGCGACGCTGCCAAGGCCGAGGGCGGCCCCGAGGCGCAGGAGATCACGGCGGGTGCAGGAACTGTGGTCGTGTAGCATGGCCGAGTCCTCAGTTTACCTGGTAGGCGGGGTCGAGCAGGAGCGTGCGGTAATGAAATTTTAACGACCTGGTATCGATGCTGCCGACCGGATTGATCGACAGGAGCAGGTCTTGCAGGCCATCGGCTAGGTGAGGGGGCAGTCGGTTTTCAAGGTACCAGCCCAGGTGCTTGGCTTGTTTGCGCCGGGTCAGGAAATTTTTGGCATCAACCCAATCGGTGCCACGCGGCCAACCGCGCACATTGGGCGGATAGAAGATGTCTTGGTCGCACGACCCGGTGCGCCACAGGATGGTCCACGGGCTGTCGTCATATGACCAATCCAATTCGACCCGGCGGAAAGTGCCAATGACCAATTCAACCGGTGACTTCATTCGCGTGCCGTAGCCAGCGGTGTTGGTGAAGGCGTTGCTGGTAAACAGCATACGTAGCACCGGCACCAAATCGTAGCTCGGGTGCAGAAGGTCGGTCATGTCGCCGATGAGGGTGTTATCGCGTGGGCCGCTGATGAATTCATCAAACAGTTGTTCGCAGATGTATTCAGCGCAGCGACGCTTGGCGAGGACCATCTCGATCACGTCGTCACCGGTGAAATGACCGGTCTGACCGAATACGGTTTTTTCGCCGTCGTCGTGGTCGGAGGTCTTGAAGCGGTAATTGAAGTGGTCATCAAGGCCGTAACCGGTGAAGCAGCGCGCGATTTCCGGAATGTCGGCTTCGTCGTAGTCTTGGCCTTCGCCGAGGCTGAACAGTTCAAGTAATTCGCGGGCGAAGTTTTCGTTTGGGCGACCCTTGACGTTGGAGTCGGAGTCGAGGTACAAGATCATCGCTGGGTCTTTGGGCAGCCGGCGTGCCAGCTCGGCGAAATTGACCGTGCCCCATTGGCGCAGGGTTTGATTCTGCACATACATCAAGTGCGGGTAGGGCGTGCCCGACAGGCTGGAGGTCCAGACGCCATGCCAAAATAGCACGAGGCGCTCGGTGAGCGGGCTTGGTGTGAGGAGCATCTCCTGGTGCCACCAGCGGCGCAGGTCACGGCTCCAGTCGTTGATGTTGTCTTGCAGGTCATCGCGTGCCTGCTGTGACAATCGGCCACGCTCGCGCCAGCTCAGAATCGGCTCGCCAAGGAAGTATGGCGCTCCTTGGTGGTGCGTTTGGCGCAGGCCGGCGAGCAGGGCGTCAACGGCCTCGGCGTGCGATACGCCCATGGCGGCTTCGATCTCGTCCCAAGATGCACCTAGGCCGCTGCGTTCAACGAGATGGCGTCGCGCCTTGAAGCGGACGGGGTCGCTGTCGACGACCTGATCGTGTGGGGGGTTGATGATGCAATCGAGGTGGTGCGGGCTGTCACCATCGTCGAGGTCGAAGCCCAAGTGCAGCGCGCGGCCAGTGCGGCCTGGGTCGCTCGGGAGCTGGCTGCCAAGCGCAAAGCTCGTTTGGTGGCTGGTGCCGTTGGGGCTGCTGGCGTTGCGGCCGCTGGCGTCGTCGGTGCCAGTGATGCTGAGCGCGGTGGCGCTGTCGGTGGTCGCAAGGATGGTGACCGACTGCACGCTGATGGCTGGGCCGAGCGGCTCTTCGGGCGCTGACGGCGGCGCGTCTCCGCCGCCGCTGCTGCCGCAACCGGTGAGGGCGAAGCCGATGGCGCCGGCCATGGCGAGGCCGATCGCGGCACTCATCGGTGACGGATCGACGCTCTCCGCGTTCCTGCTCGCTGAGCTTTGTTGAGCGGTACTCATAGCGGAGCCGCCGGAATCGCGCTGTGGCCAAGCAGCAGTCGGCGCACCTGGGCGCTGCCATCGGCCAGGGTGGCCACAAGGGTCACGCTGGCGGCAGAACTCGGCACGCTGATGCGGGCGCGATAGCTGCGGTCTGCTGCAAGGGCAACGGTGTCACCGTTGATGCGCAGGCTGCGCACCAAACGATTCACCTGACCCTGCAGCTCGATGTCGAGCTGGGTAACGGCCATGGCTGGCTCTCCTCCATATGACGGCACCACTCGCGTGGGCCGCACTGACCCCACATTGTCTGCGATTATGGCCTCAGGCCGCTCGGGATTATTGGCTGGCTTGCCTCGGCGTTGACACACAGCGCCCAAGTGCCTGCTGGCATTCTGCTTGGGGCTTTCCGCTGAGGGTCTGACTTACCGTGGGGGTCTATGGGCGAGGGCGACTACGACTAGCAGCTGCATTTTTGAGCGAGCCATTCCAGCTCGCGCGCGGTGCCTTCGAGCGCGTCTTGGGCGCTCTCAGCCAAGATGCTCCAGGTGTAAGTTTCTACTGCGATATGTTCTAGACCGTGCGGCCGGCACGCCGCGAGGCCGCTGAGGCTGTCTTCCACGGTGCTGATCAGGCCGGGTGCGGCTGGCTGGGCATCGATCGGGATGTGAAAATGACTGCGCGCCGCGCTGGCCTCCGGGTGTGCCGCGTAGGTGGCCGGCAGCCCATCCAAGTCACGGCATTGACTGATGCTGCCGTCGGGGAGCAGGAGGGCGCTTTGGTGGAGGAAGCGGGGTTCATCCATCGCCAGCAGTGATTGCAGGCCGGCTTGATTGGTGGCGAGATCGGGTGCTTCCGGGCAGGCCGAGAACTGCACCTTGAGGGGCCTGGCCCCGGCGCCCACCACGCGCTGCACGGCCTCGGCCTGGTCTTCAAAGGCAACCGAGATGTGGCAGGTATCCCAGCACAGGGCGAGGTGCTGCGCTAGGGCTGCTGCCGCTGCTGTGCGGTCACCATCGAGATTGGCGGCCGCAGCATCGAGCCCAGCCTGGGGCAGCGCATCGCGCCAGAAGGCGGCTACCTCATGGCTGTTCTCCAGCGTGCACCAGGGTTCGGGTTCCGGGCACAGCACTACCCGGCGGCCGGTGGCCTGGTGATGGTGCCAGGCCGCGGCGGCCCAATGGCCAAAGGCCGCGGCAATGGCCAGCGGCTGATTGACGGCTGGGCCCCAAGGTTTGTGGCTGCCGGGGCAGGTCGAAATCGTGATCAGGGCCTCATCGCTGAGGGCGCTGGCGATGCCAATGGCGGCGATGGTGTCGTGCAGGCGTTCGACGCTATTCCAGTCGGGATGATAGGCTTGGTCTTTGACGCGTTCGGTTTGAAATGGGCTCAAGGGGAAGGCGTTGATGGTGAAAGCGCGGGCTTTGGCCTGATCGAGCGCGCGGCGCAGTTTGCCGATGGCGTCTTGATCGCTTTGGCATTGATGGATCGCCGTGCTGCCGAGCCGCAGGTCAATGCCGATTTCATCCCAGCCGAGGCGCTGGCGCAGGGGCGCGGCAAAGTTGGTGATGGCCGCACACATCTCGTCGACGGTTTCGGCTGGATGTAAATTGGAGTTGTAGGCCAGGGGCAGCATGGCGTGCACGCTAGCGCGTCAGCGGATGCCTCAAGCGGCGCGCTGAGCCAGACACAAAGGGGCTGGGGCTGGTGTCGCCATCGCTCGCGCGCATCAGGGCCGTACTGTGGCAGCTATGGAACCCGAACAGTCTGCGTCGGCACCGACCCCGGCAATCGGAGCAGGGCGGGTTCGTCGTCTGCTTCGAACTGGCGTATTCGTGGTGCTTGGCGTGTGGCTGGGGATGACCCTTGTTGCCTGGGCTGTGCGTGATCGCTTGCTGTTTCAGCCGCCGGCGCCGAGCTATAGCGCGGGCGCCGCCTGGCTGGTGACGCTAGTGGGTGAGCCGAATCTGGCCTGTCGCTATCAGCCGGGCCTGGCAGGTGCGCCGCTGGTCATCATCAGTCATGGTAACGCAGAAGACTTGGGTGGCATTGGGTGGTGGGTTCGTGGCTTGCAGGCCGAAGGCTTCAGCGTGTTGGCCTATGACTATCCCGGCTACGGACAGTCGTCTGGCTCGGCCACGGTGGCTACCAGCACAGCGGCTGCTGTGCGTGTGTACGATTACGCCGTCGGTGAACTCGGCTACCCGGCCGAGCGGATTGTGGTCTATGGCCGTAGCCTGGGTGGCGCGCTGGCAGCCTACCAGGCCCAGCAGCGCCCCGTTGCGGGCCTGATCTTGGAAAGCGCGTTCACCTCGGCTTACCGCGTTATGACTAGGATTGCGATCGTGCCTGGCGATGTGTTCAACAATCTCGACGTGGTTGCCAGTAATCCGGCTCCGGTGCTGGTGGTGCATGGCCGGCGCGATCGGGTCATTCCGGTTTGGCATGGTCAGGCCCTGGCGGCAGCGGCGTCAGGCAGTGAGCTGTATCTCGACGATGCTGGCCATAATGACCCTAGTGATCCCGCCCGCCGTGCGACGGTGTCGGCATTTATCCGCCGCTGCATGGCGCCACAGCCGTCTGTTGAGGGAGGCGCTGGACCCTCTGGGGTCGCTCCATAAGGCATTGCCTTATGGCCTAAGAGTATCCATACTGCGGTATCTTCCGGTTTCGGCCGGCGCTGCAATTTGTCACACCCACGTTGTGGCAGGGAGTTGGTCATGCGTTGTGGTCTATTGTGGCTCATGGTTGCGACCATGACCGCGCTCGCAGCGGCCGAGAGGCCCGTTCTGCGCGTTGCCAACTGGTCTGAGTATATTGACCTGGATAGCGATGATGTGGATGTTCCGTTGGCAGAGCGGTCGCCCACGCTTCGGTCCTTCATGCAGCAGTATGACTGCCACATCGAATATATTGAATACGACAGCGAAAACGCGATTGAGGCGCAGATACTCAGTAGTCCTGGATTTTTTGATGTTGTGATCATGGCGTCAGACCTGGTTGCCAATCTGGAGGAAGCCGGCCGCGTGCTGCAGCTGGACGAAACCAAGGTTCCGAATTTGGCAACGGTTGCGCCGCTGTATCTGCGCCATTCCGAGCAGGTGGTGGGGCGGCACTCGTCGGTGCCATTTCTGGCCGGCACCACCGGAATCGCAGTTCGCAAAGACCTCGTCCCTGAGGCGATTACCTCATGGCGGCAATATTTTCACCCGGCGGCAGGCAGCGGCGTGGTGGTGTTGGACGAACCGTATTCCCTGTGGAGTTTCGCACTGATGGCCCTGGGTCAAGACCCTGTCGCCGGTCAATCTGATCCCAAAGCATTGCGTGCGGCATCGCGCGAGGTGGCGGGCTTGATGCGGGGTGGCCAAGTGGTGGCGGTTACGGCCGCGCCTGAGGATACCGCGGCGGCTCTGTTGTCTGGCAAAGCCGCTCTGGCCATCATGTACAGTGGGGATTTTTTGACCGCGCGTGATCAAAACGGCGGAGACAAGCTGGCCTATGTCATCCCGCAAGAGGGGAGCGAGGTGTGGACTGACGTAATCGTGGTGATGAGTGACAGCGCACATCCCACCTTGGCTTGCGCCTTGGTTAATCACCTTCTCAGCGCACCGGTTCAAGCCCGATTGGCGGTGGAGATGAGCTATCAGGCAGTCAATGCCACGGCACTAGACATGATTCGCTCTGACAATCCTGGATACTTTTCAGACCCCATTATATTTCCTAGCCAGGAGGACAGCAGCCGCTTGCAGGTTATCCAGACCATCGCCCCTGATATCGCCACGCTGTGGCGTCGCCTACGGGAAGAATAGAAGCACCATTCATGCGGATTCGGACGCAGATTTTGCTCTTGGTGTTGCCGCTGGTGGCCTTGCCGTCAGTGATTATCGCTTTGATGGCTCTGGCGCAGACGGGTTCGCTGGTTGATACCGGTGCCGTTTCCCGAGACGCACTGGGCAATGTGGGCGCTGACCTCGAGCGCGACGTGCACGCTCTTGAGTCCTGGGCTGTGGATCGGGTCTACGAAGACTTCGATGCCTTGGCTCGGCAAATGGCGGTGAGCATCGATCAGGCGGTGGAGGAATTGAGCCTGCAAGCAAAGGCGGCCACGCTAACACCAACCCTGAGCCTGTTTATGCAGCGTGAGGGATCAGGCCGCCGGCCCTTGCAGCGCATCCTCACCGATCCTCTCCGTGAGTTGGTGCAGCTTTATCAACTCGGCGAAGTGATGGTGCTTGATGCACAGGCCACCGAGTTGGTGCGGGCTGGAGCCTGGGTTGCCCCCGAGGGCGGCGATCCCATCTTGGATGCCGTGGAGTTGTCGAACCGACGTTCGGTTGAGGTGGGGGCGGCGTGGTATAAGAATATGGTGGCAGACGATAGTCTGGAGTTGACCAGTACCGTATTTCTGAATGACGACTATGCGCCCGCGAGGCCAAGCGTGGCAGTCGCCGTGCGTTTGCGTTATCTCAACGGCGTGCTGTCGCGCCATGGGCGCACCGCAGGTTACCTCGTGTTGATTAAACCGGTTGGTGATCTTGCCCCAGAGGTCGTCGATCATGCCCAGAGGGTCGGCTTCCATGTGGCAATTACCGATAGCGGTGGGCGCTTGTGTGCGGGTTGCCGGCACATTCAGAACGGCGATGATTTTCAAGAGATTATAACCGATACTGATCGCTATAAGACTGCGGTTGCACCTGCACTGAACGGTGCGGTTGCCCTGCATCTGGTCGCTAAGCAGAGCCACTTTGAAACCCCAGTGGAGGCCTTGCAGCAGGCATCGCATCGTATCGATACGGTGCTTGATGGGCTCGATGGGGCGTCGGCCGATGCGCAGAGCGCCGCAGAGTGGACCGAGCGCGCAGCGGTGGTGGTGGTGGTATTGGCTCTCGTGATTGCCTTTGTCACGGCGCGCTTGCTGAGCCGTCGTTTGGCGCAGCCAATCATGCAGTTGGAGGCAGCCGTGCACCGTGGCGTGGAGTCATCGAGTGATCTCGAGGGTGACTTGCCGATCGGGCGCAGCGATGAACTCGGATCACTAGCGGCACGCTATGTTGATATGCGGGCTCAGTTGCGCTCGCAGATGGGCGAGTTGGAAACGAGCAATGTTGCCCTGCTGAATGCCTCACAGCAAGCGCAGGCAGCGAACCGGGCCAAGGCTGAGTTTTTGGCCAACATGAGTCATGAAATTCGAACGCCGCTGAATGGTGTGATCGGTAACGCCGATCTGATGCGGAATACCGAGCTCACCGCCGAACAGCGAGAATTGCTCGACACCATGATTGCGTGCGGCGAGGCCACGATTGCCGTGATTAACGATATCCTTGACCTGTCGAAAATTGAAGCTGGCGAAATGCGTACCGAAGAGGTGGCCCTCGACGTGCGCTTGGTGTGCGAAGAGGTGGGTGGATTGGCCGCTGAACGCGCAAGCGCCAAGGGCGTTGAGTTGGCGGTGTGTGTGTCGAGTGAAGTGCCCAGTATGGTGCGCGGTGACCCCGGTCGCTTGCGCCAGGTTTTGATTAATCTGGTTGTGAACGCGGTGAAGTTCACGGATGTTGGTTCGGTTCAGTTGCGCGTCAGTAGTGTGGGGAGCGAAGGTGTAACGCGACTACGCTTTGAAATTGTTGATACCGGCATTGGCATTCCGCCTGATCAAATCGAGCGTCTTTTTAAGCCCTTTGATCAGATAGATAATAGCACCACACGTCGATTTGGCGGCACCGGTCTTGGGCTCGCTATTAGCCGGCAACTGGTGGTGCTGCTGGGCGGCGACATTGTGGTTGCGAGCACGCCTGGTTCAGGGAGTCGCTTCAGTTTCGAGTTAACAATGTCGCGCGAAGAGTACGGCTCGAGCGGCTTGGTGGTGCCTGGGATTCCGACCGGCGTATTTGTGCTGGCTGGCAGTGCCGATGTGACCACGGAATCACTTGAGGCAATCTTGACTATGGTAGGTGCGCCATTGCGTTGCGTGCCAGTTGATGAGGCGGCGGCTGCGTGTCGCGAGTCTGATGTGCGCGGCGCTTTTGTGGTGCTGGCGCAGCGTGACCATGCGGTCGAGGAATTGTGCGGCAATATGCGCGCGGCGCTTGGTCGTTGGCCGCTGATTGTGATTGCTGACTATATGCGCTATCACACCGACTATGCTGATCTGGCTGGCATGGCGACGAGCAAGTTATCGTGCCCGTTGCGACATCGGCAGGTATTGGAGGCGATGCGGGGAGGCCGGCGTGCAAATTCTTCGAGCAGTGCCGCGCGTCGCACGGTGAGTGCCCTCACCGGTCGCGTGCTGTTGGTGGAAGACAACGCAGTGAACGCACGTGTTGCGCGCGCGATGTTGAAGAAAATGGGGCTTCAGGTGGAAGTGGCCGAGAATGGGGCCCTGGGGGTAGAGCGTGTAATCGATGCCAGTAAGCCGCCGCTCGACCTGGTATTTATGGACTGCCAAATGCCGGTGATGGACGGTTATGAGGCGACGCGTGAAATTCGTCGCCGTCGCAGCGACGGCTTGCCGGTTATTGCGCTGACCGCCAACGCCATGGGCGGCGATCGCGAACGCTGCTTGGAGGCCGGGATGGACGACTTCTTGGCCAAGCCGCTCAAGCTTGATGACCTGCGACGCATGGTGCTGCGGCATTTGCGTACCGGCTGATTCAGGCTTGGTTTAGCCAGGCACAAGGTGGCCACAGATTGCCTGGGCATCGAGTTGCCATGCAGCATCTCCGAGCTTGCTTGTGAGCATGGCGAGAGCGGCCCGGGCCAAGCCGGCATGATCAAGAACAACCGTGCTGATCGGGACACCCGGGGTGGTGATTGGGGCCGAATCGATCGTCGCCAGATGGATGTCGCGGCCTGGTAGCAGACCAAGCACCAAGGCAGCCGTGGCCAGACGCACGCAGGTGGCGCCGCCATAGCAGACGAAGCCTGGTGCGCGATCGGACGCGGCCAGGACCTCGTGCATCCAACGCATGCACGTGATGGTTTCGTTAAACTCAGGGCCATGGTGAATGATCGGGGTGAGCCCTGCGGCATCCATGGCGGCCCGGTAGCCTGCGAGCCGGTCGTGGCGGCTGAAATGGTGCAGCGCCGGGTGCGTTGCCAGGTCGTGGGCGCAGTCGAGGTAGGCAATCGTCCGGTGGCCACGTGTGAGCAGGTGTTCGGTGGCGATGCGTCCGTGGCTCAGGTCGTCGGGGTGGACGCAATCCGTGGCGCGCTTGCAATTCAACCACACCGTTGGGGCCCGGTGGGCATCGATCGCTTCGAGGACCTGATCGGGGACCTGGCTGTTGTAGTTGACCAGGAAGGCGTCGGCGGCCCAGTGCGCCAAGACCTGTGGCATGTCGGCCTCGTCTGATTCGCTGATGGTGCTGACCAGGAGCTGATGCCCGCTGTGAGCGAGGCCGCGCTCGAGCTGGACGAGCAGTTCCTGCGGCATCTGACTGCGGTGCTGAACGGTGCTCAGGAGCAGGGCCACGCTGCTGGTGCGGCCACTGCGCATGCTGCGCGCGGCGGTGCTGGCTCGGTAGCCGAGCCTGGCTGCGGCCGTGGCGACCAGGTCGCGGGTCTCCTGACGGAACTTGTCGCCACGACTGCCGCCCAGAATGTGGGACACGGTGGCAACTGAAAGTCCTGTTGCGGCAGCGACTTCGCGCAGAGTGACGCGTTTCATTTAGCCAAACATACGTCTCACGCTTGATATTACAACGTTTCAACGTTATAACGTTGTAAATCCAAGATGCTGATGTGGCACAGGAGGCACGATGCGCGGTTTCAGTCTGATCGAGTTGATCGTTGTTGTTGCCATCATAGCCGTTTTGGCCGCGCTGTTGTTGCCGGCCGTGGGCTTGGCGCGCGGTATGGCGCGGCAAGCGCAGTGCTTCTCGTCCTTGCGCCAGATCGGCTTGGCCTGCGGCGGTTACCAGGCTGACCACAACGGCCAGTACCCAGACATTGACGTGGTTGATCGGCGCCCGGGGTATCCGAGCCATACATTCTGGTTTGAGCGCCTGCTGCCCTATGCCGAGGTGTTGGGCCGCCGCGGTCGGGATCCTACGCGTGACGACCTCGGCGTCCGCACGGTGTTCAAGAGCTGTCCTGAGTGGATTCAGGAGACGGGCGCCGATGGTCCTCGGATCGGCTTCGGCATGAACTACCGGCCTTTGTTGCCTGGTGACAGTCGCACAACCCGCCACGAGATCGCTGCCGACGGTACCAGCGGCGCACAGTTAGCCTTGTTTGAAGACATGGTCAGTCAGGGCAGCCAGCGCGTTCTCTTTGGGGGCAGCGACGGTTACGCGGTGTCGGTGACCAGCAGTCTGCCGTACCGTCTCAATTCTGGTGGTGACAGCCGCCATCGTGGCCGCGCAAGCTACTGTTTTTTTGATCTGCATATGGAGACGATGGTTCCGGAACGTGCTGTGTGGCACGTGGCCGATCCGAGTCAGGTGCAGTGACCACTACCCTGCAGGGGAGATTCCATGCGTTTAATGTGTGTTGCCGTGATTGCTTTGGCGTATGCCGGGTTGATCGCTCAAGAGTCGGTTGTCTCGTTGGATGTACCGGGCGTCGTTGCCGCAGGTACGCAAGACACCAGTCTGGGCCAATTCGAGCTATTGGCTTGGTCCAACAAGGATGCCTTTCCGGTGCTGGCCGGGGTGGAGCCGTACCGCGACGGAAGACCCAAGGGCACCTACGGGCGAATGAGCCTCGGGCAGGTTGAGCAGGGTCTGCTTTTCCATAATGAGGGTCGGTCCAAGAAGGACCCAATGTATGACCGCGCTGGTCTGGTCGCCTTTACGCCCAAGCAGCCCGGTCGCTATGCGCTCAATGGCACCATTCGTTGTCATAGCGGCGCCAAGCGACAGGAAGACGGCGATACCGTGACCTGGGCAGTGGTGGTGTTCTCCAATGACAGCAAAGAATTTCGCGTGGTGAAGCAGGAGACCCGTGGTCGCAAGGATCGCGTGTTCGAGCTGCGGAATTACCCTGAGTTGCAGACGATCGATTGCGCCGCCGGCGAGCGCATCGGCCTCACCATCTGGCGGCACAAATGGCAGTGGTATGGCGGCGGGCGTGTCGAGGGCCTGCAAGTGGCCCCGGCCGACCAGCGCAGTTGGGAGACGGGACATCCGCCGGCTGACGATGAACTCAGCGGTCCAACCGGTCTGCCCTTCAAGCGTGATTTCACGGCTGGCGATGAACTTGAGGTGCGGATGGGTTTGCCGGGTTTTTCGCCCTCGGCTGTGGGCTACGCCGAACATGACGGACGCCGCCATTTAGACCTGGCGATTCGGGGTGTTAACTGGTGCACGATGAGCCTGACCGACTGTGCGCTACGGGCGGGGGCCTATTATCGGATGCGCGTGTCTGGACGCTGTCTAGATCAAGTTGAAATTATCGAGGGTACCCTGCCGGGTGTCGGTCAATTCAGCTGGCAACCAAACCCGCAGACCGAGCAGTGGGAGATCCAATTTGCGCCAGCCAAGGATATGATTCTCAGCGAGGTGAAATGGCGGTTTCGCGGCAGTGGGCACTGGTTGCTGGCGGCGCTCGAGCTGGAGCAGATCGATGGCTTCACCGTGCCGGTTGGGGGCGAGCGTTCGCGCGGTGAATTGCTGGTCGGCAGCGACTTTGGTCTGGGGAAGACGGGTTGGTCGCAGGGGTGGAACCATATCAGCGTGCAGCGTAACCCGGCAGCGTTCGGGACCTACGATTACGACGAGCACGGTTCCTTCTGGTCGGTTCCTGCTGGTGGCGTGGGCGGAGATGGCGGCACCGAAAAGGTTAGCGTCACGGCTTTCAATACGACCCCATTGCATCTCAATTACGGCGCGAGCTACACGGCCTATGTTGAAGCGAGCGCGCCGGTCACGCTGCGATTGCGTGGACACAAGGATGTTGTCCAGACCTGGCGATTCACGCCCGAGAGCGACCCCAAGGCCGTGTTCGAACGCACGCCACCACGCCATGGCGTTTTTGCTCCGAACAGTCATGCGACGCTGTTTCTGGAAGTCGAGGCCGAGGCGCCGAATGTGCTGCGTCGGGTCAGCTTTTCCGAAGGGCCAAGTCCGGCTGCGGCGCCAGCCGAAACCGGGGTGCAGCTGAGTGCCGTGCGCAATCGCTATAATCATCGTGTGACGACCGATCAGGTCATTCCGGTGCGGCTGTTCAGCCCGGCGCTCGCGGCCGGAAGCGCCGCCACCTTGGTGGTGAGCGATCACCGTGACCGAGCGGTGCGCCAGCAAGACGTGGTGACCACCGGCTCCACCACCGACTTGGTGATCGAGTCCTTGCCGCCAGGATGGTATCAGCTGCGTCTGGTTGCCGGCGATGCACGTGCGGTTCGCAGCCCCGTGCTGGTTGTGCCCAAGGGTGATCTGGCTGCGCGGAATCAGCATCTCGGCTCGCGCCACAACGGCGCCTTTGGCCAGGTGGAGGTGGCAGGCAAAACCCGCTGGCGCAATTGGTATGCCCCCGCCAAGGTTGATGCCAGCTGTGCTATCGGGCTGTCCAAGGCCAAGATCTTCAACGGCTGGAGCGAAAGCGAGCCAAGCCCGGGCGATTGGACTTTCGGCTTCGCCGACAACCTGGAGATCCTGCTCGAACAAGGCGTGGAGGTGACCATGGTGCTGGGGTCAGCCCCCACGTGGGCCCGACGCAAAGACGGTGACACGCCGCGCGACCTCGCCCAGTGGGAGTCGGCGGTGCGCACCATGGCGGAGCACTGGCGCGGCCGGGTGCAGCACTACGTGGTGTGGAACGAGCCCGACCTGGCTCGGGTGCCGGTTGCTTTGCACGTTGAGCTGTGCGCGATCGCTTACCGTGTGCTCAAAGAGGTGGATCCGAACAATGTTGTCATCGTTGGTTGCACCACCACCTCGGGTCGCACGTATCTCGAGGAGTCGATCGCGGCCGGGCTCTTGCAGTATGGTGACGTACTCGGCTTTCATGGCTATGTGCGCGAACAGTCAGCCCACTATGGCCCTGACTCGTTCAAGAACTTCGTTGACCCCTTGCTCAGCTTGATGCAACAGCGTTCCGAGCAGCGTCCGATTTGGGACATGGAGGCCGCGTTCAATTTCGGCATCGACGAGGGTTTGGCTGGAGCCGCTATGAGTTCGGTCTATCTCAAGGGCTTGGTGACGCGCCAGGTGGCCGGAATCGAGCGCTACTACAGTTGGGGCAGCGCCGCGATTGGGTGGCCCGGTGGCGGTCACTTCTCGATGTTCTTTGGGCAGAACTACGAGCCCTTGATTACCCAAGCCTTGACCGCGTCTTTCGTCGCCATGCTCGGTGACGCGCGCTTCGTGGCCGTGCTCGGTGATGACGCGGCCGGCGTGCACTGCTACCACTTCCGCACCGCAGCCGGCGAAGACGTCTTAGTCGGCTGGCGCTCAACCGGCAATGCCAGCGAAGCATTCCCACAGCAAGTCCTCCCAAACGTGCGCGCCCTCGACGAAATGGCGCGCCCAATCCCCGGCCTGACCAGCGTAACCCTAGACACCCAATTGCGCTACTTCACAGCCGAGGGCAGCACTCTTCCTGCTTTCTGACCTTTAGATTAGCAGGAGGAAGACGAGGGAGTTGAGGTCCGAATGAGTTTGATAATTTTAGGGTGCGCCATGTTTACAAACTACGTGCAGTGCTCGGGCCTCTGTTTCCTCGACTAGACCCAAACTCCCAACCCCACATTCGGACCTCAACTCCCTCAACTTCCTCCTGCTAATTC
>JAQIBG010000086.1 GCA_027859175.1 Planctomycetota bacterium | reverse complement strand
TGTGCAGCGGTGGGCCCTGCCATCCGGCGTTTTCCTCCGCCTCTGGTTCGCTTTCCCGTATTGGCAAAGCCCAATTCCCGAGCCCTACGCAGCCGCTTGGCGTGCCCTGGCCACCTTCACTGGGGCGTCCGCCACCACCGGAAACCAGATACGACCGCTCACCACCGCTAAGGAATTTTATGCCGATCTTGAAAATAGCATCCGTTCAGCCGAGCACCAACTGTGGCTGTGTTTCTTTGTGTGGCGCGACGACGAAGTTGGACAGCACTTCCTAACCCTACTCACTGAGGCCGCCCAACGCGGCGTGGAGGTGCGCCTGCTGGTTGATGAGATTGGCTCGCGACCCACGCCGCGGGCGATTTTCTCACAACTTGAGCAGGCCGGGGGGCGCTCCTCCTGGGCCACCACGCTATTCCCGCGGCGCAATCGCTGGTTCGTCAACCTGCGCAACCACCGCAAAATCGTTATCGTTGATGGCGTCACCGCCTTCACCGGCGGCATGAACATAGGGGTCGAATATCGCGACGGACTCAATGGCAAAATCTGGAACGACCTGAACCTGCGCGTCACCGGGCCTGCCGTCACTCAACTTGCGGCCGTATTCGCCGACGACTGGCATTTTGCCAGCAATGAACGCTTGCGACCTGTTCGCACGGCCGAGCCAGTTGATGACGGCATGCCAGCGCAATTGGTCGCTGGCGGCCCCGACAGCCCCCTCGCCACCAACGCGCGCTCGGTTCAGGCTCTGATCGCGTCAGCTCAGCACCGCGTCACCCTCACCACGCCCTACTTTGTTCCCGATGCCGGCTTGCAGGCAGCCCTTGAATTGGCCGCGGCCCGTGGTGTTCGGGTGCGGCTGCTGGTGTCGTCGGAAACCGATATGGGCCCGCTGTTATTGCTCAGCCGTAGTTATTTTGAGACCCTGATGCGGGTGGGGGTTGAAATCTATGAGTACGATGAAGACATCCATCACGCCAAGTTGATCCTGGTTGATGACGCCGTCGCCCTTGTTGGCTCCATCAATCTCGATATTCGATCGTTCCACCTCAACTATGAGGTCGCGCTGGCCCTCTACGACGCCGCCTTGGTAGCCGAGCTTGATGACTACCTGGAGCAACGGCTCGGCACCAGCACCTGCCTCGATCCGGAACGCTTTGCTCGCCGCGGTATGCGGACCCGCCTGCTGGAAGGTGCCCTGCGCCTGCTCGCCCCGGCACTGTAGCCAGCGAGCGAGGCACGGCGCTGTGGGAGCGAACGGAGGCCTGTGTGGAAGAATCCAACAGCTCGCGCCACCGAGCGCCGCTTGTGCCGCCAGCCGAAACAGCAGAATACTGGACATGTTTGCCCGCATTGTCGCCCTGTTCGCCCTGTGCGCAGCCATAACACTGGCCGCCAGCGAGGCCCGCGTCGAGCGCATCCTGGCCGATCTCGACGAAGCAGTGAACGCGGCACAAGAGGAACGCGACGAAACCGTCGCCAAAGCCAATGAACGACTACGCGGCAAGTTTGAAGACGAACGCCAAGACGCGCTCAAGAGCCTGCGCCGGCTGATCCGCAGCAGCGACACGATTAGCGAACAGGCCGCCGTACATCGGGCCATTCTCGGCATTGATCGCAGTGACGAAGATGCCGTCGCCTTCTTCACCACCCTCAAGACCCTCGATCGCGAACTCGCCGCACTCGACGACCCGCAAGACGTCGACACCAGCGACGCCGGGGTTGACCTGCTCGCCGCCAAGAAGGCTCCAGGCGAGGGCCCGGGCCAGCCCCTTTGGTCGGTGCGATTTGAGCCCGAACTCCTCAAGGCTGGCAAGGTCCGCAACTTGGGCCGCAGCGGCATCGAGCCCACGCTGGAGGGCAGTCTGCAGGCTCATAACCCCACCTTCACGCGCAACACGCTGCTCAAGGTCGGACACAATGGCATCCCCATCGGCGCCGAATGGACCCTGGCCTTGGTTGGCACCTTCCCGATTAACAGCCGTCGCTGGGCCACCCTGGCCCAATGGAATGGCAATCAGCAACACGTAGCGATCAGCAACACCGGCGAGATCGGCGTACTCCAGAAGGAGTTCTTCTCTGCCGGGCAAACGGTCAACTTCCAGGAGTTAAGTGGCCGCCATTGTCTGGTGGCGGTTGCCAACCAAAGCGGCACCGCGTTTTATCTCGACGGCAGGCACATCGGCACCGCCGCCGCCATGATTCCGCGCGCGATCACCACAATTGGCAACAACGCCGGCGGCAAGATGCCGTGGCAGGCCCCGGTTGAATTGATCATGGTGTTCGATCAGGCCTACGATGCCGAGGCGGTACGCGGCCTTGCGCAGCAACTGCTGCGCTAAGCAGACCAAGTCAGACATGTGATTTGTGCTAGCGGCACCCAGAGACGTCCGCTAGCGACCGACAGCCAACAGCGCTAGGCTGTGCGGCAGACCAGGAGAAATCATGGATCTGTCCCTCATCGGCCGCGGCCTCACCAATCCTAGCGGACACCCCGTGCGGATGGTGCTCGACACCGACACCTACAATGAAATCGACGACCAGTTCGCACTCGCCTACGCACTGTTGGCGCAGGATGCGATGTGCTGCGAGGCGGTCTACGCCGCGCCGTTCCACAACGAACGTAGCGACGGCCCAGGCGACGGCATGCGCAAGAGCCTCGAGGAAATCGAGCGCGTCTGCACCGCCCTCGGTATGCGCCCGCGTGACGGGATCTTCTCAGGCAGCGAACGCTGGCTGGCCAGCGCTGACGACGTGGTCGACTCGCCTGCCGTGGACGACCTGATCGAGCGCAGCAAGCGCGAGGGCCTCCTTTATGTGGTAGCGATCGGTGCGCCCACCAACGTGGCCGCCGCCCTCAACAAAGACCCAACGCTCAAAGAACGCATAGTGGTGGTGTGGCTTGGCGGCCATCCGCTTCGCTGGCACATCACCGACGAATTCAACTGCCGACAAGACAAGCACGCCAGTCGCGTCTTGTTCGATTCAGGCGTGCCCCACGTGATGGTGCCCTGCGCCAACGTTGCCCAGGCCCTCACCACCACCCGAGCCGAAGTGCACGAGGCCCTCGAGGGCCAAGGCGCGATCGGCGATTACCTGTGCCAGATCTACGATGACTACGTCGACACCTCGATTGGTCGCAGCAAAGTTATTTGGGACATCAGTGCCGTTGCCTGGCTGATCAATGCCAACTGGTTTACCACTCGAATCACGCCCAGCCCGATTCTCACCGACGACGATCGCTGGCAGCGCGACGAGCGCCGCCACCCGATTCGTGAGGTCTTGGCGCTGAGTCGTGATGCGATTTATCACGATTTGTTTTCGCGGGTGAGACGGCTTTCGTAGGGCGGGTTCCTGGTTCCTAGTTCCTGGTTCCTGGTGCGCGCTTTGCGCGTTGGATGCCGGCAGGTGCTCGCGCGCGTCACACCTTGGCCTCCCTGATGGGCTGCCGGGAGCGCTGATCATGCCCACGACGCGCCGAAGGCGCGCCCCAGGAACTAGGAACCAGGAACCAGGAACCCTCACCCCATAGCCGCTTCGATGGCGGCAATGGTCTTGGGAATCGCGCGAGTCGTATTCTCGTTACCACTAGCCGTAATTAACAGATCGTCTTCAATCCGAATGCCGATCTGCTCATCCGGTAGATAGACGCCAGGCTCATTGGAAATCAACATGCCCGGCGCCAGCGGCAGCGTGCGATCAGATGGGTCATGCACCTCGATGCCGATGTGATGGCTCAAACCGTGATGACGCGTCAAGCCGGCATCGGTCAAGGGCGTCCAGGCAATCGCATTGAGTTCTTCAAGTGTAATGCCGGGCTTGGCGTGCTTGCGCCCCAGTTCCTGACAGCGCAACACCAACTCGTACAGCTCCCGGAAGCGCGGCCGATCAAAGCGCCCGTGGTGCGGCAGAGTCCGCGTTACGTCGGCACAATAACCGCCGGCAGTGGCGCCGGAGTCAATCAACACGCAGCCCTTAGCCGGCAACGCGCCGTCATTGTGCGGATAGTGAAGCGTCGCCGCGTTTACACCGCCGCCAACGATGGTGTCGAAGGCGATGGGGTCATGACTCGCGCCCACATAGTGGCGCAACAGTTCACCCGCCACCTCGCACTCACGCTTCATCTGCGGCAGTTGCCGCATCACGGTCTTTAGGCCTGCGGCCGTCACCTTCACCGCACGCTTATGCCAACGGATCTCATCCGCGTCTTTGATCATCCGCAGCGGAACCGCGTGCTCCTCCGCATTCACCATCTTCACGCCCCGCAAACGACGACGCCACACCGGCACCTGGAGACTCTGATAACCGGGCTCACGCTCGCGCCACAGCATCGCCAAACGCCCGCCAGCACGCTCGGCCGCTACCAACACGCGCTCCTTGAGCGCGCTCGCCGGCGCGGTGGCGTGGACCCCAAAGTGCTTCTTAGCAACTGAGCCAGGGGGCAGTCGCGCACCATCCCACACCACCCGAACCGGATCACCGGGCTCCAGGAACAAGGTGTCACGCGGGCCTGCGGTGGGGTCGATCAGGAGCGCCGCGTCGGGCTCAAGGCAGCCTCAGAACCAGTCGAACCAGGCGTCTTGCCGCGCCCGCCCCACGGTTGGATTGAGCGCCGCCGCCGCATCGTGAAACGGCACACCCACCACCAGCACCGGCACCGGGCCTTCGTGGGCCAAGGCCAAGGCCTTGGCCACCGCCGCACGGCGCTTGCGATAGGTAACAGCAGGCAGGCTCAGGCCACGAATCTTCATCCCCGAAGTGTCGAGCCCGCGCCTTGCATTCAAGGGCCGGCCCAATCTCCCCACCACCGCAAGTGCCCCGACGGTTTCCCTCCCATAGACCTCAAATAGACAAGCACCGCACACCAGAGCCAAAGCA